>JAFLUX010000021.1 GCA_022508605.1 Bacteroidales bacterium | reverse complement strand
GCAACATCACCGACGTCGGACACCTCGAACACGATGCCGACGAGGGCGAGGACAAGATAGCCAAGAAGGCCCGCATAGAGCAGCTGGAGCCTATGGAAGTGGTACAGACCTACACGCTGCGCTACCACGAGGCCATGCGCCTGCTCAACTGCGCCCCGCCCTCGATAGAGCCGAGGGCCAGCGGCCACATAGTGGAGCAGATAGAGGCCGTCAAAACCATTCTCGACGCGGGCTATGCCTACGAATCGGGGGGCAGCGTCTATTTCGACGTACAGAAATACAACCGCGGCCACCGCTACGGCGTGCTCAGCGGCCGGAACCTGGAAGACACGCTGGAGGGCACGCGGAGCCTCGACGGACAGGGCGACAAGCGTGCGCCTTACGACTTCGCCCTCTGGAAAAAGGCGGAGCCGGAGCACATAATGCGCTGGCCATCCCCCTGGGGCGAAGGCTTCCCCGGCTGGCATCTGGAATGCTCCGTGATGGGCGAAAAGTATCTCGGCAGCGAGTTCGACATACATGGCGGAGGGATGGACCTGATGTTCCCCCACCACGAATGCGAAATAGCCCAGAACGTCGCATGCCGCAACACGCAGGGCGTGCGTTACTGGGTGCACAACAACCTCATCACAATAGGCGGCCAGAAGATGGGAAAGAGCCTCGGCAACTTCATCACACTTCCGCAGCTGTTCAGCGGGTCCCACCCCAAACTTGAGAGGGCATACAGTCCCATGACCGTGCGCTTCTTCATACTCCAGGCGCATTACAGGGGCACTCTCGACTTTTCCAACGAGGCGCTTTCCGCCGCGGAAAAGGGTCTTGCCCGCATCTTGCAGGCGGCGCGCGACCTCTATGCCATGGCCGGCAGGAAGGCCCCTGAATACAAATACGGGGAGGAGTCTTTCGGCGTGGCTCCCGACAGCTGCACGGCAGAATCCGCCGAGGTGCGGGCAATCTTCGAGGGCATATACGACGCCCTCTGCGACGACATGAACACGCCCGTGGCCCTGGCGCATGTGGCAGACGCCGTGCGCTTCATCAATTCTGCCAAGGCCGGCACCATAAAGCCGGGCAAGGGCGACATAGACACGCTCTGCCAGCTGTTCGACGACGTGGTGTTCGGAGTGCTCGGGCTGAAGGACGAAAGCGGCTCCGGCTCCGAAAGCGGCCGCAAGGTGATAGACGGACTCATGGAAATGGTGCTCCGGCAGCGCGCCGCGGCCAAAGCCGCCAAGGACTGGACCGAGTCGGACCGCATACGCGACTCTCTCAAGGCCCTCGGAATCCAGGTGAAAGACACCAAGGACGGGGTCGAGTGGACGCTGGAATAGAAATCCCCCGACAGTAGACTAAAAATCCCTTGCGCGGAATTTCCACGCAAGGGATTTTTCATTGATGTGTATGTCTTACTTTTTCTCCGGCTTCCTCTCCCGCTTGGGGAACCATCCCTTTTCGACCCTTTTGCGCTGCTCGAACAGCTCGTGTATGCCCCACAAAGACGAGGCCCCGAAGACTGCGAGAAGGGTGGACAGAGTCACGTCGCTGACAAACAGGGAAGCGCTTATGGCAGCGACTCCGGCGAGCAGGAAGGCCCACCAGCACTTTACTCCGAAATAATACTCCCCCTTAATCACCAGCGGATGGAATATCCCTATGATTAAGAATGTCGCTATACCTATGACGATGCCGGTGAAGTGCAAGTCCATATTTTGTTTACCACATAGGTTTGAAAGGCGCGGACGTCTTCAGTTTGTCGTTGACGCAGCCGGTCAGGCCGGTCTTGTCAGTAGTGTCGAGCTTCAGCACGGGGGCGCCCTTGCTCAGATTGACTTTGGAAAGGTCTATCCAGAAATTGGAAAGCTCGGTGGTGAAGCCGAAGTAATATACCAGATTCTTGGCATCGGCGGCACTGCGCCACTGGGTGGAAGACAGGTTGGGAGCATTCTCGAACTCATAGCCGAGAGGCACCGCGACATTGGCGAGCACGCTGATGACCGAAGCGACGGCAGTCTTGTCGTCGACGTCCGTTGGGATGTGGTTGATGAAGAAAGACGCCCTTGCGAAGCGGTCGGCGCTGCGCACGGTGCCGGGAAGCATGTTGGCTCCGCCTATCTGATCCCAGTACTTGCCCAGTTCGAGCATCTTGTCGAAAGGAGGGTCATTGGTCAGGACATCGTATTTGTCGGATTTGTAGAGGTAGAGTTCGCGGTTCTGGTACTCCATGACGAGCGTGGTGCCCGTGCGGTCGGTGAACGCCCAGTGCAGCGCCGCCTCGGTGCCGCCGTCGAAGTCCTGCCCGTAGATGGAGAAGTCGTTGGCCTTGAGCCAGGCTTCCACCTCGTCCACGGTGGCGAAGTTGTCGAGGAAGAAGCTCACGAACACTGCAAGGCTCATGGTAGACATATCGGTGTTGGCCGAAGTCCTGTAGAGCGAGCCTTTGCAGAAAAGGGCATTCAGCACCAGACCCTTTTCGTTCATGCCTTCGGTGGCCCCGCCGTCGTATGAAACCGCAAGCACGGACCCGTATTTCGCCTCCCAGTGAAGGGCGGCCTTGTCATCCGGCATGCTCTGCTTTTTCAGGCCACGCGGATAGACATACAGATGAGTGGGAATGGGGGTCCTCCAGTCAAGGGTACGTCCGACGACCACAAGATTGTCCTTGCCATGGAATACAACGCGGGAGCAGGCATAGGAGTTCCCGGTTGCGAGCAGTGCTGCCAGCACGCTTAGGAAGATGAATTTCGCTTTCATAATTATGTAAATTTGGTCATTATGCCGCCACGTTCGGACGGTGTCGCAAAAATATCAATTTTCGCGGACAAAACAAGCGGTATTGATTTTTCACGGTTTTTTGTAGTTTTACGGACTTTCCTGCGTCTAATGGGCAAAGACAAGACGATGACAGAGCACGAATTCGAACAGTTAGTCAGAGAATACCGCGGCACGATATACACCGTGTGCTACATGTTCTCATCCGACAAGGAGGAGGTCGCAGACCTGTTCCAGGAGATCCTCATCAACCTGTGGAAAGGTTCCGGAAAGTTCCGCGGTGATGCAGCCCTGAACTCCTGGATATACAAAGTCAGCCTCAACACCTGCATTTCATACGACAGGGCGAAAAGGCGCAGGATCCACGCCGGGCCGCTGTCACTGGATATAGACTTGTTCGAAGACAGGGACGAAAGGGCGCGGCAGGCCGGCAAACTCCGCGAGCGCATATCGAAGCTGGGACTTTTCGACAGGGCCATCGTCCTCCTGTGGTTGGAAAACCTCAGCTACGAAGAAATCGGCGAAATCGTCGGCATAAGCGCAAAAAACGTCTCTGTCCGTCTTGTCCGCATAAAAGAACAACTGAAATCCGCCTCGGAATGACCGACTGCCGCAGCAGGCCGCAATCAGCTTTCAGGGCAGACACCACCAAAAAAAACGACTGTAACATGGAACATATCGACGACACATTCAAGGAGATGCAGCAGCAGATGCAGCAGCTGCGCGAAACTCTGGACAATCAGAAGATAATCAACGAGAACATGCTGCGCAAGTCATACCGCAGAGACCTCAACTCGCTCAGGAGCACATCATCCCGCGTCCCTCTTCTCTGCGTGGTTGCCATAGCGCTGGCCTGGAGTTTCTGCGAGACCGGCTTTTCCGTTCCTTTCTTCATCGCCACGGAACTGATGATGCTGGGCTGCCTAGCGGGCTCGCTGCTCATCAACCGCCACATCCCTCCGCTGGACTGCAACATGGTCACGGCGGCGGAGGAGCTCAGCAAGTTCAAGGAAAGCTACGTGAACTGGATAAGGGTGGGCATCCCCATGCTGCTGTTCTGGCTGTCATGGATGATTGCCGAACTGTTCATCCGCGACTTCCCGGAGAGTTTCAGGCTCCCGTTCATCTGCGGCTCCGCGACCGGCATCGTGCTGGGAGGATGCATGGGTCTGAGACTGCGCCGGCGCATCATCATATCCGCGGAAGAACTGCTTGCCAGCCTCCAGAGCCTCAAGGAGACAATGTAACACGTTTTCGGGGAGGGCCATCCTCCCCGAAAATGTGATTTTTCGACCGTTTTTTCTGCCGAAAATGTGATTTTTTAATTATTTTTACGGCCGAAAATGTGGGAAAACATATGGAAATTCTTAGAAGAAAGACACTTACATGCGCAAGTGTCTTTCTTCTTAAACGATTCCAAAAGAGGCCGGACATCCCGGACAGACAGAGACATCGCCAGCATAACAGAAAAACTGCCGCAACCATTTAGGACAAACAATTGCGGCAGTAGTGATTCCGGCGCGACTCGAACGCGCGACCCACAGCTTAGAGGGCTTTTAGTCCTATTCCTTGAACAAATCAGCATGGGGCCCGGTATATAAGAACAACAGATGCTCCGTTTTATGCACCGATGCAAATCCTTCTCGACTTGCCCCAATCGTTCAATTATTTAGCTTCCGCTTTTACTTCCGGACACTTCGTAAGCAACTTGTATAATTCTTCAATCAATGTCTTAAATTGCTCACAAGTGAGGGTCATATTAAAAGTTTCTTCCGTTCCGTTTGTGGTTTGATCTATGAATTTTATTTTATGAATCTTTTTATTAGCATTAATAAACTCAAAGCGTGCATGAGCAATGGAATTGCGAATATGCTTGCATACATTCTTTAAAGTTTTAGGCTCATCATTCTTGCCATTTTTGCAGGTGCTAATTGAGTCTAATGGTATGCCTATGGAGTCTATTAACTCGCCCGGCATCTTATATCTCCTGTCTTGATATCCAACAAATATCAGTCCTACACATGCGTTTATGAGCAAGGTCATCTCAAATTGTTCTTCTTCAGGCAAGTTCGCTCCAAATGAAGCATACTGTTCCAAAAGCTTGTGCGTTCGCTGAACGAAAATTTTTCTTGAACTTTCCATAATTCCATGAATTTTAATACTGTAAATCCGTGTTAATTAAGCGACATCCCCGTTTGATTGCCTTTAAAAATCATATTACGGTTCGGCATCTGGCAATAATTGTTTGTGGAACTTGTCATTCCGGAAGTGCTACTACGCGGAAACCAATGCAGTTTTTATGTTTACTGGGAGTATAAGCGTCCCGACCGTATACTGCAAGACAATAGGTATAATAATTAAAATCATGATGGCTTGGGGAGGAACTGCTAGAAGAGTTCCAACACCCGCCTCTGAGAACTTTATATGTACCCTCGGGAGGTCCCGTTGGATTAACAGTATCATTTGTATAGTAGTAGTTTGCATCATACCAGTCCGAGCACCACTCTGAAAGATTCCCGCTCATATCATACAATCCGAGTCCATTGGGTTTTCGTGTTTTTACATAGTAGCACCCCGGTCCTATCCGGTTATTGTAATACCATGCAACTTCAGCGACATTATTGCTTCCACTATACGTAGTCCCATCGTCGTTTCTGCCGCCTCGCGCTGCATACTCCCACTGGGCCTCGGTGGGCAAGCAATACGTCCGCCCTGTTTGGCGGCTTAATTCATCACAAAAGGCCTTGGCATCATACCAAGAGACATAGTACATCGGATAGTCGGGGTTAACGCAGGTCGTGATTTCTTCTCCATAATGCTGCTGTATCGAAGTCCCCATCACTTTTTCCCACTCACTCTGTGTAATCTCGCACTCTCCGATGTAGAATGAATCAAGAATGCGGAATACTGAGTTGGTGGATCCTGCTATACCCATCCTAAAATCTCCGCCCTTCACATAGACCATCTTCATATTCAATCCTGCCGCGGTTTCGTGGAAGCTGAAATCAACAGTGATTTCGCTCGTCCCTACTGCACCATAGCCATCCTGCGCCGTAGCGGAAATCGTGACGGTCCCGGGTGAAACTGCCCGCACCAATCCGTCTTGACTTACAGAGGCTATGCCACCATCAGAACTTCTCCATACAAGCTGTTTATTTGTAGCGTTTTGCGGAAGCACTTCCGCAGCGAGCATTACGCTCCCGCCCTCCTTCAGTACACTTGTCTCTCCACTCAATCGTATCTCTTTTACAGGCATGAGCACTGAAATATGGCAAGTTGCAGTATAGCCACCGTCCACCGTTTTCACCGTTATCGTCGCAAATCCGGGACTATGGGCGGTCACTTCTCCCTTTTCATCAACTGATGCTACAGTCGGGGCGGTCGATGACCATTCTACGCTTTTACGCAATGCTGTGGCAGGCGATACAGTGGCCCTGAGCCGTATGGACGAACCCACGGCCATAGATGCTTCCGTTTGGTCAAGGCTCACGGAGCTGACATCAAACTGATCCGCCTGTTTCTCACACAATCTCTCTATGAAAGACCTTGCGCCATTTTTCAAGGTGCCCAAGCCTTCTCCGTTCAGCGAACTCGAGCAATCGATGTTCAGCATAATTGCCGTTGACCGCTTAACCCGTTCGATGCCGATTGTCGCCGGGTCGAATATAAACCCTGCATCACGGCCCCACATGCCGTCCTCGGTAAACCAATATTGTACATAATCTCCTGAGACTATCCCGCCGTCTATCGCCTGTATGCCTTCAAATGCATATGTATAGGAGTTATCTGCATTCAAAATGCCTGAGACAACAGACCCGGATGTCGAAGTCAGCCCAACGTACCGCACATTCTCCAGAGTCCTGTTCAATCGGTTGAAAGTTCCCTCGATATACTGAGCAGAGGAGCTGTAGTTGGATATGTCATCAAATGTAAAACGGCATCGCTCCCCATGTGAGAGTCCGTAAACATTGAAGACGAACCTTTGAAGATACTTCGGCTCGCCCAGAATATCCGCGATTTCTGAAAAGGCGCCATTCACCTGGGACATATCAGCAAGTTCATACACATTCTCTGACGATGTGGCAAGGTTTTTCAGGTTGTTTTGGAACGTGGCGTAATTAGTTACATCATCGCCCCTTACTCCTATGGACCAGGATGTGATTCGCTGTCCGGATACGGTTTCGCCGATTAGGCGTGCATTCAATGCCAGCAAATAATCCGCATTGGTCAGATACGCATCGCTTATATCGAGCGAACCACGGTCCAGACCATCAGTGAATGTAACGATTGCGACATCATGCAGGTCATCAGGGAATCTTGCCGCCTGCAAGTTGTCAATCGATTTGTCCACTGCATAATAAAGCAAGGTACCATTTTTGGTCGTCAATCCATCAATGAATGAGTAATATCCACTTGAAGAATCCGCGGAAAGATACTGAATCGGGTAGGTATCTAATCCGGTATTGAATCCTATGATACCAAGATAGAACCCGCTTTCCGTCCCGCCTGCAGGGTCCTCCTTGTCTATTAATGATTCTAATTCTCCAAGGGTCACAATACTGCTGCGGCAGATTTCAAGTGGTCTGTCGTACCTAATCTCTCCCAAGTCGCCTCCTGCGCCATCATAACACTTCAGCGTAAATCCGGCCTTGAGCGTCTGCGGCAAAATAGAAATGTAGTAAGTGCCGGCACCATTTATGTCGATTGTTATATTAGAAGACGTCTCTCCTATAGATGATGCCTTGGGATTTCCACTCCCGTCGAAACTTATAGACGCCAGCCCGCTCGCTCCGAAACTTATGCTCTCGCCTCCGTTGGCAGTAAATACGACGGCAGCAATATCTTCCCGGGTCAGCGAGAATTTAATCAGCGACGTGAGATTCCGGAATTTCAATTCCTTCGAGTCAAGCTCCTTTCCGCTCAGGTGGGCAACTGACACATGGGCGGAGGGGAAAAGCCCGTCTTGCACCGACGGCACAACGCCGCTCACCGTGAACACTCCCTCCACGGGACCTTTGGCAACCGTGGACGCTCCATATACTGCCGTGAACCATGTATCGCTTTCCTCCATTTCAACCCATATCTTCACTGCCGGGCCGCCTTCTTCCACCGTCATGCTCTGCACTCCGTTCGAGGTGGAGTACATGTAATCGATTCTGTCCCCGGCTTCCCAGAGAACGGCATTTCCGCCATCCAACGCGGTCTTTGTCGATGCCCCGTCGAATGAGGCGGTAAACTCCCGGATAATGCTGTCGCCCGGAATCGTTTCGAAAGCGTTCTCTTTTACACATCCAAGCGCAGCAAATGCCACAAGCGCCTGGATGGCGATTCTGATAATCTTTTTCATGCCCATAGCTTTTTACCAATTGATGGGGTATTCATCATAACCCTCATTCTGTCCATCTCCGCTTACGCAAATAAGCGCGGCCTCTTCGATTTCGCATACGGCAGTCTCAGGTGCCCGATAGCAATGCTCCGATTTCATATCCGACTCGATTTATAGCTTGCAAAGGTAGCGATATCATTGCATACAGCAAAACATCGTACTGAATCCTGATTTTACCCGACTTCGCGGGGTGGCCTGAGACCATGAGAAATGCCCCCACACTCAGACAAATAAGCACTCGGACTTATAAGCGGTGCACCCGCAGGATATCGGCGCCACGGCTGGCGGCAAGGCTTTCCGCAACTTCCGTCCCGTCCGCAGCATCAGGGAACAAGCGTGCCGCTTCCGGGGGCACGGAGCGCGTGAAGCGCTTGTCTGCGGCACCTATGAGCACAGGCCGGCCGAAACGTTTCAGTTCTCTCAGGCGCAGCAATATCTCCCAGTTCTGTTCCGGCGTTTTTGCAAAGCCGAGCCCGGGGTCGAGTATCCAGTTCTGTATTCCGGCCGCTTCCGCTTTCTGCGAAAAGCTCCTGAAATATTCTGTCAGGCTGTCCATTATGCCTTCCGGATAGTCGGTCATGGCATCCATGGTGCGCGGCCCCCCGCGTTTGTGCATTGCGATGTAGTCAAGGCCGAGAGCGGCGACTGCGCCGAGCATCCCGGCATCATCCTCTCCTGCGGATATGTCGTTGACTATGAAACTGTCCACTATCATCGAAGCGCGCCGCACCACCTCAGCCCTCGTTGTGTCTATCGAAAGGCGCATGCCGTGGAGTCCATGCCGCGACAAGACGCGCAGGGCCGGTTCCAGCCTCTCCCACTCGGTCTCGAGCGGGACTTCCGCAGCCCCGGGACGTGTGGAGACTGCACCGAGGTCCAATATATCCGCTCCAGCACGCGCCAGAGCCTTCACCCGCATGGCGAAAGTTCCGTCAGGGGAAGACACGCGGCTGGGGGCATAGAAAGAATCGGGCGTCAGATTGAGCGCCACCATCAATCGAGGCTTGTCCTGCATGTCCATTTACAATATTCCGTACTCACTCCGGCACAAAGATAGAAATAACGCAGGATTTGTTCTATCTTTGCCCGAAAAAACAAGCCATGTTAAGGGAAGACACTGTTTTCGGGCCTATACGCAGCCGCAGACTCGGGAGTTCGCTGGGCATCAATCTGCTGCCGATCAAAGGAAAAATCTGCAATTTCGACTGCATCTACTGCGAATGCGGATGGAACAAAGACGGACGGGACGACAGCGTGCTGCCGACCGCAGCCCAGGTGCGCAGCGCCCTGGAGGACAAGCTGACAGCCCTGCTGCTCGAGGGCACGCCGGTGGACTCCATAACTTTCAGCGGAGACGGGGAGCCTACACTGAACCCGGACTTCCCTGCCATAGTCGAAGATACGCTGCGGCTGCGCGACTGTTTTTTCCCGCAGGCAAAGGTTTCCGTCCTGTCGAACGCGACCATGGTGCACAAGGACGATGTTTTCGAGGCCCTGCGCAAGGTCGACAATCCGGTCATGAAAATAGATGCCCCCGATGACCGATATGCGGCCCTGATAAACCGGCCCGCTCCCGGATACAGCGTGGCACGCACCGTAGAGGCGTTGAAACGTTTCCGCGGAGATTTCATACTCCAGACCATGTTCCTAAAGGCCCCCGGCTTCGATTCCGGCGCCCCAGAGGTGCTGAATGCATGGATGGACATAGTAAGGACCCTGAGGCCGCGGCAGATTCAGGTATATACAATAGACCGGCCCACCCCAATGGAGGGAATAGGCCGGTATTCCGTCGATGAAATGAGGTCACTCGCCGCTCCGCTTCTTTCCGAAGGATTCGACATCCAGTTCCGGTAGCGGGGAGAGTCCAGTGATTCTTACTCCTCCGCTATGAACATGGGATCCCAGGCAGGCAAGAGCACCGGGGTCTGCTGCAGCAGGGGTTTGAGGTCTTCAGGGACGAAGCGTCTCTCCACTACGAGACGGAACATATATTCGTTGAACCACTCATCCGTCATTATCAGGCAGCCGTGGTATCCGGAAGACGGGCCCCAGCTGTTTTCCACCATCCATTTGACGGGCTTGCCCTCCTTTATGTCCACGGCGATAAGGGTCATCGCGTGACTCGACCCGCTGGCATGGGTCAGCACCCTCTCCTTTTTGTCCATGGTGAACTTAACTCCCAGCAGGGATTCGTAGTCGTAGTTGGCAAGGTCCAGCACGCCCTTGCTGCGGTCGAAGTATTTGCCCACGTCGCAGCTGAAATACATTGCCGTGCCAGCCTTGATGGATGCGATTGCCATTTCCTTTATCCTGTCGAGGGGCAGGTTGAGATAGAGCCAGTTCTGACCGTCGTACATGTGCCTGTCATACTGGATTTCATACAGTTTGCCATACTCCCTGGCCGGGTCGTTCATAAGCATGACGTAGTCTCCCTGCAGGTCCGTTTCGAGCATTTCCTGACTGAACTGGAGCGGCGTCATTGTCCGGTCCTGCCATTCGAATTCCGAGGGAGGGACGCCAAGGCAGAGCGCCAGTATATGATATACGTCCTTCAGCATCTGCGTCTTGCGCTCCTGAAGGCGGGATTCGAGCTCCGCAGCCTTCTTCCCCTTTGCCTTCCCGGCATCTGCCGCCATGCCGCGCAATTCCAGACCGTACTGCCTGAGCAGGGTTTTCAGATGCCCTGTCATCTGCGCCGTGCTGTTGGCCGCCGCCGTCTCAGGCATCACATCCGAGGGGACCAGTCCGTACTTGCTCACGAGGTCCGCCACTCCGGTGAATGTGCCGCCGTCCCCTATGGGATGCTCGAAGAGCCAGTCCACTTCCCTGTCGTCGGAGGGTTTGTCGCGCGTGTCGATTATCCCCTGCAGGAACAGGTTGGATTTTTCGAGCTGGTCCCAGAAGAAACAGTAGCATTGCGAAAACTCGAAGTTGCCCAGGCCATGCTTCTCTATAGCGGCCTCACGCAGCACATTCAGTCCGGTAAAGAGCCAGCAGCGGCCGCTGGACTTCTGGTCCGTAATGCCGTGGATGGTCACTTTGTCGCTAAATTCCGTATCTATCATGGCGGCATTTTCAGCATTCACGGCAAGCGTGTTTATCGGCGTCGTGCCGATTGCGTTGCGTATGGCCTTGTCGGCGCTGCTGCCGCTCCATCCTTTGCTGATTTCTTTGAGCATTTCCGGACTGATGCCCCCGTTGTTCTGGGCCGCGGCGACTATGCTCAGCAGGGCCAGACCGAGTGTAAACATTTTTTTCATTTGCGTACTATTATTCTTTCGATGCGCCGTGGCACCGAGGTGAGTATTTCGTAAGGTATGGTGCCCAGAATCCCGGCCAGTTCGGACACGGGCGGGTCGGAGCCGAATATGGTCACGGTGTCGCCCGGTTCGCATTCGATGCCGCTGACATCCAGCATGCACATGTCCATGCAGATGTTGCCTATCGTGGGTGCGCGGTGTCCCCTGATGCTGAAACTCGCCCGTCCGCATCCGAGGTGACGGTTGATGCCGTCCGCATAACCCACGGGAATGGTGGCGATGCGCGTGCCTGCGGAGGCCACGATGCCGTGTCGCCCGTAGCCCACCGTCCCTTCGGTCAGGGATTTGACCTGCAGCACCTTGACCTTCAGGCTGGCCACCGGTGAAAGCCGCACTCCGGGCATTGCGCTGATGCCGTAGATGCCTATGCCGAGGCGCACCATGTCGTGCTGGAACTGGGGGAAGCGCTCTATGCCCGCAGAATTGAGGACATGCCACAGAGGTCTGTATCCTATGGCCTCAGTGAGTGCGGCCGCCCCCTGTTCAAAAAGGCGGATTTGCCCAATTGTAAACTCGTCTTCCGCCGGGTCTTCCGAGGCGGCGAGGTGCGAATACACCGAGGCCACGCGCAGTTCGGGATGCTCTTTCAGGAAGCCGAAAAGAGCCGGCAGCTCATCCGGCATGAAGCCGAGCCGGTGCATGCCGGTGTCGAGCTTGATATGAACAGGATAGTCTTTTATCCCGCGTTCCTTAAGGCAGCTGCACAACGCCTCCAGGGTGTACAGGTTGGGGATGCCCGGTTCAAGGCGGGCATCTATCATCTCAGGGAAGAAATCGGTGCCGGAAGTGAGTATGAGTATGGGGACGGAAATACCGGCGCGCCTAAGCTCAAGGCCCTCCACAGGCAGGGCTGCGGCAAGGTAGTCCACGCCCTCCTGCTGCATCATGGAGGCGAATTCCACCGCCCCGTGGCCATAGGCGTTGGCCTTGACGAGCACGAGCATCTTGGTCGAAGGACGCAGCAGCCCCCGGAAGTAACGGTAGTTCCGCCGGGCCGCCGGGAGGCTCAGTTCAAGACGCGAAAAATCGTTCTCCCCGTGCATCCTCAACGACGGCTTTCGACAAGCAGGTCTCCGAGCTCCGCAACATCGCGCACGATGAAGTCTGGCGCGTGAAATTCGGGAGCGATGCCCTTGGCTTCGCAGGCCTTTTCATCGGCTGCCACATCGAGGGCGGTCTGCAGGGTGGTCTCTCCGCTGAGCACCAGGCATCCTACTGCCGATGCGTTGTAGGCCATCGCGGTATCAGTGTAGATGCGGTCGCCGGCCATGAGTATTTCTTCCGGCCGGAGTCCGAGCCGCAGGCGTATGCCGTCGAGCATGGTCGGATCGGGTTTGCCGAGCACTATGTCGGGTTTGCGTCCCGTGGCATGCTCGATGCATTTTTGCAGGGAGCCGCAGTCCACAAGCACCGTAGGCTGGTCCGTAGGACATACCCTGTCGGGGTTGGTGGCCACATACGGTATGCCCTGCGATGCCCACCAGGAGGCGCGGCACAGCCTCGAATATACGAGGGTGGGGTCGAAAGCCACCACGAGCACGTCCGGGCGGTCATCCGCATCGTCGGCGCAAGACTCGAACCCGGCCTTCTCGAACTGGCTTATCATAGAGGGGGTTCCGAGCATGAAGAGGCGTTTGGCCTCCGGCATGGTGCGCTTGATGTAATCTATAGCCGCAAGCGATGTGGTGTACATGTTATCCTCCTCCGCCTCTATGCCCATGCCGGCAAGTTTCTTCAGGTAGTCCGCTACCGACCTGGTAGGATTGTTGGTGAGGAAGGAATAGCTGATGCCTGCCTTCGTAAGTCTGTCGAGGAAATCTATAGTATAGGGAAATATGTTATTGCCCAGATATATGGTCCCGTCCATATCGAGGGCGACATGCTTGACGGCGGCCAGTTTGGCACGCTGGGAGGGGCTAAGTGTCTTGTTGTAATTTTCCATGATTTCAATACCTTTCAGTTTCCGTCATTCCGCGAATGCTATAATCTCGCCTTTCACCACCTGCTTGCCCTGGGAAGCGGTGACTGCGACGATACGACCGTCACGGGCCGGAATGACTTCTTCAAGTCCGTAGCGCGTCTGTACGTAGGCGCAAGGCTCCCCTGCCTTGACGGCAGTTCCCGCAACAGGCGGCATGGAGGCGTCCTCCACATCAATCTGCCAGAGCATCTTTCCCGCGGCGGGCGCCTGCACCGGAACGGCACGGGGATACTTTTCCGCGTATTCGTTTATGTCGAACTCCGGCATCTCGATTACCGGCCTTCTGACGACTATCGGGGCCCCGGCCTTGGCCTTGAGCTCTTCCAGCTCATGCTCGAAGCGTTCCTTGGCTATGCCGCTGCGGTAGTCGCGATACTGCCTTTCATGCATCGCGAGTTCGAAAAGCTCCTCGTCGTCCTGTCCGCAGTCCCAGCCTTCCTCGGCCATCATCTTGCGGAACTTCGGCAGTTCGTCCGGATATTCGTCCTGGGGATTGCCGGTATAGAACTCAAAACCTTTTTCTTTCGCAAGGTCTACGATTTCCGGGGCGAGGCTGCCGGGCAGTTTTCCCATGCGTCCGAGTATCATGCCCCAGGTGTCTTTGTCTATGGTGCTGAAGCGCGGTTTGCCCTGGGCCATGGCGTAAAGGTTCATCAGCGCGGTGTTCTTCACATACTGGCTGAACGGGGTCACGAGGGGCGGGTAGCCCAGGCGGGGCCACACGTATTCGACTTCGCTGAACAGCTGGACCATCAGCGAGTCTATGCTGCTCACAGGCTTGCCGGCCGCCTTTTCCGCCGCATTGATTGCGGACTGGAATCCCTTGAGGTCCGCCATCATCGAACCCATCATGCCCCCGGGGAGGCCGCATCCTACAAGCAGGGACGTCATCTTGGCGTTCTCCGTATTTATCCAGTAGCCGAGGAAGTCGTCGATGAACTCCTGCGTGAGTGCGCGCACATGCATGTATGCGTCCATGTCTATATCCTTGACAAGGAATCCGTCGGCCCGGAGCATCTGCTGAATGGTAATCACATCCGGATGCACCTTGCCCCACGAGAGCGGTTCCACGGCCACATCTATGTAATCCGCACCGGCCCGCGCCACTTCCAGCATGGAGGCAGGACTGAACCCGGGGCCGCTGTGCCCGTGATACTGAACCGTGATGGACGGATATTTGTCCTTGATTTCCTTGGTCAGCCTTGCAAGGAAGGTCGGACGGCCGACCCCCGCCATATCTTTCAGGCAAATCTCGTCCGCCCCGTATTCGACGAGGCGGTCGACGACTTCCATGTAGTATTCCACCGTATGGACCGGGGAATGCGTCACGGAGAGCGCCGCCTGGGAAACCATCCCGGCCTTTTTGGCATATTCCACACTGAGGCGGAGGTTGCGGTGGTCGTTGAGTCCGCAGAATGAGCGGGCGATATCCGTACCCTGGGCCTTCTTCACCTTGAACATGAGTTCCCTGACATCTGCGGGGACGGGGTTCATGCGCAATGCGTTCAGTCCCCTTTCCAGCATGTGCGTCTGGATTCCGGCCTTGCGGAAAGGCGCGGTCCAGGCCCGCACGGACTTGTTGGGATTCTCTCCGTACAGGAGGTTTACCTGCTCGAACGCTCCGCCATTGGTCTCGACCCTGTCGAAACAGCCCATGTCGATGATGGCCGGCGCGACTCTCACGAGCTGGTCCGCCCGGGGCTGATATTTCCCGGAAGACTGCCACATGTCCCTGTAAACGAGGGAAAATTTTATTTCTTTAGCCATATTTTCTTTAAAATAAAGGATTACAAATATAATAATTATCGACGGATTCTTAAAAAATACTAAATATACGCACCTGGCCGGCGCCGGAGTCGGGTTTCACGCCCGGCGATGATTAATTTTGCGTAAAAACGCTTATGAAAATCCTGGAGATGAATGAAAGGGAGAGGCCGCGCGAGAGGCTGCTCGACAAAGGGGCGCAGGCCCTTTCGGACGGAGAACTGCTGGCGATACTGCTGCGGTCCGGACGCCGGGGAGAAAGTGCGCTGGATATGGCACGGAGGCTGCTGTCCGTCGTCGGAGGGCGGCTCTCAGGACTATTCGAATGCGAGCCCGAAAAACTGGCGTCCATGCCGGGGGTGGGCTTGTCAAAGGCCGCCACCCTTCTTGCCGCTTTCGAGCTGGGGCGCCGCTTCATGCTGGAAGATGCCGCAAACGATGCTCCGGTGACAGGCCCGGAGACCGTCTACAAGCTGATGCGGCCGCGGATGAAAGGCCTGAGGCACGAAGAATGCTGGGAAGTGCTGCTCGACCGCAGGAACAGGATAATCAAGACTATGATGCTGACGAAGGGCGGCGGCAGGTCCACCGTCATCGACATCCCGGCGCTCATCCGCAACGCACTCGAAAAATCAGCCGCAGGAATCATCCTCGTCCACAATCACCCCATGGGTGACCCGCGGCCGAGCCGTGCCGACATAAAGGAGACCGCGGCCCTGCGCGATGCCTGCGCATCCTGCTCCATCGCACTTCTCGACCACATCATCGTGGCCGATGAGCACTTTTATAGTTTCAATGAAGAAAAAACATATTGATTTATTAAAAAAATGTATTACCTTTGCAATCCGATTACGGGGTATTAGCTCAGTTGGTAGAGCGTTTGAATGGCATTCAAAAGGTCAGCGGTTCGATTCCGCTATGCTCCACAAAAGTCAAGGATTTAAGGCGAACTTAAGTCCTTGTTTTCGTTTATGGGGCAGCAAAAACCACCTCTGCATCAGGGCATTGCGGCAGCGTGAGCCTTGCATGGGAGATGGCCCGAAATATTATTTGCAAAGCGGAATGAAAACAATCCGAAAAGCCATTCCGGCAGACCTGCCGGTCGTAAACAGCCTGCTGGAGCAGGTCCTCGCCGTCCACCACAGGGGCAGGCCGGATCTTTTCCGGTCGTCAGGCAAAAAATATACGGACAAAGAGCTCCTGGACATCTTTGCGAATCCGGATACTCCGGTCTTCCTGTACGAAGAAGACGGCGCGGTGCTCGGATATGCCTTTTGCGCCGTAAAGCAGTCTTCGGCAAATAATCTCGTCCCTGTACGGACCCTTTATGTGGACGATTTGTGCGTAGACGCGCAGTCCCGGGGGAAGCATGTGGGTAAAGCGCTGTTCGGCCACGTAAAAGCCTATGCGGAGGGCATAGGATGCCACAACGTCACGCTCCACGTATGGGAATGCAATCCCGGCGCCCGAGCCTTTTATGATGCAATGGGAATGACTCCGCAGTACACTTCGATGGAACTGCGCTTAACAGAATAAAAAACGCCTCCGGGCAGAGTCTGGCACTGGATTTGTTCGGCTGGCAAAAAACTTTTCAACATGAAAACTTATCTGAAATACCTCATCATAGGCGCAGCCGTCGTGATGAGCGCCTGGCTGCTCGGCCGGGCCTACACCTACAAGTACCGTTCTCAGAACACCATCGTGGTGACCGGGCTCGGCGAGACCAGCTTCACCTCCGACCTGATAGTCTGGGAGGGAGAAATCTCATTCGAGACCGCGGATGTGGCCAAGGGCTATGCCCAGCTCGAGCGCAACAAGGACAAGGTCCTGGAGTTCATCACCTCGCACGGCATAGCCGCCGAGCATGTGGTATTCGCATTCGTCAACGTGAGCCGCAACACGGAGCCGGTGTACAATTCCAATGGCAACTACACCGGTTCGCGCTTCACCGGCTACCGTCTCAGCCAGCGCTTCGTCGTGGAATCGTCGGAAGTAGAGAAAGTGGAGAATATATCGAGGGAGATTTCCGTGCTGATTTCCCAGGGAGTGTCGATAGACGTCTACAATCCCGACTACTATTACACCAAACTCGATGACGTGAAACTGGATCTCATCCAGCAGGCCTCGGCCGATGCCAGGGCGCGGGCGGAAAAAATCGCAGTCAACGCAGGAGCGGTGCTCGGCGGCGTGTCATCTGCCAAAATGGGAGTTTTCCAGATTACGGGCGCCAATTCCAATGAAGAATTTTCCGCCGGAGGCTCATTCAACACCCGCAGCAGGCAGAAGAAGGCCAGGGTGACGATGCGCGTGGAATACCGCATCAGGTAGTTCCCCCTTTCTGCAGGCAAAACTTGCAGGATAGCGCAATTGTTCCTAATATTGCGGCAAAGAATTTATTGCAATGGTTAAGGAATTGATGTTGATAGCGGCAGGAGGGGCATTGGGAAGCATCGGACGCTACTCCCTGTCTCTGCTTGCCTCGCAGCTTCTCATCGGCGCGGAATGGGCCACTTTGGCCGCCAACGTGGCGGGGTCGTTCCTGATAGGGCTCGCAATGCCGGGAGCCTCATCGCAGGCCGCCCTTTTCTACACTGTGGGCCTCTGCGGCGGATTCACGACTTTTTCCACATTCTCATCCCAATCGCTGCACCTGCTGCATGACGGACGCTATCTCGCAGCCGTCCTGTACATGTCCGGCACGATGGTGCTGTCGCTTGCCATGGTGGCCCTGGGATGGTATTGCCGGCAGAGAATCTGGAAATGATTTTCGCAATCGCCCTCCTCGTCCTGCTCCTTCCCGATGCGTACATAGCTTTCGTCGTGCTCAAGGGTGCGAGTACGTGGGTCAAGCTGCTCGTCCTGCTGCCTGTGCTGGCAGGCACCGCCGTGCTGTACATGGCCTTCGCGTCTGCGGAAGCCACGCAGCCGGCAATCAACACCGTTGTACGGCTGACCGTATGCGTGCTGTTCCCTGTCGTCATCTTCACGCTCATTTCTCTTGCCGGCAGGGTAATCGGCATATTCGTCAAGGGCGCTCCGCGCGTTTCAGACTTCGCCGGTCTTGCCGCCGCGGCCCTGTGGATGTGCATAGCCGTCTACGGCAGCTTCTTCGGCTGGAAAAGAATATGCGTGAAGGAGCTGCATCTGGACTTCAGCGAACTTCCCAGTGCCTTCGACGGCTACAGGATAGTGCAGCTTTCGGACTTCCATATAGGCACATACGGCAATTCCCCGGAAAGCGTGCAGCGCATAGTCGAAGAAGTCTGCGCCCTGCATCCGGACCTCATCGTATTCACAGGAGACCTGGTGAATGCAGCCCCGGAAGAACTGGCCCCATTCGAGCAGGAATTGAGGCGCCTGCATGCGCCTGACGGCATCCTGTCCGTACTCGGCAACCATGACTACTGCATGTACGCACACTACGACGGCAGCGACTCTCCCGAAAAGGCGGCCGCACGGCTCATAGATGCGGAGCGGGCACTGTCCTGGCGTGTGTTGAGGAATGAGGCGGTGAAGATAGTACGGGGTGCGGACAGCATGGCGGTCGCTGGCGTGGAAAACGCCGGCAGCCACAGGTTTCCGGACAGCTCCGACTTGGACAAGGCCCTGCAGGATACCGGCGGAGCTTTCACCATACTGCTCTCCCACGACCCGTCGCAGTGGCGCCGGGAGGTGATTCCCGACGGGCGCGCCGCACTTACCCTGTCAGGGCACACGCATGCCATGCAATTCCGGATAGGCAGCTTTTCTCCGTCCCGGTGGATATATCCGGAATGGGGCGGCGTCTACCGCAGCGGTAGTCAGACCCTTGTCGTGAGCACCGGGACCGGGGGCAATGCCGCGTTCCGCTTCGGTGCCTATCCCCAGATACTGCTTATCACCTTGTGGCGTGGCACAGATATGGCAGTTGACTGAACTGAACATCCAGCTTAGTTTATGAAAAGGACAGTCCTCTTATCGGCCCTGATGCTGGCCGCGTGCCTGAAAGTGCATGGCCAGGTGCTGATAATCAATGACAACATATTTCAGCAGCGCATGTCGGAAATCAGTACTACCGTGCTGGACTCGCTAACCAACGAGCCTCTCGCCTTCGCCTCGGTATATGTGATTCCGGCAAAAGACAGCGTAATCACCAACTTCATCCTCAGCGATGCCAAAGGAGAGGCCAAACTCGAGGAAGTCCCTTTCGGCAACTATGTCTTCAAGGTGGAAATGCTCGGATACAAGCCTTTCGTCAGGGAGCGTTATTTCCGCGAGCCCCGGGTGGACATGGGGACGATACGCCTGAAGCCGGATGAACAGTTCCTGAATGCAGCCCTCGTGTCGGATGTAGGCAACCCCATCGTCGTAAAAAAGGATACGATAGAATTCAACGCCTCGTCTTTCAGGGTCGGCAGCAATGCCATGCTCCGCGACCTGCTGCAGCGCATGCCTGGCATGGAGATTACCGAGAACGGCAAGGTGAAGTTCAACGGAGAGGAGATAGACAAGCTGACCGTCGGGGGCCGGACCTTCTTCTTTAACGACCAGTCGGCCGCCCTCAACAATCTGCCCGCATCCATAGTGGACAAAATCAGAGTGATAGACAGGGAGTCCGAATCGGCACGGGCCACAGGCATAAGCGACTCGGAGCGGGAGAAGGTGCTGGATGTAGCCCTCAAGAAAGAATACGAGAAAGGCTGGTTCGGCAATGCCGGGCTGAAAGGCGGCTCCACGGCCTGGTCTGCGGACCCTGGCAACCCGCTGAAGAACGAGCGCGGACTGCTCTACAACGGCAATCTCCTCGCATCCGCATATTCCGAGAAAGACCAGCTGACATTCATCGCCAATGCGCAGAATATCAACGACTCCGATGTAGTGATAGTGACGGTAGACTCGGACGGCAATTATTCAAGCTCCGATTCCGGGCTGACCTCCGCGGCCCAGGTGGGATTAAACGCCAACACATCCCGCATAAAGGATGTCGAGACCACAGTGAGCGCAAACTACAAGTACTCCGATACCGAAATCGGGTCGAGGGCCGCGCGCACCACCTGGCAGGACGACGGAAAACTGTTCGCCATGTCGGAAGATGCCGGCAGACGGTATTCAGATTCATTCTATCTCGGAGCCGAATTACAAAAGGAGCAGGGGAACGTGTGGTTCCACATCGAACCCTCTTTCAGTTACGGGAGGACAAGCGAAAGCAAGAGTTCGCGGTCGAATACGAGCACCGAGGGGATTTTTGTCAACAATTCCGAGAATACGTCGCATTCGCAGAGCGAAAGGATGTCATCGGAGTTGAACGCCAGCGTCACGTTCCGCAACCTTTTCGGCAGGAGCGGGCGCTCGCTCCAGGTCAGGGCCGACGGAGAGTTCAGCACCGATTCCGGCAAAAGCGACGAGTACACGCGGACAGTGTTTTCCGACACTGAGGATTCGCGCAATATGAGCTATGTGAACGACGGCAGCTTCGCTTACTTCTCAGGAGGCCTCCGATACACGGAACCCATAGGAGAAAAATGGACCCTCAACACTATGGCGAGCCTGGCATCGAACCGAAGGACAAGCGTGCGCGATGCTTTCGATGATGCGGGACACAACGATTACTATTCGTCGGAAACCCGGCAAGACTATTTCAAGCAGGAATACAGCTTAGGGGCGCAGTACAAATTCGGGAAAGGCAGCCTGGTGATGCTCGGAGGCACCGTGACCGGGGCTCTCAATGAGGTCAGGGCCAAAAATTTCGGCATCGAGACCCTTACCGGAGAGGACGAATGGTCCTGGGCCGCCGGGCCTACGATACGTTTCGAGCATAGTTCGGGGCACGACAGGATAAGCCTGTCGACATACAGCCGCAATCAGCGGCCGCAGACGAACAACATCCAGCCGGTGATGAACATAGGAAACCCTACATACCTGAAAATAGGCAACGTGCACCTTTCCGCATCCAACAATATAGGATTCAACGGCATGTGGACAAGAAACAACAAGGAGCGCTTCTCCACCCTGCTTGCATATATGTACGGCAGCATAGTCACCACTCCGACGACTTTCGCCAGCTGGTATGATGCGAACGGAGTCCAGTATTCGGTACCGGTCAACACCGACAGGCCGTCCGTATCCGGGTCGCTGCAAATCAATTACACCACCCCGCTCGATGAGGCGAAGGCATGGACCTTGAGCGCACGCGCTTCCGGGGGCCTGTCGTCTTCGGCAAGCTACCTGCCGAAAGGCACTCTTCCGGGCCTGGATAAAGACCGCTTCGACTACTTCGCGTTCATGCAGGATTTCTGGGGCGACAGCACCGGAGACCGTTTCTTCAGCGGAGAGAGCGGCTTTCTGAAGCAAATCACAAGCAGTTTTAGTCCGGGCCTCAACGGCAGCATCAAATACAACCGCAACAGCCTGTCCCTCGGGGCAAGCGCCGGGACAACCTGGGGCCTGTACCGCTACTCGGCCAATCCGTCCGCCGACATGAACACCAGCCAAAGCGAGGTCAAGCTGCGCGGCTCTTACACGACGGGTAACGAATACGAGATTAACTCCGATATTTCATACGTGTGCTACAGCGGATTCGCAAACGGGTTCGGCACCCCGGAATGGCGGTGGAACGCCGAAATTTCCAAGAACATAGGCCCGTTCAACCTCAGTCTGAAGGCGTTCGACATACTGAATCAGACAAAGGGACTCAGCCACTCCGTAAACGCCAACTACGAAGAAGACCGGAGCAAGCTGGTCATGGGACGCTACATAATGCTGGGCGTGAAGTGGAATTTCGGCAAGATGAATGCCGCGCACAGCAGCAATGCGCAGAATGCCGTGTGGCGCATGCTTTGGTAGACAGGGGCGGCGCAATCAAAGCGCACGACCGGAATAATCGGTACGGAAGCCTCCGAGTTTCATGGAAAGGGTCATGGCCGAAGGGGTAATCGTTCCGGTGAAATCGGTGCAGACGTAGCGGTCGTAAGGAATCATCTCGCCGCCCATTTCCATAAGCGGGACTATATCGGTGTCCGAGACCGCGAGGGTCGTGCCGTTCTTTTCGTAGGCCACGTCAGGGAGTACCAGCACATTGATTGTAATCGGCATGCGCGACGAAAAGGACACGTCGTACATGTATATGTCGAGACGTCCGGAGACGGCATCGAGGGTATAGTCCGTCAGGAGGTCTTCGAGTTGGAAAAGTTCGTCGCCAAGTTCAACGACAGACAGAGTTCCGGAATAACCGGTTTTCTCAGGCAGGACTTCTTCCGGCGCTGTTTTTTCGCATGCGGCAAAAAGGCAGGCAGAGGCCACGAGCATTGCAAGCAATTGTTTTACTTTCATAATGTCAAATATTACAGTTCAAACGTATTCCAAATCGTATCGGCTTTCCCATGGAGAAAAAGTCGCGCCGCATGCTCCTGAACCAGAAAGTGTTGTACGCGGCATTCGAGAGGTTGTCCCCCCAGAGGCTCAGTGAACGTCCCCCGCGGCGCAGCGTGACGGAGGCACGCAAAACCGCGTAGAAAGGCTGGCAGAGCGAATTTTCCTCGTCCCACCAAATCCTTCCGACCCCGCGCAGGGATGCGGCAAAGTCTATCGCGTCCGCAAGGCGGCCGTCCGGCAGTTTCCATGCGTACAGGCCGGAGAGCGACAGGGTGTTCTCCGGGGCGTAGGGAATCCTCCGGCCATCGGAATCGGTGGCAAGGGTATATCCGTAGTCCGCATTCAGCGACCATGCGCCTCCGCTCCAGGCCGCAGAGAGTTCCGCCCCGCGAGAGCGGGAACGGGCCGCATTCGACATCATCCTGCCGGTGCTCATGCCCGGAGCCATGACTGTAATCTGCTGGTTCGTGCATTCTATCCAGAACAGATTCGCTCCGATATGCAGGCGCTCCGCAGGGAAGAAACGGGAGCCCAGCTCAAAGTTCCAGGTGGACTCCGGACGATACCGGGTGGCGGATGCCGAATCGTAGGACGCACCGTGCATGGACACGCCCAAGTTGCGCATCAAGCCGTCCATCATGCGGTTCTGCAGTATATCCGAAAACAGCTGCGTATTGAACCCTCCGGCCTTGTAGCCGCGCTGCATTACTGCATACAGGCATGCGCGCTCCAGCTCGCAGCTGACGGACAACTTGGGCACAGGCACGAAGAAACTCTGCCGCTCTCTCCCGGAAAACTCCGTCACGAAAGACTTGTAATCGTCCATGAACAGGGTGAACAGGTAATGGATGCCCGCCCTCGAACCGTAATCCATACTCGTCCACTCCGCATTGAGGCGAAGCCCGGCCGAGATGGTCCAGATTCCGGGATGCCACGATATTTCACTGAATGTCGAAACCCCGTATACGGGGATATAGAACTCGCTGTCTATAGGGAAGCTGCGTTCCCGAATCAGTAAGCGTTCGCCGGGAAAGGCCGTCGCGATGCCGGCATTGGCATTGGCAAGTATCAATTCGTCTATGCCGTCTTCAAGGAATGTCACCGGAGAATGCATCTTCAGCCATTTGCCGAAGACAAAGCTGCCGGCAAGACAGGTCCAGCGGCTGTCCGCAGGGTGACGGCGCAGAATCATTTCCGCAGTGGCGCCGTGCTCTGTCTGCTGCTGGAGAAGACGGAAACAGGAGGCCGGGGTAAAGTCGTTGTCCAGTTCCAGGGCATCGTCGAGCAGCTGCCAGGAGGCGGAGATGGAAAGGTCCGTGTCCGTCCACGAACGGCTGGCAGACAGGGCGTCCGTAATATGCAGCCTTTCATATCCGGAAGGATCGTTATAATTTACCGGCAGCAGGGTCTGCCCGGCAGCGTCCCACAGGGCGTAGGCATAACCGCCTTCGCGCAGCCATCCGGCAGAAATGCTGTTGTCCAGACGCCACCCGCCCTCGTCCCGCCATTGCAGCCGTCCCCGCAGCGAGAGCGCATTTCCGCTGTCACAGCGGGAGCCGTCATAGGCATTGTCGAAAAAGCCGCCCTCATGCGAGAAGGACGCGGAAGCGCTCCATCCCAAATGGGACGAGGGGCGCCGATAGACCGAGGCGGAGCCTTTCCACGACCCGTTGGAGACCGCTTCGGCCACTGCGCGCATGCCGGTCCAGTCAAAGGGCGAAAGAGTTTCGAGGCAGATGACACCCAGACTGGTATTGCGGCCGAACAGCACGCTCTGCGGCCCACGCAGCACGGAAATCTTCCGGAGGTCCGGGAAGTCGAAGTCGTAGGCATTTTTGTTCAGGACAGGCACGCCATCCACATATATTCCCACGACTGCCTGGTCCATACGCGAGCCGAAGCCCCTGAAATACATGCTGGAAGTCATGTGCGAGCCGTAGTCAGGCTGGAAAAAGTTGGGAACCACGGCGGACAGGTCACCCGCAGAACGGACAGAGTTGCGCTCGATGCCCTGCATATTGAGTTCCGTGAAAGCGAGAGGCGAGGAGGACAATGTGCCGGACAGCTTGATATCGGCGGTGCTTACGGACGAGGCCAGCGTATCCGCCGCTTCCCGGTCCGGGGAGGCGGAAAGCAGAGACAATGCGAGAGTGAGCGCCGCAAAATTCACCCCGCAAAGATAGTGGCGGCACTCCGCCCCGGCAATCCCCATTTATGAGGATGCCATGCCGCCTGTTCGCAGGCTATATGGCGTCAGTGTCGACAAGGCCCGACAGCACTGCATAAAGAGTCAAGCGGCCTATTGAGCGTGTGCCTATTTTCGCACACAGATTGTTGCGGTGTGAAATGACTGTGCTGACGGCTATATCCAGACGGTCGGCAATCTCCTTGTTTATCATGCCTTTTACGAGCATGACGAGAATTTCTTTCTCCCTTGCCGAGAGAAGGTCGGCCCTGCGCTGTCCGCTGCCGTGCGATTCCGGATGCCCCTTTGCGTGGTATTGGAGGAGGCGTTTTACGAAGGCGGACTCCCCTGCCGTGGTATCGAGCACCCTGAAACCGGCATCCAGGAAAGCGGCGCCTGGCCCCGCGCACAGCACGAAAGTCCTGTCTTTCAGCATGTCAAATTCATCTATGTGTGCGAAAAGTTCGCTGTCGCGCACAAAGAAATGGACAAAATAGTGGTCCGCATCGCAGACGAAATCTTCAACGGACGAGTAGGAAAGACACTCTGCCGAGGAAAAAATATCTCCGAGGAGCGTTCGCAAGCCGACAGATGAGAGCACATCAGGGTCTATGACTGCAAGGCAGGGTGTCATGGCGGCAAAAATACTAAAAAAACTGATTATATTTGCCGCCGGGCCGTGGAGCGGCAAAAGCAAATCCGCCCGCTGCCGCGGCAGAAACGACGACATGGACAACAAGGAACTGGAGATAATTCCCGGCGCCGTGCATGTGGACCTGTACGACCGCAAGGACATTATTCCTTTCGACAAGATAGAATTGTTTTTCAAGAAGAATCTATAAATACGGTTTTCATGAAGATGCGCATGCTCTGTATATTCGCAGCCGCCGCGATGCTTGCATCCGCCCCGGCATGTTCTCCGAAAACGCATGTCGGAGGACCGGAAACGGACGACACCCACGGGCAGACCCAGACAACGCCGGGCGAAAACAGCGGTGACGGGAACGGCAATGGAGAAAACGGCAATGGCAACGGCGGAAACGACAATGGGAACGGCAACGGCGAAAATGGCAATGGTGACGGAAACTGCAATGGCAGTGGCGAAAACGGCGGTGGCGGGAATGGCAACGGCGAGAGCGGCGGTGGCGGGAACGGAAGCGATGAGAACGGCAACAGTGAGAACGAAAACCGGCAGGAGGATGACAATATGATTGTAAGCATATACATAGGAGACAAAAAATTCGAGGCTGAAATCGAAGACAGCGAAACCGGACGGGCATTCATGGACAAACTCCCGCTCGACCTGGACATGAAAGAACTGAACGGCAACGAAAAGTATTGCTACGGCGTGCCGCTCCCACAGGACGCGAAGCATTGCCCGAGCATAGAGGCCGGAGACCTTATGCTCTACGGGAAAGACTGCATCGTGCTTTTCTACGCCCCGGCAGGAGGCTACAGCTATACCCGCATAGGCAGGCTGAAATCCGTCTCAGGGCTGAAAGAGGCCGTAGGCAGCTCGGATGTGTGCGTGAAATTCTGCATATAAGACGGCACGGCCTTGCGCCATAGGAACTCATCTAAAAAAAACAGGAAACATGCTTAAACCCGGAGACAAGATGCCGTCATTCGAAGTATCGGACCAGGACGGCCGCACAGTAAGGTCGGAAGATTTCATAGGCAAGGGACGGAAGACAGTCATATACTTCTACCCCAAAGACAACACATCCGGATGCACCGCGGAGGCCTGCTCGTTCCGCGACAGCTACGGGCAGCTGCGCGAGGCGGGCTACGACGTCGTGGGTGTGAGCAAGGACAGTGTCAAATCGCACAGCGGATTCAGGCAGAAGCACGAGCTTCCGTTCCGGCTTCTTGCCGACACCGACACCCGGATGCTGCAGGACTTCGGAGCCTGGGGCGAAAAGAAAATGTACGGAAAGACCACTACGGGCACGCTGAGACGCACATTCGTCTTCGACGAAAACGGGGTTCTCGAGCGTGTCATCGAAAAGGTGGACACCAAAAACGCGGCTGCCCAGATTCTGGACTCTCAGGGCTGAGGGCCAGGCTTGTCGTCCTGCCAGCCGCCGCCAAGGGCCTTGTACAGTTGCACCAAGGCCAAGCGTTCATCCCTTACGGCATTGCTGAATCCTATCTGGGCATCCAGATAGCGGCGCTGGGCATCCATCAAATCCAGATAGTTGATGCTCCCCATGCGGTATTGCCACTGGGCCAAATCCATGTATTTGCTCGCAGCATCCCGCAAGGTCAGTTTCAGTGCGGCGGCGCTGTGTGCGCTGCGGAAGCCGGCCACGGCATCATCCACCTCACGGAATACTTCCAGCACCTTTTGCTCATAGTTCAGGCGCGCGCCCTCGTATGAGGCAAGGGCGGCCTTGTAGCGGGCTTTCTTGCGTCCGAATCCGAATACCGGCGCCGTGAGAGTTTCCGCGACATACGAAAACGGCGAGCGCAGCAGCGTGGCGAGGCTGTTGTCCTCCACTCCCCCGGTGAGGGTAATCGCTATGCGCGGGAACCTGTCGGCATAGGCCACGCCCACAGATGACATCGCAGCCCTCAGGCGCTGCTCCGCCGCCCTCATGTCGGGACGGCGCGCAAGCAGCCCGGACGGAAATCCTATGGAGAAACGGTCCGGCAGGCTGTCGTTCTGCAGGAGCATGCCCCTGGAGACCTTGCCGTCCGGAGTCTCCCCCATCAGCAGGAGAATCGCATTCTCAGTGGCCGAAATCTCTTTCTCCAGATTGGGTATCAGAGCCGCCACGCTGGCATATTCGACGGTCGCCTGCTGGTATGGCAGTTCCGATGTCAGTCCGCCTTCGAAGCGTATGCGGGCGAGTTCTATCCCTTCGCTGCGGGTGGCGAGCGTATGCCGCACTATGTCCAGCTCGTTGTCGAGGGCAAGAAGCCGGAAATAGGCGCGAGCCACCTCGGACACCAGAGTCATCTGCATGGCCCTCCGGTCTTCCACCGTGGCAAGATACTCCGCCTCTCCCCTGCGGCGGGCCCAGCGCAGATTGCCCCACAGGTCCAGTTCCCACTTCATCGTGAGTTTCAGGCCGAACTCCGGGTCGCGCAGGGGCGTCTCTCCGTAATAGTCGTTCGTCTCGTTGTTGAAAGGGGCCTCGAAATATACATTGGGGAGCTGTTCCGCCTTACTTGTCCTGTACATTGCCCGCGCCTGTTCCACGCGGTATGCCGCTTCAAGTATGCGTTTATTGCTCTGAAGGGTCCGTTCTATTATGCCGCGCAGGGTCTCGTCTCCGTAGAACTCCCACCACCCCATGTCCGCCACGGTAAGGGAATCCGACTCCGGGGAGAACATATCCGAGGGGGTCGGGATTTCCGGTTCGCGGCATTCACGCAGGGCCGAGCACGAGCCGAGCACAAGACTACCCGCCAGCAGCAGCGCGGCAATTACTGATGGAGTATGCTTCATTTCTTGAATTTTTCTTTTATACGGTAAATCCATACGAAAAAGAACGGGACGAAAACTATTCCGACCGTGATAGCCACAAGCATCCCGAAGAATACCCCGGTGCCTATTCCCTGGCGGCTCGCCGAACCGGGGCCGGATGCGAACACGAGGGGCAGCAGACCGAGCATGAATGCAAGGGATGTCATGACGATGGGACGGAAACGCAGATGAGCCGCAGTAATAGCAGCGGACACGATGCCGCGCCCTTTCTCCACTTCCTCTTTTGCGAACTCCACTATGAGTATGGCGTTACGCGCCACGAGGCCGACGAGCATTACGAGGCCTATCTGAAAATAGATGTTGTTCTCCAGGCCGCAGAGCCATATGCCGAGATAGGCTCCGAATCCGGCCACCGGAAGCGACAGCAGGACGGCCACGGGAACCAGCCAGCTTTCGTACTGCGCGGCGAGGAACAGGAACACGAAGAGGAATACCAGGGCAAGAATCAGCCCCATCTGCCCGCTGGCATGTTTTTCCTGGTACGACAATCCACTCCACTCGGCGCCGATATTGGAGGGCAGGTGTTCCCGCACTATGCTTTCCATCGCCGCCATAGCCTGGCCGGAGCTGTATCCGTGCGCCGCTTCACCCGTCACATTGGCGGCATTGAACATATTGAAACGCTGCACGGTGCCGGCACCGGTGGTGTAGTATGTCGAGCCGAGCGAGGTGACCGGTATCATGGCCTTGTCGGAACTGCGGACGAAGAACAGGTTCAGATTGTCCCTGCGGGCACGATACGGAGCCTCGGCCTGGATATAGACGCGGTACACCCGGTTGAACATATTGAAATCGTTGACATAGACGGAGCCGGTGAAGGTCTTCATCGTCGTGAATATGTCGGACATCGAAACTCCGTGCAGCCGCGCCTTGTCGCGGTCCACATCGAAATACAGCTGGGGAATCTCATTCTGCATGGAAGAAGACACCCCGCTCAGTTCGGGCTGCCGCGCAGCATAGTACATCAGCGTGTCGACCGCACGCTTCAGGTCGTCATAAGTCGCGTCGCCCCTGGCCTCCAGCGCCATTTCGAAGCCTCCGGACGCCCCGAGACCCGGGATGATGGCCGGACGGGAGAGATACACCCGGCTCTCCGGATATTGGGAAAATTCCTCCCGCACGCGCTTCATGATGCGCGACATGTCTCCTGTCCTGCGCTCATCCCACGGCTTCAGTATGACCGTAAGCTGGCTACGGGACTGGTTCACGCCCACGCGGGGCGATGAGCCGGTGACATTCAGCACATACATGACGTCGGGGTCCGCAGTGAGATACTCCATGGCCCGGTTCGTCACCTCGCGGGTACGCTCCAGCGAGGCCCCTTCAGGCAGTTCCAGCTCTACGGTGAAATAGCCCTGGTCTTCCTGTGGCATGAAACTCTTCGGCACGATGCGGTTCATCAGCCATATTCCTATGAGCACCACGGCGAAAGCGGCAAGCACGCGGCGCGAACGGCGCAGGGCCAAAACTATCATCCGGGCATACAGGCGGTTCCCCGAATCTATCCAGTCGTTTATCTTGCGGAACAGCCAGTTTTTACGCCCCTCGTCGGGACGCAGGAACAGAGAGCACATCACCGGACTCAGGGTGAGGGCCACTATGGTGGAGATTATGACGGAGACCGCGATAGTGATGGTGAACTGGCGGTAGAGCTGCCCCGTGATGCCCGGCAGGAAACTTACCGGCACGAACACCGCGCAGAGCACGAGGGACATGGCGACAAGGGCGCTGCCAAGGGACGACATGGCCTTTTTGGTAGCTTCGTAGGCCGAGAGCTTTTCCTGGGCCATGATGCGGTCCACGTTCTCCACCACCACTATGGTATCATCCACGACTATGCCTATGGCCAAAATCAGGCCCAGGAGCGTGAGCATATTGAGCGAGAAGCCGAAAATAAGCATCACTCCGAATGTGCCTATGAGCGAGATAGGCACGGCCACCACGGGAATTATCGTGGCCCTCCAGCTCTGGAGAGAAAGGAACACTACGAGGATGACGAGGAGCAGCGCCTCGAAAAGGGCATGGTAGACATTGTGTATGGACTCTGAAATATATTCCGTCATGTCGAACGGAATGTTGTAGCTGATTCCTTCCGGGAAGTTGAGACTGATTTCTTTCATCGTCTCCTTGACCCGCTCCGCCACGTCCATGGCATTCGCTCCGGGCAGCATGTTTATGTTCATCACGGCCGCATTTTCGCCGTTGATGCCGCTCTCCGTCGTGTAGACGGCCGCTTCCAGCGAAATCCTCGCCACATCGCGCAGCCTGATTATGGAGCCGTCAGGATTGGCCCGTACCACAATCTGCTCGAACTCCGATACGGACGAAAGCCTCCCCTGCGTCTTTATGGGGACCGTGATGTCTACGCCCTCCATCGGTGCCTGGCCGAGAACGCCGGCCGCCGACTCCCTGTTCTGGTCCTTCAAGGCCGTCTGGAGGTCGCTTACGGTGAGGCCGAGATCGGCCAGCTTGTCAGGCTGCACCCAGATTTGCATCGCATAGTAGCGTCCGCCCACAGTGCTTACGCTTCCGACTCCGGGAACGCGCCTCAACATGTCCAGCACGTTCAGCGTGGAGTAATTGGACAGATACACTTCGTCGAACTTGGGATTGGAAGACAGCAGGGTTATGGTCATGAGCCTGCTCGAAGCCTGCTTCTCCACGGAAATGCCGTTCTGCACGACTTCCGCCGGCAGGCGCGACTCGGCCTTTTTCAGGCGGTTCTGCACATCCACGGCCGCAAGGTCGGGGTCCGTGTCGATGTCGAAGGTCACCGTAGCCGTGAAACTCCCCGAATTGGAGCTCGAAGACTCCATATAAATCATGCCCGGAGTGCCGTTCAGCTCCTGTTCCAGGGGCGTGGCCACAGCCTGCGTAACAGTCTGTGCGTCGGCACCCGGATAAGATGCGGATATGCGGACCACCGGAGGCACTATGTCGGGGTACTGGTCCACAGGAAGCATCGTAAGGCCTATGGCTCCCACGATGACGATGACTATGGACAGGACCGTGGAAAAGACCGGGCGGTCGATAAAGAAATTGGAACTCATCGCCTCACTCTTTTTCCGCCGCACCGGACCTGGCGGATTCCACCGGACGCACGGTCATGCCATGCGAAAGTTTATGGTATCCGTCCACGACTATGAGTTCGCCGCGTTCCAGGCCGCGCTCTATGACTATTTTGTTCTCAAGTTCCGGGCCTGTCTCGACAAAACGGCGCTCGACCACATTGTCGGGGCGCACCACGAAGATGTAGGCCCCGCCTTTCTCGATTTCGAGCGCCCTCGACGGGGCGACAACCGCATCTTCCCTGACATCCATGAGCATCTTGACGCGCGTGAACTGCCCCGGCAGAAGCGCCCTGTCGGGATTGGCCATCTCGGCACGCACCGAGAATGTTCCGGTGGTGGGGTCCACCTGCGGGTCGGCAAAGTCTACAAGCCCCCTGTGGGGATACTCGGAGCCGTCCGCCAGAGTTATCGTCACGTAAGGGTCCCATTTGCGTGTCGTATCATGCTGGCCTATATTGACATTGCGCGCCTTCGAGCGCAGATAGTCGAGGGCTGTCATGCTGAAATCTATTCGCACCGAATCGCTCTTGACCACGGTGGCCAGCAGAGACTGTCCGCCAGGGCCGACGAGAGTGCCGAGGTCCACGTGGCGCTGAGAAATGTAGCCGGAAATCGGCGAGCGCACCGTAGTATAGCTCAGGGTCAGTTCCGCCTGCGTCAGGTCGGCCTCGCTGACCACCACATCCGCCGCCGAGCTTTCGTATGCGGCGATGGCATTGTCGAGGTCGAGCTGGCTGACGGCATTGCGTTCATACAGCGGGCGTATGCGGTTTAGGTCCCGTTCGGCCTTCAGGGCCTGGGCCTTGGCCTTGTTGAGCCTGGCTTTCGCGCTGGCCACGTGGGCCTTGTACAGCTGTGGGTCTATGATGAACAGAGTCTGTCCCCGCTGGACATACGTACCCTCTCCGAAAAGCATCTGTTCCAGGTAGCCCTCGACCCGGGCGCGGATTTCCACGAACTGCTGGGCACGGATGCGTCCCACATACTCGCCGTAGATATTCACATCCTCCGTCACCACCGGCTCCACAGCAACCACCGGATATTCCGGCTCGGCTTTCCGCGGATGCAGACACAGCCAAAGCCCGCCCGCCACGACAATGGCGAGGACCAGCAGCCCGATCCACCGTTTGCGCAAAAAGCGCAGGGATTTTTTCATATCAAATTATTTTACTCGGTGATTACAAGCAATTTATATGCCAGCGGCAGAGCCCGCGTGAAATTCGCGCCCTCAATGCCTTTTCGGGCAGAATGACTATATTTGCACGCTATATCTTCCCTACATGAAGCGCATCATTTTTCACATAGACGTAAACTCCGCCTTCCTCAGCTGGACGGCCGTGAAGATGATACGCGAGGGCTATCAGGACATACGCCTCATCCCCTCCGTCGTCTCCGGGGATCCGAATGACCGCAGGAGCATAATAACGGCCGCATCCATGCCGGCAAAGAAGCTCGGCATCAAGACTGCCATGCCCGTGTCCATGGCCTTGCGCATCTGCCCTTCCCTGCTTATAGTGCGCAGCGACTGGGAATGGTACAAGCGCTGTTCATCAGGCTTCATGGAGATATGCCGAAGCTATTCCCCCGTGTTGCAGAAATTCTCCATAGATGAGTGCTTCATAGACATGAGCCTGCGCTGCGGCAGGCGGGACCCGTCCGCAATCGCCGCCGAGCTTAAAGAAAGCATCAAATCCGAACTCGGCTTTACCGTGAACGTGGGCATAGGCTCCAACAAGCTCCTGGCGAAGATGGCCTCCGATTTCGAAAAGCCGGACAAGGTGCATACCCTGTGGGAGCATGAAGTGCAGGAGAAGATGTGGCCGCTGGGGGTGCGCGACCTGCTGTGGGTCGGAAAAAAGACGGAGGAAAGGCTGAGCGCCCGCGGCATACGCACGATAGGAGAACTCGCCCGGCTCGACATAGACGCCCTGGGACGCATTGTCGGGCGCAAATTCGCCATGCAGCTGCACGAAAACGCGAACGGGCGCGACGATTCTCCGGTAGAAACGGAGGTCGCCGAGGCAAAGAGCTACAGCGCCGAACGCACATTCTCGCGCGACTATACGGACCCGCGGGACATCGACCGGGCCATGTTCAATGTGGCCTGTATCGTCGCCCACAGGATACGGCGGGACAACTTCAGGGCGTCCACCGTGTCGATGTTCATAAAACTGAGCGACTTCTCGGTCCTCCAGAGGCAGACTTCCCTGTCAGAGCCTACGGACGTGACGGCAATTATACTGAACGAGGCAAGACGCATGCTGCCGGAACTCTGGGACGGGAACGCCCCGATACGGCAAGTCGGGATAGGAGTGTCGAGGCTGACCCACGAGAGCGCAGTCCAGATGAGCCTGTTCGAAGACCCGAAGCTGAACTATTACCGCGAATGGGATCGCCGCTACGACAAAGAGCGCGAGGCCCTCCGGGCTGGCGCCCTGGGCACGGCCGAGGCCGAGGAGGAGTGAGGGGGAGGTGTGACGGCATGGCGAGAGGGACGATGCGTGGGGACGGGGTTCTAGGGGCGAATGTGGGAGCGCGGCGGTGCTTCACATTTGATTAGGGAGGAAAGGAAGACATCAGAGTGCCTGACATTGGTCTTATTCAGATTTTGCACACGCGTGTGCAAAATCTTATGAAGCCCGCCCGGAGATCTTCCCTATGGTGAATGATTACCGAAATCCGATTGTCGCGGAGGCGATGAAGTATGTCAATTGTTCAATCAGGGTGTAAAGCGAGTACAAGATATATTGCGAGAGAGCGGCAACAAAGAGGCACAGTCGATGTGTAGGAGTTGACGGCGTTCTGTGTAGATGCTTTGTCAAATGAAGACGCCAGTCCCGAAGATACCGCCGAAAAAAGTTCGGAAAAAAGTTCGGGAAAGAGTTCGGAAAAGATATTGAACGCAATCCGCAAGAATCCTAGAATTACCGTGACAGAGCCTTCTTCTTCGTTAAAGACTTGCTTGCTGTCTGTATATCAGTTATTTACATTTCTATCAAGAATTTTAGCCAAACAAACCGCACCATCTGAGGCGGTCTGAGGCGATTGGCGAACTTATCAGACAAGCAAATCTGCTTCTACTTTAGAGGTCTAAATAGGCTTTGCTTAGTGGTTCGCTTCTCTTATTTTTTAACTTTTCGGCAAAATAAGCACATTCCGTTGTATCTAACATGAAGATATTTTCATATATTTGCTGTGTCAAATTGTGCTTAATATGGAATATACAGAATTGTTGGAGAAACAAATCATAGGAAGACTAAAGGTTGATAATCCTTGGTGGACTGAAGGGCGCATACCTGATTATTATTCAAATATGTCTCCCAGATTGTACTTGAATATATTTTATCCATTAGTAAAAGCTAAAGATATTCGCCGAGCGACCATACTTATGGGGCCTCGGCGTGTAGGCAAGACTGTACTGATGTATCATGCTATTCAGCGTCTAATTGATGAAGGTGTTCCTCCGCAGAATATTATTTACATTTCTGTGGAAACCCCGATTTATAATAAGATTTATTTAGAACAACTTTTCACCTTGGCGTGTACCACTATCGGTAAGACTCCCAATAAAGAACCAATGTATGTTTTCTATGATGAGATACAATATTTGAAAAATTGGGAGGTAGAATTAAAATCTCTTGTTGACGCTTATCTGAATGTCAAATTTATTGCATCGGGATCTGCGGCGGCGGAACTAAAGAAAAAAAGTGACGAGAGCGGTGCCGGACGATTTACGGATTTCAGCTTGCCGCCACTCACATTTTATGAGTATATCCACCTTAAAGGGTATGCCAATCTCATGATTCCTGTTGAATATGTTTGGGACAATGCTACGACGTGTATTTATAATACTATTGATGTCAATAAATTGAACGAATTATTTTTGGACTACATCAATTATGGCGGATACCCGGAGGTGGTATTTTCAGACAAGATAAAGGAGAATCCCGGCCAGTTCATTCGTCATGATATAATCGATAAGGTATTGCTTCGAGATCTGCCAAGTCTTTATGGAATCAGTGATGTTCAAGAACTAAATTCTTTATTCACGATGATTGCATATCATTCAGGTGCGCAATTCTCGTATGAGAAACTATCAAAAGAGTCCGGAGTTCAAAAAGAGACATTAAAGAAGTATATCCATTATCTTGAGGCGGCTTTCCTCATTCATGTAGTAAGGCGGACGGATGACACCGCCAAGAGTTACCAAAGAGAAACCCAGTTCAAAATATACCTTACCAACCCATCACTGCGGTGTGCATTGTTCGAGCCTATTAATGAACGCAATAACGAGATTGGGGATATGATTGAAACTGCAGTATATGCTCAATGGTTTCCCCGACAAGGTGTAGAACTTAGATATGCGAATTGGCGGCAAGGTAAAAAGCAAGGCGAAGTAGATATTGTCGGATTGGATATTGCGCGTCAAAAACCCTATTGGGCGGTAGAAATAAAGTGGTCGGACCATTACTACTCCAACCCAGGAGATTTGAAATCCCTGTATTATTTCATGAATCGAAACGAAATGGGCAATGCATTGGTAACGAGTATAAAAGAGGCTGGATTAAGAGAATTGAATGGGAAGCATCTCCATTTTATGCCTGTCGCATGCTATGCTTATATCGTAGGAGAAAATACATTAAATCAAACTAAAAGTTCATATGGACTCTGAGTCTGGCACGGATAAGATTGCAAAATAAGCATATTGGAATGAGCTTGTTTGGATTTTAGGCGCTTTTGTATTAATATACAAGCATTTACCAGGTAAAAATAAGATACAAATTGGGAACGATATACATGTTGGCTGTAGATAGGCCAAATTAAAAGCCGTAAGTTAGTATGCCTGATTTCAAGATATAGGGATAAGTCCTGAAGTCATAAAGGCTGCACCTAACAAGTATATCTGCGCTGAACTTACCAGCTCTTGCGGCTCGAATACGGCGTTGAGATAGACCTTTGTGGTGCCTTTGGGGGCATCTGCCAAATGGGGTTAATCGTATCAATGTACTCCCTCACATTATACTTCTTACCATGCACACCCGTCCAAAGGAAGAGGCTCGCATTATGAGCAGCTCGTTATACATATTCCCGGATTCAGTGAGCAATGGTCGCTGAATCTGCTCAATGGTCATTTTGGGTTCAGCGGGCAAATACTTGCTGAATATGAGACATATGAATTAATATGCTATACACTGTTTAGCAAATCACAGGTATAATAGTACTGACAGAATCAGAAAATCCGCAACAGTGTTGCGGAAATCTGGTAAACCATCTGTTTCAACCCAATACTCACAAGCCTCCACTTCACGAATGTATTTAAGCCAAATAAAGATAGTGTTTTTAATCCTATCACACAGGACTTATATTAAAAATCCGCCAATATTGGCATATTTTTAATGTGGAAGATGCGAAAAGAAACGATTTTGAAGTCAAAGCGAGCTATAAAAACAAATTATAGCCAGTAAGCAACATTCAGTCGTCCCTGTACCAAAAAGTTGCAAGATTGCTCATATTGAAGGTGGAAATCCCGCCTGAATAATGCAAACAGTGATGATATGGCCATTAAAATCGTTACAAAAATAGACAAGGTTATTTCCTTACCCCGCGAGGAAATGCACCAAACGATGGAAAATAGACCAGGTTATTTGGGCGTTCATGGCGATAAAAGAAATGGACAAGGTTTTTTACGCTTGTCCATTCTTCATTGATTTTCAGGTTGTTAAAGTATAACTAATGCTTAAGACCGCACTAATACTCTTCCTCGTTAAAGACTTGCTTATTGCCTATATATCAACTATTTAAGTTTCCGCTACTGAATTTTAGCCAAACAAACCGCACCATCTGAGGCGGTCTGAGGCCGTTGACAAATATATCGGACAAACAAATAATGGAGAGAATTACATTATGGTTGGTAATCCTGTTCTATACAACACATACAATTTTCGAATAACCTTATTTCTTTTGTT
>JAFLUX010000020.1 GCA_022508605.1 Bacteroidales bacterium | reverse complement strand
GGAAGTACCGACTACATCCACGAAAGTGACGTCTTCGGTGAAAACGTCTTCGAGGGTGACGGTCTCTCCGAGCTGGAGCTCTTTTGCAAAGTCAGCCGAAAACTCGACGAGCTTGCGACGGGGAGTCGTACCAGCCTTCTTGAAATGCCCCATCAGGGGTGCGCTGGCGTGCTTTTCGCTAATTTCGTCATAGGCAAGCTGCACAGCTTCGTAACCGTCGGTCTCCACTGTACGGATCTGCGTGACTACGCACGGACCAGCCTCGATGACAGTGCACGGCACATTCTTGCCGTCGGCACTGAAAACGGAAGTCATTCCGATTTTTTTTCCAATTAATCCAGGCATTGGTTTGTTAATTGATTGATAATAAATAAATTATTCTCCGCAATACAGTTTTGCGGGCTGCAAAGATACAACTAATTTTTTGATTTGCAAAGTATTATTTATCTTTGCCTTATGAAAAGTTTGAAAGACGAATGCGTGGACTGGATACGCGCCTGGTTTGAAAGCAACGGGCCGTCCTGCAGCGCCGTGCTCGGAATGAGCGGAGGCAAGGACAGCACCGTGGCGGCCGCCCTTTGCGCGGCAGCCCTCGGCCCGGAGAGGGTCATCGGAATAGCCATGCCCGCGGAAGGGCAGAGCCTTAACGAAGCGGATGAAATATGCGCCAGCCTTGGCATAAGGTATCTGTGCTTTCCGATAGGCCGTATCGAGGCGGAATGCACGGCCCTCGGTTCCCTGCTTCCGGAGGGCTTTTCCGTCCAGACGCGGCAGAATATACCTCCGAGAATACGCATGGCCATGCTGTATGCGGCGGCTCAGAGCCTGAACGGAATGGTGGCGAACACCTGCAACCTCAGCGAAGACTACATAGGGTATGCGACGCTCTACGGCGATGCCGCCGGGTCGTTCGCCCCGCTCGCCGGCATGGTGGTAAGGGAGGTGATGCAGGTGGGCCGCGAGCTCGGGCTGCCTGAAAAATGGGTGGGGAAGACGCCGGACGACGGCCTGCCCCATTCCGCCCCCGACGAGGTCAAGCTGGGCTTCACCTATGCCGTACTCGACCGGTATATACGGGAGGGCATCTGCGAAGACGAAGCCGTGAAGGCGAAGATAGACAGCCTGCACAGGCGCAACCGCTTCAAGACGGACATCCTGCACATCCCTGCGTTCATTCCTGCAAAGCATCTGATTTCGGTATGAACACCTTCGCCGGAAGAATAGAGTCGCTGCGGGCGATGATGCGCTCGCGCGGCTGGGACGCCGTAGTATTCACGGGGTCCGACCCGCACGGCAGCGAGTATCCTGCCGAACGCTACAAACAGATTCGTTGGCTCACCGGCTTTACCGGCGAAGCGGCCCGGGTGGCCGTGACTGCCGAACATGCCGGGCTTTGGACCGATTCGCGCTATTTCATCCAGGCCGCATCCCAGCTCAGGGATACCGGAGTCGAACTGCACAGGGAAGGCGTACCGGGTGAGCTGTCCGCGGTGCAGTGGCTCGCCTCGCGTTTTGCCGACTCCTGCGAGCCTGTGCTTGCTTTCGACGGGGAATGCACCTCTGCGGATTTCGTCGCGCAGGTGGAAGCCGCCTTCGCCGCCGAATCCTCCCGCATGCGCGCGGGCAGCCCGACGACGGACCCGGCAGAAGCGGCTTTCGTTCCCGAATCCGCCCCCATAACGGTCAGTGTTCCCGGCCTGATAGGGGCGCTCTGGACAGACCGGCCGGGCATACCGCAGACCCCTGTGTTCACTGTGGACTCCGGAGAATCCCGCCTCTCCCGGCTCGGGATGCTCCGCCGTTTCTGCGCCTCCGAAGGTGCGGACGGCATATTGCTCACGGCACTCGACGAGATAGCATGGACCCTCAACGTCAGAGCCTCGGACATAGAGTACAATCCTTTCGTCATAAGCTATCTTCTCGTCACCGGCGACTCTGCCTCGTGGTTCGTCCTGAAGGGCGTGATAGAAGACCCGGATACGGAAAGAACCATGGAAGAACTCGCTTCGGACGGCGTGCAGGCCGAGGCTTATGAAGATTTGGAAAGCAGCCTTGCGTCCCTCGGCGGCATGAAACTGCTCTCCGATACGTCTAACCTCAGCATGCAGCTCGGGCGTGCCATGGAGGCGGCCGGAGTCGTGCTGCTGCCGGCGCAAAGCCCTGTCAAGATGGCCAAGGCGGTAAAGAACCCCTGTGAAATAGAGGGCATGCGCCAGGCCCACATAAGGGACGGCGAAGCCATGGTCCGTTTCCTTTACTGGCTGGAAAAATCATTGAGGGCCGACCGTTGCATAAGCGAATGGGACGCGGCCGTGAAGCTGGGCGAATTACGCTCCCGCCAGGAGGGCTGTTTCGGAGACAGTTTCGAGACCATTTCCGCATTCGGCAGCGGGGCGGCCATGCCGCATTACTCCACCCCTCATAGCGGCGCCCCCATGCTTGAGCCGAGGGGACTGTACCTGTGCGATTCCGGCGGGCAGTACATCGACGGTACCACGGATATCACCCGCACAGTGCCGCTGGGAGACTGCACGGCGCTTGAAGCGGAGGACTATACCCTCGTGCTGAAAGGACACATAGACTTAGCCATGGCCATTTTCCCGGAGGGGACTCCCGGCTGCCGCATAGATGCCTTGGCGCGCGAGCCTCTCTGGCGCTTCCGACGCAATTTCGGACATGGCACCGGCCACGGAGTAGGCTGTTTCCTCGGCGTGCATGAAGGACCGCAGGACATACGGCAGAACCTCAACGCCGTGCCCCTGAAAGCCGGCATGGTGCTGTCCGACGAACCGGGAATATACAGGGAGGGCATGCACGGGGTGAGGCACGAGAACCTGCTGCTATGCGTCGAGGCCGGAGAGAACGAGTTCGGCCGCTGGCTCGGATTCGAGCCCCTGACTCTGTGTCCGTTCGATACGTCGGTGCTCATGACGGAACTGCTCGACAGGGCGGAGACGGAGTGGCTGGATGCCTACCACGAAAGGGTGTATTCCGTGCTTTCTCCGCTCCTTGAAGAAGACATAGCCCTGTGGTTGCGGAATAAATGCCGGAAAATTACTACATTTGCAGAATAAAACCCAACTGAATATGGAAAGAGAAGATCCCCTCGAGAGGCTCGAGCGCAAAGAAGCCGAGCGCAAGCAGAACGGCAGTGCCCGGACGCTGATGTATGTGATGATCGTCGTGGCGGCCGTGCTCGCCGCGGTTTTGGCTTACGTGCTCTACCAGAAGACCACCCTTGTGGGGCAGCTCAATATCGAAAAGCAGGAGCTGACGGAGCAGATAATAGCCCTGCAGGGCGATTATGAGGCCCTGTCCTCGGACTACGACGCCATCAACCTCCAGCTCGACTCTTCTCGCGAGGAGGTGGCCCAGCTCATAGACCGCATCAAGAATACGGAGGCAACGAACCGGGTGAAGATGCGCCAGTACGAAAAGGAACTGGGCACCCTGCGCTCGATCATGCGCGGTTACATAGTGCAGATAGATTCGCTCAACCAGCTCAACCACAAGCTTACCGTGGATGCGGCCAATGCGCGCCGCGAGGCAGCCGAACACAGAAGGCGCAGCGAACAGCTCACCGCCCAGGTGGAGACGCTCACCGACAAGGTCGTCACCGGCTCCCAGCTCAAGGCCAGGGGCATACGTCTTGAAGCCTATAACAATGCAGGCAAGGTCGTAGACCGCAGCAAAAACGTCACCCGGCTGCTCGTTACCCTCAGCCTCGTGGAAAACGCCTTGGCGGAGGCCGGCCCGGTGCGCATCTACGTGCGTGTCAAGGATCCTGCCGGCAACCTGCTCGACGACGGCCGCGGAACTTCATTCACTCTCGGAGGCGAGACACTCGCCGCTACCGCATCCCGCGAGGTTGACTATGAAGGGCAGGAAGTGGAGCTCAGCATCTATGTGAACAACATCCCGGCTTTCGACAAGGGTATATACACGGTCGAGGCCTTCACCTCGCAGTCGCGTCTTGGCAGCGCCGAGCTGATGCTGCGCTGATGGTATACGTCCACATGCCTTTTTGCAGGAGTTTCTGCACATACTGCGATTTCTACTCGGTGCGCGCCTGTCCGGACGAAGCCTTTGCGGATGAGATATGCGCGGAGGCCGGTTCGCGAAAAGACGAGATAGCCGCATCTGCGGCGGTAGATACATTGTATTTCGGAGGCGGCACCCCATCGGTGCTGCCTCTGTCTTGCATGGCCCGCATCGCCGACGCCTGCGGAGGGCGCAGCTGGAGCGAGTGGACCGTGGAGGCCAACCCTGACGACATCACCGCCGAATATGCCCGCGGCCTGCGCGGTATCGGGGTGGACCGGGTGAGCATGGGGGTGCAGTCGCTCGATGACGGGATGCTGCGCTGGATGAACCGCCGGCACGATGCCGCAGCGGCCGGACGGGCTTTCATGACGCTGCGCGACGCTGGCTTCGAGAACATCAGCGTCGACGTCATCTTCGGCATAAACGGTATGGATGCGCGCATGCTGCGGGACACCCTGTCCGGCATCCTGCAATGGCACCCGGAGCATATATCCGCATATCAGTTGTCCGTGGAGGAGGGAAGCGCGCTTGGCCGCCTCGCGGGGGAGGGGCGCTACGAGGAACTTGCCGACGGGGAGTGCAGCGCCCAGTACAGCCTGATAAGCGGAATGCTGTGCGATGCAGGATACGAACATTACGAAATATCCAACTGGGCCGTCCCCGGGAAAAGGGCCGTACACAACAGCGCCTACTGGACAAGGGCACCGTATGCCGGATTAGGCCCCGGAGCCCATTCGCTTGTGGGGGAGGGAGTCCGCAGGCACAACTCCGAGTCCTTGAGCGGCTGGACGGCGGAGATGGAGTTTCTGACAGCGGAGGAAATACGGGAAGAACGCATAATGCTCGGTCTGCGCACCGCGGACGGCGTTCCTGCATCGCTGCTCCCCGATTCCGGTCTTCCGCCCTCTGCAATTCCGGGCAATGTACGCATCCCGGAAGACCGATGGTTCGTCTCCGACTCAATCATTTCCAGCCTGATATGAAATCTATCGCTGCGCGGTATGAGACGGCACCATATGCCGTCTCTTTTATGCGAACATCCGGAGGTATTGCTCGCGGTACTGCGAGCCTGACTCCATGATGGCCTTTTTCATGCGTGATTTCTTCATATACACGGACCCGGAGGATGGCATTTGGAAAATGGCCATCAGCGTCACGGTGTCGAATCCGACGAAGATATAGCTTACGAAGCGGTAGTCGTCTTCCCCGTACATCGGGAAATCTTCCCTGAAATGCGTCATGATATTGTCGAGGTCGCGGTCTATCATCTTCTCGAAGTGTTTCTGTCCTTTCTTGTCGCTGCGTATATCCGCTATCATTTCTTTCACCTGCGAATAGACCTTGGCGCTCGGTTCCTTGTAGTTGTCGGCGGTATAATATGCCTCGCACAGTCTTGACAAATAGGAGAATTTGTCTTTGTACATCCTCGCATATTCGGCTTTCAGCCCGGCAAGTGCGCATTCCCTGTCATTTAGCTGCGACAATAACGCATCCGTCTTCTTTTCGGCCTCCCGCAGCTGCAATTCTGCAAGGTCGGCCAGTTCGGCGATGCCGTCCTTTTCCGCGAGTATTCTCCGGCTGCGTCGTATAAAAGTGGCGGTAATCAATATGAGTGCAATGATGAGAGCGAGTATGGCCGTCAGATAATAGAAGCGCCTCACTTCGGCACGGCTCTTTTCTGCGAGACTTTGCGCCTCGAAATAGTCTTTCTGGGCCCTTGCCATAGATTGATAGAGGGCTTTGCGCAAATCATTTTCCTTGAATTGCATGGCGCTTTTGTAGTCTTCGTAGGCCTCTTTGTACCTGCCCTCTTTTTCTTCAACCCTGCTTCTCCAGAAACTGCCGGATGCTATGTACAAAGAATCTGAAGATGAAAGAAGCCTGTCGAAAATCGCATCTGCTTTGGCCTTTTGCCCCGTTGCCCCCAATGCGTAGGCATAGGCGCCCCACTGTTGTGCCGCTAAACCTGCGCCGTTGTTGAGAGCCGTTTCAAATAACGCCACGGACTCGGCCTCTTTTCCGCCATATGCGGACACCCAGATTAGAGCGAGTTTGGTGTAAGCTTTAGATCTTGTCCTCTGCGGGATAGCCTTATTCTGCAACATATCCTGGAGTATTGTTTCTGCTTTGTTTATCTGTAAGACACTATAATAGGCAGATGCTAAATCATAAAGGGCTTTGCTGCTGTGTGACTCAAGCCCAGGAACGGACTTCATGCACTCATACGCTTTCTCGAAATATGGGAGAGCTTCTTCATGGTTAGTGTTCTCCCTATATTCAAATCCGATTATGGCATATAACATACCCACATATTTTTTGTCATCTGCCTCGTCCGCATACTGCAGAGCCTTTGTAAAAGTCGACATGGCTTCATAATTCGCCCCGGCATTGTATTGTATTCTACCGAGGTAGTACAGGGCCTTGAGTTTGTCGTCGGCATTGCCGTGCCTTTCATAATAGCGGACGGCGGGCATGACTATGCTGACATTTGTCGTGTCTATATAGTTTTTGTCGAGGGCCATTGCATGCAGCAGCGAATACTTTGCGCGCATACGTGCGGTAATAAGGTCGAGGGTGTCTATCGACCTGATTGCGGCAAGTGCGCTGTCAGGCGCATCCTGAATGTATCCGGCAACATCATCGAGAATCTTCGCGGTCTTCGTTCCGCCTCCGCAGGAGAGCATGGAAAAGAATGCCGCGAGGACGATAGCAAACTTGATAAGGTGTGATTTCATATTTGCGAAATTAATTATTCAAGGCGAAGAAAACAAAAGAGGAAAGGCGTCGATTCTCCATAAATATCCATATAATTCGCTTTATATCAGCGTGTTCATATAACATTGCGGATGCGGGGTTCTTGGTGTTGTGGTAATGTATTGAGAATCAGCGCATTCTGCGCCAGGGTCGTAGGCGCGTTAGGATTTTCGCCTGACAGGACATCGAAAACGGCCTCAGAGGTGCGTGTGGTGCCGTTTTTGCGTCATTTCTTGTTAGAATTTTTTCAATGGCCTCTTTGGCCTATTCGGCAAAATCAGTGTATTTTTGCACGGTAAGGCACCACCCCAAAAGTCTCGACCATTCTCAGGGAATGGCAACAACGGCATTATGTGCAAATATTTTTTGTTTGTAAAAAAAAAAAATAAATAGCTTTGCATTCGACAATATATTTAATAATGTGCTATTGCTTAATAAAACTAAAATGACTTTTCTCAGGACACTTGCCCGATTGCTCGTTTTTCTGTCTTTGGCGGCCGTCATCACCTCTTTTTCGAAAGAAGGGTCGATTAATACGATTTCGTACAACCGGATATCGATGAACGGGGAGGTGAGCATGGATTTCTCAAAGTTGTTCGAGGTCATCGGCGGAATCCAGATTGAAGAAAGCGACGAGTCAGTATTCAGTTATATTTCGGTAGAGGGGCTTGTCGGCGACGATATCGTGCTGCATGATTTAATGCCGTCAAAAAGAATCTGTGTCATTGACAATCGCGGTAAGGTCGTGTCTGTTGTTTCTCGTCAGGGACGCGGCCCTCAGGAGTATCTGGAAATCGGGAATCTCGCCGTGGATGAATCCCGGCGTATGCTGTATGTACAGGATGTGGCATCTAAAAAAGAAATTTACAGATATTCTTTTGACGGTACGTTTTGCGGAGCAGTTCCCTTGAAATACCTGCCTTCCGGCATACTGATAAATGACGGGTATCTGTATGTCACGAACTTGCCGGGCGCAACGAGCAGCTACAGCGTTTATTCTTTGGACGACATGGAATTGAAATACGAGTCCTCCATATTGAAAGAGACCCGGAAAACGGCGATGGTGTACTATGACAAAATTTTTGAGCTCGATGGGTCGGTGTTCTACCAGCAGGCCCTGACCAACACTGTATACAAGATAAATCAGGACCGTATGACCCCCTTTCTCTGCATAGACCATGGAAAGTATACCATGCCTTTGAAATACTTAAGTTCGATAGACCTGATTGACAGGCATGAGCGTTCCTATATAAATGGATATAGCTATGACATGAGCACGGATTACCTGTTCGCCGAATATTATTACGGCAATAAAAGGTATTTCGATATATGGAAATACAAAGAGGGCAAGCTGATTTATCATCACAAGGCGGACATATTTAATAACCGGCCCGGTTTCCCTATAACCGTCAATGGACAGACCGTCCGTGCCTGGCCAATATATATACATTCGGACACAGTGATTTGCGAGGTCTATACCATGAACAAGAAAGGCCCTTTCTGGACTACTGAAAACAACAATCCTGTGCTGCTCAAGTTGAAGATTAAATAAAATACAATACTGTAATGGAAAACTTGTCAAATATCAAAAGCCGCTGTGGAATAAGCATTCTGCTGGCTGCGTCTGTGGCGTTGTTCGCCGTGTTGCCTTCTTGCTCTAAAAGCGGGAAGATAAGCACCATATCGTATGATTTTGCAATGGGGCAGGAAGTCGGTGCCGATTTTTCGGAACTGTTCGAATATGTCGACGGGTTTCAGATAGAAGAAAGCGATTCGACCATGTTCAATTTTATTTCCGTCTGCGGCATTCTCGGCGACAATGTGGTTTTGGACGGCAGGGGAAAAATCTGCACAATAGACGGCCGGGGAAAGGCTGTCTCCATTTTCTCCCGCAAAGGACGCGGCCCCCAGGAGTACCTGTCCATAGCAAGCATTGACATCGATGAATCGGAAGGAACCGTGTACGTCCAGGACGTATCCTCGAAGAAACGCATACTCAAATATTCCTTGACGGGCGATTTTCGGGGCGAGTTCCCGCTGAAACGCACCCCGTCCGGCATTTTGCTTAATAACGGATGCCTGTACACAGCCAATCTTGCGGATTCCGCCAGCCGCTATTCCGTCTACTCCATGGACAGCATGGAACTGATAGCCGAATCATCCGCACTGAAGAAAAGGCCTAAAACCGCCATAATATATTCTGACAAGATTTTCAGCGTCGGAGAATCCGTACTATACCAGATGGCCCTCACAGATACGGTTTACAGGCTTTGCCAAGACCGCATGGAACCTTTCCTTCATATAGATTTCGGAAAGTACGAAATGCCGATAGAATATCGAGCATCATTGGATTTGCTGGATAAATACAGCCCGTCTTATATGCCGGATTACTATTATATGATGAGCTCTGAGTATTTGTTCGCTGAATATCTTTACGGCAATAAAATGTATTACGATATATGGAAATACAAAGAGGGCAAGCTGATTTATCATCATATAGTGGACGAGGAGAATTTCCTGCCCGGTTTCCCCTTCAATGTCGGAGGGCAGATAGTCTATTCGTGGCCCAAATATATACAGTCCGACACTATGATATGCGAGGTCTATCCTTTGGGTGAGGACGGGCCTTTCTGGAGCGTTGAGAATAACAACCCGGCTTTGCTCCGGCTGAAAATCAAATGACCTGACTTGCCTGCACACATTCGTCAGGACGGGATGAAACGATTATGTCTTTGAAGAAGTACATTTTCATGAGTATGGCCGGCTTGATTGCCGGACAATGGCTGAATGCCCAGCCGCTGACTCTCAATGAGGCCATTGCCACGGCCCGGACGGAGTCGGTGGCGGCCAAGGAGGCAAAGTTCGGCTTCGTATCTTCTTACTGGGCCTACAGGTCGTACCGGGCGAGCCTGCTTCCGTCCTTGAGCCTGTACGGCGACATAGGGAACTACAACCGTTCCCTTGCGCTTTTGCAGGACTACGAGACTGGCGATGTCAAGTATTCCCTGACAAACAATATGCAGAACAGCCTCGGGCTTGCCCTGAGCCAGAACATCGCTCTCACCGGTGGCACCCTTTCCGTCTATTCCGACCTCGCCCGCATAGACCAGTTCGGGGAACGCGGCAATGTGACATGGTATTCCCAGCCCATTACGGCCAGATACTCGCAGCCTCTTTTCAGCTACAACAAATTCAAGTGGAACAAGCTCATTTCCCCGAAAGAGTACGAAAAATCCAAACGGGTTTTCCTGGAGTCCATGGAAAAGCTCTCCGGCGATGTGGTCGCCGCATATTATGCTCTCGCCCTTGCGGAAATAAAACTTCGCACGGCGGCCGAAAGCTATGCCAACACCGGCCGTATGCTGGATATCGCCAGGCAGCGCCTGACCCTCGGCTCGGTAAGGCGCGACGAGTGCCTGCAGCTGGAGTTGCGCATGATAAACGACAGCATAGCGATAGGCACCAATTCGGTCGCCGTGCGGGAGGCGAGGATGGCATTCAACTCCCTCATGGGTCTCGGAGAAAAGGCCGAACCCGATCCCGTCCTCGACGATTATCTTCCGGATGTCGTCATGGACTATGAGTTCGTGCTGAACAAATCATTGGAGAACTCTTCTTTCGACATCGACAACGAGATAACCATACTCAATGCCCAGTCCGCAGTCGCCCAGGCAAAGGCCGACCGGGGCATCACCATGCTGCTGAACGCCCGTTTCGGTCTCTCCAAGACGGACCGCGAGCTTCGCAACGCATACATCGGACCTCTGGACCAGGAGGTGGTGGGGCTGAGTTTCAGCGTGCCCATCTTCGACTGGGGCACAGGGCGCGGCCGGGTCCAGAAGGCACGGGCGGCGGAAGAAGTGGTGCGGGCGCAGGTGGCGCAGAGCGAGAACGATTTCCGCAGGCAGCTGTTCTCGGCAGTGGGCCAGTTCAACAACCAGCGCAACCAGTGCTATGCCTCCCGCAAGGCCCGCGACATCTCCTCCGAGCGATACGCCCTCATGCTGGAGTCGTTCAGCCGGGGAGAGGCGAGCGTGACCGACCTGAACAATGCGCAGAATGAATACGACGCGGCCAGCACGCAGTATGTCACCGACCTCGGGAATTTCTGGCAATACTACTATACTCTCCGCCAATTGACTCTGTACGATTTCATCGCAGAGCACGACATAGATGTAAACCCTGAAGAACTCATTGACAAATGACCGGCATTTTACGACGCGGCCGCATGGCGGCGATACTCTGCTGTCCCCTCATCTTTTTCTCATCCTGCGGCGCGTCTCAGGACGGCGCGGCCGGAGAGGAGGGGAGCAAACTTGTCTATTCCGCTCCTGAAAACGTCGTGAGCGTGTCTCCGCTCGTGAAACAGGACTTCAAGGTGCAGTTGATATCCAACGGCAGGCTCTGCGCCGCCCGGCGCGCCACCCTCTACTTCGCCCAGAGCGGCATCATCAAGGACATTAATGCCGGAAACGGCCAGGGCGTAAGGCAGGGGGCCGTCATTGCGGAACTTGCCGACGAACAGGCCCGGCTGAAACTCAAGGCGGCCCGGCTTGCGATGGATAAGGCGGAACTGGACCTCTACGACGTGCTCGCAGGACTCGGCTATGCCTCTAAGGACACTGCGGCCGTGCCGGCGGAGGTGCTGAGCGTCGCCAAGCTCCGCTCCGGTTTCCTATCGGCTGCCATCGAACTCGAGAAAGCCATGAGCGAACTGTCCCAGACCCGCCTCGTGGCGCCTTTTGCGGGACGCATCGCGGACATGAAGCTGAAGACGGCGGATGCCGCAAGTGCCGGTGAGGCTTTCTGCACCCTGATAGGGGACAGCATGATGGATGTCGAGTTTTCGGTGCTGGAGTCGGATTTTCCGATTCTGTCTCAGGGGCTTCCGGTGCGGGTGATTCCGTTCGGCCGCACGGGCGTGGAACTGCATGGGCGCATAAAGAGCATCAACCCTACCGTGGGGAAAAACGGACAGGTGAGCGTGTGGGCGAGCGTCGGGAACGACGGCAGCCTGATCGACGGAATGAATGTGAAGGTCATAGTCGAGAAGTCCGTCGGGGAAATGCTCGTCGTGCCTCGCAGCGCCGTGGTAATCCGCGACAACTTGGATGTGCTGTTCCGCTACAACGGGGGCCGGGCCGATTGGGTGTATGTGAACATACTGAACTCCAATTCGGATTCGTTTGCGGTCGAGGCGAACAAAGACCGTGGAGCCGTGCTCGGCGAGGGGGACAGCATAATCGTCTCCGGCAACCTCAATCTTGCCGACGGCTCGGCCGTGGTTTTGAAACAATAGTTCCGGCACCATGCTCGCCCGTCTGCTCAAGCGTCCGGTTGCCGTGACCATGCTGCTCCTGAGTCTCATAGTGCTCGGATGCGTAAGCATGCGCCTGCTCCCCGTCAGCCTGATTCCGGAACTGGCCGTACCAGGCATCACGGTGCAGGTCGACGATGCCTCGCTCTCTTCGGGAGAAATGGACGCCCTGGTGCTTTCCCCGCTGCGCGGGAGACTTCAGCAAATCGACGGACTCGAGAGCCTGCGCTCTGAGTCCCGTGACGGCTCCGGACGAGTGCTGCTGACATTTTCGCCCGGCTCCGACATGGACTACCTGTCCATAGAGGTGAACGAGAAGGTGGACAGGACCCTTCCTGAGCTGCCTTACGGCATATCCCGCCCGAAGGTCTTGAGAAGCAGCGCTTCCGACATCCCTGCGTTTTATATAGACCTGACGCTGCGCGACGGCGCGACGGACTGCGCCGAAAGTTTCGCCCGTGTCTCCGACTTTGCCGAATCCGTCATAGCCAAGCGCATAGAGCAGCTGGACGAGGTGGCGATGGTAGATTTGAGCGGCATACTCCGTCAGGAAATACTCATAGAGCCGGACACGGATGCCCTCGCCGCTCTCGGCATCTCTTCCGAGCGCTTCGAGAGCCTTGTCCGCAGCGCGGACATACGCCTCGGCACGCTGTCCATACGGGACGGAGAATATCGCTACAATGTCAAATTCGTCTCTTATGCAGAGTCTGCCGAGGATATAGCGAATATACATTTCACCGTGGACGGCCGCCTGCTGCGTCTCGGGGACATCGCCTCTGTGCGTCTTAGGCCCTCAGACCCTGACGGGCTGGTGCGTTCCGGAGGGAACCGTGCCGTCACCATGGCGGTAATCAAGCAGAGTTCGGCCCGTATGTCCGAACTGAAAAAGGGCATCGACGCTTTGCTCGCGCACTTCTCCGAAGACTACCCCGAACTTTCCTTCACCCTGACCAGAGACCAGACCGCCTTGCTCGACTACTCCATAAACAGTCTTCTTCAGAACATACTTTTAGGGGTGCTGCTGGCGGTTCTGGTCATTTTCCTGTTTATGCGGGACCTGAAGTCTCCGCTTCTGGTGGCCCTCACGATTCCGGTATCTCTGCTCATATCCATGCTCGCATTCCGCGCCCTGGGCGTCGGGATAAACATCATCTCGCTCTCCGGACTCATCCTCGGAGTGGGCATGATGGTGGACAACACCATCATACTTGTAGACAACATAAACTCGCGCCGGCAGCGGGGCGGTGACCTGCACGACGCCGTGATATCCGGCACCACTGAGGTCAGGGGAGCCATGCTCAGCTCCGTCCTCACCACCTGCGCCGTGTTCCTGCCGCTCCTCTTTGTCAGCGGCACCGCCGGCGCCCTGTTCCACGACCAGGCGCTATCCATCGCGGTCGTGCTGCTATGCTCGTGGGCCGTCACCGTGTTCGTGGTCCCGGTATATTATTACCACTGGAACAAGCGCGAGACTCCGTCCGTAGGGAAGCGTTTGTTGCCGCGTTTCGACATCGACGCCGCCGTGGAGCGCAGCGACCGCCGCATCATGGGCTTCTTTATCACGCATCACGGCATAGCGTGGGTGACGTTTGCGTTGAGCCTTGCGGGATGCGCGTTTATTTTCAGCCGCATACAGAAAGACCGGCTCCCTCCCGTCAGCTACTCTGAAAGCATACTCAAAATAGACTGGAATGAGGCCCTGAGCGCTGCTGACAATGCCTCCCGGGTCTGCGAGCTCGAACGGCTCGCCGGCAAAAATGCATCGCAGCTTACGTCCTACGTCGGCGCGCAGGATTTCGTCCTTGGCTCCGACAATGTCCAGGGCCCCGGAGAGGCCTCGGTCTACATGGCTTTCGCCTCTGAAAAACAGCTGAACGCTGCCAAGGCCGAAATCTCCGGCTACATCAGCCGCACCTATCCGTCGGCAGAATACGGCTGGGAAGTGTCCGGAAATATCTTTGAAGCGGTTTTCGCCGACACGCAGGCACCGCTTGTGGCGCAGCTCCTCCCCACTTCGCCCGCCCTTATGAATCCCGTGGCGGTCAGAGACGTGCTTGCCGACATTTCGCAGGCCCTGCCGGGGCTGCAATTGCCTCCTGTGGCCGTGAAGACCGATGTCGTGTACATCAGCGACAGCGAACTGATGACGCTGTACGGGGTCTCTTTCAGCAGGCTGCTCGATGCCCTGAAAAGCGCCACCGGAGAGAATATCCTCTTTGAAATGGTGCAAGGCTCGCACACTGTACCCGTGGTGCTGGCGACCGGCAGGCCGGAGCTGAAAGAGATACTCGAAAATGTCAGCGTGCAGTCCGATTCCGGAGCCGAAATACCAGTGTCACGCCTGCTGCGCCAGACCATGCAGGAGAATTTCAAGGTGATAACGGCCGGTACAGAAGGGCGCTACTATCCCGTGCCCATGCCTGTCCGCTCATCCGAGGCCCGCAGCGTGATGAGCAAAGTCGGGCAGGCGGTGCGCTCGTCCGGCGGATTCGAGGTGAGTTTCAGCGGCTCGTGGTTCTCGACCCGCCGCCTTACAGGGGAAATGGCGCTCGTGTTCATAATCGCAGTCATACTCCTGTACCTTATCCTCGCCTCGCAGTTCGAGTCGCTGGTGCAGCCTCTCATCATACTGTCGGAAATAGTCATGGATGCCTTCTTCTGTCTTCTTCTGCTCTGGACGACGGGAATGGGACTCAACATCATGTCGCTGATAGGCCTTGTCGTAGTGTGCGGAATCGTCATCAACGATTCCATACTCAAAATCGACACCATCAACCGCCTGCGCAGCGAGGGCGCCGGTCTCCGGGATGCCGTCATGGAGGCCTCGCGGCGGCGTTTCAAAGCGATACTCATGACTTCGCTCACCACAGTGCTGTCCGTGCTGCCCATGCTGGCGAGGGGCAGTATGGGGGCCGACCTCCAGTTCCCCATGTCGGTGGTCATAGTGGCCGGGATGATTGTGGGCACTGCCGTGAGCCTGTTCGTGGTGCCGGCGATGTATTACTCCATCTACAAAAGGAAGTCCTGATGGGCAGGGGGCGGAAAGGAGTGTCGGCGTTTTCCGTGCTGCTGCTTGCGACTGCGGCGGCGGTAGTGGGCATAGCATCCATAGGCATGCTGAATATCCAATACACCCCGACCGCTCCGGGACGCAGCATCAGGGTCTCATATGCTCTGCCTGACGCCTCCGCCCGTACCGTGGATGCGGAGGTCACGTCCTTGCTGGAGGGCGTCCTGTCCGGAATCCCCGGGGTGAGCGGCATAAGCTCGGCTTCCAAACGCGGCGGAGGCAGCATAAACATACAATTCAGCAAGGGGACGGACATGGCCACCGCCCGTTATGAGATTGCCTCGCGGCTCCGAGGCGTCTATGACAAACTGCCGCACGCCCTGAGCTATCCCGATATTTCTCTCGATGTCTCGGGGGCGAAGGCGATGACGGCCCTCACGTATGAGCTGCGTTCTCCCTTGCCTACGCTGCGCATCCGGGAATACGCGGAAGAACGCATCGTGCCGGTCCTCTCGCGCATCAGTGGCGTGGAGAGAGTGGCTGTGCACGGTGCCACCCCGTTCCGGTATGTAATCACGTTCGATGCCGCCAGGACCAAGGCCCTCGGCATCAGCGGGACGGATATAGCCGGCGCTCTAAGGGACTGGTACGCGGAAGAAGACGCCGGCCTTGTCGTCTCGGACATGGGGGTCGGCAACCTCGTCCTGTCCGGAGAGGGGACGCTGAACCCCGGATTCGACGGCATACCGGTATGCGCCAAGGAGGGGCGCATCGTGTATTTGCGCGACATCGCCGACTGGCGCTATGAGGAGGCCGTCCCGGATTCTTATTTCAGGGTGAACGGCCTCAATACCCTGACCCTTTCCTTGACTGTCTCCGGGGGGACGAACCTGTTGAAAGTCGCAGCGGAGGTGAAGGACTGCATCGCGGGGCTCCGGACCATACTTCCCGACGGGATGTCGTTCCGGCTGAGCTATGACGCCTCCGAGTATGTGGGCAATGAGATTCGGAAAATCGCGTTGCGCACCGTCCTGTGCCTCGTGATTTTGCTGCTCTTCGTCGCCCTCACGGGCAAATCGTTCCGATACACCCTGCTCGTTGCCGTTACCATACTCCTCAACATCGTGACGGCCCTTGCGATATACAGCTTCTCAGGGCTTCCCCTGCACATCTACACCTTGGCCGGCATAAGCGTGTCCCTCGGCATCATCATCGACACCACCATAGTGATGGCCGACCACTATCGCCGAAAAAGGGACCGCGGAGTTTTCCCCGCCATTCTCGGAGCCGTCGCCACTACGGTGGGAGCCTTGCTGCTGGTGCTTCTCCTTCCCGAGACGGAGCGGAAGAACCTCACCGACTTTACCCTTGTGATAATAGTCAATCTGCTGGTCTCGCTCGTCGTGGCGTGGTTTTTCGTCCCTGCCCTCATAGACACCGTCATGAAGCCGGACGACCCTCTCCGGAGCAAGGCGGGCAAGGCCCCGGGGCGGTTGAGGCGCATGGCCGCATGGCGCTCCCGCTATGAATCCTATATCCGATGGGGCATCAGGCACAGGTGGCTGTATGTTGTGGCATTCATCGCCTCTTTCGGCATCCCGCTGTGCCTTATTCCTCCCTCCACGGAGCTTAAAGACGCTGACGGAGTGCTGCGGAAGGCATTGTACAAGGTGGCGTCGTGGCGGCCTTATGCCGGCAACAAACTCTTGATAGACAAGATTGCAGGGGGCAGTTTCGCCCTGTTCTACAGGGCCATGGACAGGGTAAACCTCTACCGCGAGCCGGAGCGCACCGTGCTGCGCATAAGCGCCGGAATGCCTGAAGGCGCGTCCGTGTCCCAGCTCAACGAAGTGGTGAAAGCTATGGAAAACTATCTTTCCCAGTTTGGCCAGATAGAGCTTTTCACAACGGAGATAAGGGATTACGACAATGCCGTAATCAATGTGTATTTCAAGAAAGAGGCCGAGAACTCCGGCTTCCCGTTTATGCTCAAGTCGGATGTGACCGTGGCGGCAATGAACTTCGGAGGGGCCAACTGGCGCATCACCGGAGTGGACAACACATATTTCAACAACAATGTCTCGTCCTCATATATGTCTTCCGGCATTATCCTGCGCGGATATAATTTCGACGAGTTGTCCGAATATGCCTCGCAGCTGCGCGACCGCCTTGCGCTCAACCGTCGTGTCAGCGTGGCGCAGGTGTACAATGCAGGGTATGTCAGGCAGCCTCTCTCGGAGTACAACGTCTCATACGACGAAGACAGGATGGCCCTTGCGGGAATAAACCCCGGACGCTATTTCTCGGAACTCGGCAGCCGCCTGTACGACAGCCGCCTGGGGCGGTTCCCCACGGACAGGGGGTGGTGCAGCGTGGAGCTGCGCTCTTCCGACTTCTCCGGATTCGACCTGTGGCATGTCGGCAACGAATTGATTGCGGTAGACTCCCTGAGTGCGAAACTCATGTCGGTGGGCAGCATCGGCAAGCACCGCTCCGGCCTGGACATCATCCGAAAAAATCAGTCCTATGAGCTGGAAGTCGCTTTCGACTTCGTCGGCAACTACGAGGTGCAGAAACGCTTTACGGATGCAGAGGTAAGCAGGATGAACTCCGAAGTCCTGCCTGTCGGCTACAAGGCCGTGAACCGCGACTCCACCTGGTTCGATTCGCACAAGTCCGATTATGCCTGGCTCATACTACTGATGATTCTCGTCATCTACGTGATAACGGCGATAAGCATCGAGTCTTTCCGCCTGCCGCTGGCCATAATATGGATGATTCCCGTGTCTTTCATCGGCACCTTCCTAGTATTCGGCCTGTCGGACCTGACTTTCGACCAGGGAGGGCTGGCCTCGTTCGTCATGCTCAGCGGCCTTGTGGTCAACGCCGGAATATACATCGTGCGCGAATGGCAGTCGCTCGGCGGCGGGGTGCGGGGATATGTAAAGGCATTCGCTCTCAAGAGCGTTCCGGTGCTGCTGACAGTACTGTCCACAGTGCTCGGCCTGCTGCCTTTCCTTTCGGACGGACCGCGCGAGGTGTTCTGGTTCGACTTTGCGGTGGGGGCTGTCGCGGGCATGGGGTTTTCCGTGTTCGCCATAGTCTTTCTCCTGCCGGTGTTCGCAGTAAAAAAGTCGGACACGACTCCCCGCTGAACGGAAAAATCCCCGGGGGCCGCACGGCTTCCGGGGATTTGGTCTGATTGTCCGGCGTCTACTGCTTTCCGCCTGCGCCCTTGTCTGCGGCATCCTGTCTGCCCTGACGGCCCTTGCCTTTCTGCGATATGGGGGCCCTTTGGGGCTGTTTGCCGTGGCTTCCGAGCCTTCCTATCTGCTGCCTGCGGAATTTTTCCTCGCAGGTGAACAGCCTGGCCACTTTCTCCGTGGGAAGCACCTTGCTGTAGTCCTTGACATTGGCGACGTGGAGGTTCACGTTTGCAGCTTTTGCCTTGATGTAGGCATCCAGGAGCTTCTGCACATCGCCCTGACCGTCGGCGAGGGCCTTGGACAAGGCTATGTAGGCAGAGCGTTCAGCCTTCATAAGCTCTTTCTGCTGCTCCTCGATTCTGTTGTACACGGGCCAGAATGCCTGGGCCTCTTCCGCGGTGAGTCCTACCTCGCTGGTGATGAAGGCCACCCTTTCGGCCCTGATTTTCTCTATGCCGCTGTTCGCGTGTCCTCCGGCACCGCTGCCGTGCCTGTTCTGGGGCTGTGCGGACAAAAGCACAGCGATGCTGGATGCCAGCAAAATTGAAACCAACTTTTTCATAACCGTAATGCTTTAATAGTGTTGATAAATCAGTAGTTCACATAGTCGGCGGCATCTTCCAGCTGGGCGAGAGTGGTGCCCGAGTCAATCAGGTATTCCACTATGTCCTCATCCGAGGCCGGTCTGTCCGCCGCACTTTTCATGAGTATATAGTTTCCTGCCAGTGCCGCCAGTGCGAAGCTGGCCGCCAGTGCAAGATAGGGGGCGAATTTCATCCGCGTTCTTCTTGCGGGAATCTCCAGGAGCCTGCGCTCCATCGAAGGGAAGTACCCTTCCGGTACTGAATATGGGATTTTGTGGTTCATGTTCGCTCTTTTAGACGCAGGGTGCCGCGCAAAGTTTAAACTGTCATTCCGAAAGGAGGTTTTTTATCTTTTCGTATGCGTGGTGATACGATGCCTTGAGGGCGCCCACTGAGGTGCCGGTGATTTCGGATATCTGTTCGTAGCTCAAATCTTGCCAGTAGCGCATGGAAAAGACGAGACGCTGTTTGTCGGGAAGCGCGGCAATGGCTTTCCGGAGCCGGCGCATGGCCTCGTCGCCGTCGAAGTACGGGTCGGGGTCGGAGACTCTTTCAGCCTCGGCGTCGAGCCGCGAAAAGCTGAGGACGGCGCGCACCCTTGCTTTTCGCAGATGGCTGATGGCTTCGTTCGTCGCTATTCGCCACAGCCAGGTGAACGGGTCGGAGTCGCCGCGGAACGCCGGGAGCGCCTTCCACACCTTGATGAATATCTCCTGCATCAGGTCGTCGGCGTCCTCGTGGCTTCCTACTATGGTGCGCACATGCCAGTACAGCGCCTTGCCGTACTGTTCCACGAGTCGGTTGAAAAATTTCTCCTGCTCCTGCATGCTCCCTTTGACGCAAAACTGGTGCCCGGGTTTAACTCCGCATGCCCGGATGCCGTCAGCTGTCGAGTTTGAGCACCGCCATGAATGCGCTCTGGGGCACTTGCACCGTGCCTATCTGACGCATGCGCTTCTTGCCCTCCTTCTGCTTTTCCAACAGCTTGCGCTTGCGCGTCACGTCGCCTCCGTAACACTTTGCCGTAACGTCCTTGCGCAGCTGCTTCACCGTCTCCCGGGCGATTATCTTCGCGCCTATGGCGGCCTGTATGGGGATGTCGAACTGCTGCCTCGGGATGAGGTCCTTGAGCTTCACGCACATCTTGCGCCCGAAGTCGTAGGCATTGTCTTCGTGTATGAGGGTGGACAGTGCGTCGGCGGGCTCTCCGTTCAGCAATATGTCGAGCCTGACGAGTTTCGCCGGGCGGAACTGCGTGACGTGGTAGTCGAATGAGGCGTAGCCCTTGGATATGGTCTTGAGCTTGTCGTAGAAGTCGAAAACGATTTCGCTCAGGGGCATGTCGTAGTTGAGCTCGACCCTTTCGGCCGTTATGTAGTGCTGGCTCACGAGGGTGCCCCTCCGGTCGAGGCACAGTTTCATGATGGGGCCGAAAAACTCCGTCTTGCTGATTATCTGCGCGCGTATGTACGGCTCCTCGATGTGGTCTATGAGAGTGGGGGCCGGGAGACCGGACGGGTTGTGCACGTCGAGGACTTCCCCCTGCATGGTGTACACCTTGTACGATACGTTTGGCACCGTGGTAATCACATCCATGTCGAACTCCCTGAAAAGCCTCTCCTGCACTATCTCCAGATGCAGCAGTCCGAGGAATCCGCAGCGGAATCCGCTGCCGAGGGCCAGGGAGCTTTCCGGTTCGTACACGAAGGAGGCGTCGTTGAGCTGAAATTTTTCGAGCACCGTGCGAAGTTCCTCGAATTTGTCGGCCTGCACCGGATACATGCCGGCGAACACCATGGGCTTGACTTCTTCAAAGCCGGCGATAGCCTCTTCGCAGGGCCTCGCCACATGCGTAATCGTGTCGCCCACCTTCACCTCCACAGCGCTCTTGATGCCGGTGATTATGTATCCCACATCGCCGCAGCCCACTTCCTCTCCGGGGATTAGCTTCATTTTCAGCGAGCCCACTTCCTCTACCTCGTATTCCATGCCGGTGGCCACGAACTTCACCTTGTCGCCTTTGCGCACTGCGCCGTTGCTCACCTTGAAGTAGGCTATTACGCCGCGGAAAGGGTTGAACACGGAATCGAAGATGAGGGCTTGCAGGGGCGCGTCGGGATTGCCGGAGGGGGCGGGGATTTTCTCCACTATCGCATCGAGAATCGGCGGAACCCCGTCTCCGGTGCGTGCTGAAACCCTGAATATGTCGTCGGGGCTGCATCCGAGGAGGTCGCATATTTCGTCGGCGACTATGTCGGGCTGTGCCGAATCCATGTCTATCTTGTTGAGGACGGGTATGATTTCCAGCCCGTGGTCTATGGCCATGTAGAGATTGGAAATGGTCTGGGCCTGCACGCCCTGGGATGCGTCCACGACGAGCAGGGCGCCCTCGCATGCCGCTATGCTGCGCGACACTTCGTATGAGAAGTCGACGTGGCCGGGGGTGTCGATGAGGTTCAGCCTGTAGCCCTTGTAGCTCATCTGTATGGCGTGGCTCTTTATGGTTATGCCCTTTTCTTTCTCCAAATCCATGTCGTCGAGCACCTGGTTCTCCATGTCGCGGGCGGACAGGGTGCTGGTGAGTTCGAGCAGGCGGTCGGCCAGCGTGCTTTTGCCGTGGTCGATGTGCGCAATGATGCAAAAATTGCGTATGCGATTCATTTCCATATCGGATGCAAAGATAATTTATTTTTGTATCTTTGTAAATTAGTGAAACTGTCAAACTGCTTACAAATTATTTATAAAATATGGCAAATACCTCAGAATTAAGCAAAATCGCTTCCCAGGTGCGCAGAGACATAGTGCGCATGGTTACTACGGCAAAATCGGGGCATCCCGGCGGTTCGCTCGGCATTACCGATGTGATGACCGCCCTGTATTTCAGTGAGATGAAACACGATCCCGCTACGTGGACCCGCAGCGCAAAGGGGCAGGATGCCTTCATAATCTCGGCAGGCCATCTCGCTCCGGTGTACTATTCCGTCCTTGCGCGGGCTTCGTATTTCCCTGCCTCCGAGCTCGGAACCCTCCGCAAGTTCGGCTCCCGCCTTCAGGGGCATCCCTGCGTCACCGATTCCCTCCCCGGGGTGTTCCAAAGCTCCGGTTCGCTCGGACAGGGGCTTTCCTGCGCGGCCGGCATGGCGCTCGCCAAGAAGCTCGACGGCGAGGATAACCGCGTGTACTGCCTCGTGGGCGACGGCGAGAGCGAGGAAGGACAGATTTGGGAGGCCGGAATGTGGGCCGCTCACCATAAGCTCGACAACCTCGTCGCATTCACCGACTGGAACGGCCAGCAAATCGACGGTCCGGTAGACGCCGTCGGCGGTGTCGGCGACCTGCGCGACAAGTGGACCGCATTCGGCTGGGAGGTCATCGAGGCCGACGGACACGATTTCGATTCCATCCTCAGGGCTTTCGAACTTGCCCACGGAGCGGACGGCAAGCCCAAGATGATACTTTTCCGCACCGAGATGGGACATGGCGTGGACTTCATGGCCGGCACCCACAAGTGGCACGGGAAGGCACCCGATGCGGCGCAGTGCGAAGAGGCCCTGAAGCAGCTTGAGGAAACATTGGGAGACTATTAGCAGAATTTGACGATATGAAGAAATATACAGACCAGGGTAAAGTAGATACCCGCAGCGGCTTCGGAGCCGGGTTGCTCGAGGCCGGACGCGCGGATTCCCGCGTTCTCGCTATGACGGCAGACCTTAAAGGGTCGCTGAAGATGGATGCTTTCGCAGCCGAATTTCCTGACAGGTTCATACAGTGCGGCATCGCCGAGTCCAACATGGTGGGAGCGGCGGCCGGCCTCGCCATAGCCGGCAAGATTCCGTTCATCGGGTCTTTCGCCGAATTTGTGACAGGGCGCGTGTACGACCAGCTCCGTCAGGAAGTCGCCTACGGACATACGAATGTGAAGATAGCTTCCTCGCATGCGGGCATAACCCTCGGCGAAGACGGCGCCACGCACCAGACCATGGAGGATATCGCCCTCATGCGCGCCCTCCCCGGCATGGCGGTGGTAGTGCCCTGCGACTACAACCAGACTAAGCAGGCGACCATCGCTTCGGCGAAGTGGGACGGGCCTGTGTACCTCCGTTTCGGACGCCCCTCGGTGCCCAATTTCACCGATGCCGACGAGGAGTTCGTGATAGGCAAGGTGTACAATATGAATGAGGGCAGCGACGTGACAATACTCACCTGCGGACATCTCGTGTGGGAGGCCCTTCAGGCGGCAGAGGCTCTCGAGGCCGAGGGCATCAGCGCCGAGGTGCTGAATGTGGCCACCGTCAAGCCGCTCGATACCGAGGCGGTCATGGCCTCGCTGCGCAAGACGGGCTGTGCCGTGGTGGCCGAGGAGCACAATGCCTTCGGCGGTCTGGGAGAGGCCGTGGCAAGCATCGCGGCATCTCAGCTGCCCACTCCCATAGAGTTCGTGAACGGCGGAGACAAGTTCGGACAGTCCGGCACCCCTGCCGAGCTGATGAAGGCCTGGGGCTTCGATGCCGCCCATCTTGCTGAGGCGGCAAAGCGCGCAATGGCCCGCAAATAGTCTTTCTGCGTACTATGCGTTATCTCGTAAGGTCGGTGAAATATTTTCTGCGCATGGGACTCATCCTTGCGCTCGTCATCGGCGTTCTCATGGCTGCGGGCTTCGTGGATTCCGATATCTCGCGGGTGTTCGTCAACGGCTACGATTCGCTTTGGCAGATAGCCCTGCTCCTTGCCGTGTTCTCGGCCATATATCCCAAGATGGGATATGCGAAAAGGCCGGCCTTGCTGCCGGGGTCCGATGAAGAGACCGGCCCGGTGCTGCAGCAGGTCATGGAGGCGCACGGCTATGAGAGGGAAGACAGGACGGACGGCGTGCTGAGTTTCCGCAAGCGCTCCGCAGGCGACCGCCTGACCCGGTTGTGGGAAGACCGCATCACCGCCGAGCGCATCGTCTCCGGCTACGAATTGGAGGGCATAGGACGGGATGTGATACGCTTGTGTAACGCATTGAGAGAAAAGACAAGATAGACGAAAAAAAGGAGCCGCGTAAAAAACGGCTCCTCTTTTTTACCGGATTGCGGATTGGCGGCTAAAGCCTCACCGGAAGTTCGGCCCTGATGTCGGAGGAAGATGCTCCTATCTGAATAGTGTAGCCGCCCTTGTCCACTACCCAGTCGTGCTTTGTCATGTCGTAGCGGGCGAATGAGGCTTTGTCGAGGAGCACTGTCACGGCAGCGGATTCGCCGGGGGCGAGGCTCACTTTCTCGTAGCCTTTAAGCTCCCTTGCGGGACGTGCCACGGCGGGCTCTGCGCAGCTGATATACACCTGGGCGATTTCGGACGCCTGCTGCTTGCCCGTGTTTTTCACGGTGAACTTTACACAGTATCCTTCGGGCAGGACTTCCATGCTTGCGTCGGAATACTCGAAGCTGCTGTAGCTGAGTCCGAATCCGAAAGGATATGCAGGCTCGACCCCGAAGCGCTCCACGCCTCTGTAACCCACGAAGATGCCTTCCCTGTATTCCGTGTACGGGTACGGGTCGCGGTTCTTGCTGCCTTTCTTCACGGCAGGGGTGGAGGCGTGATAGTATTTGGCCGCGGGATTCTTGCTCTCGGAACCCCAGAAAGTGAAGGGCAGTTTTCCGGAGGGTGATACGGCACCGGAGATTATGGCGGCAAGGGCGCGTCCGCTTTCCTGTCCGCCGTACCAGGCCATGATGAGACCCTTGACCTTGCCTATCCAGGGAGCGATGTCGAATTCTCCGCCGCTGTTGGCCACGACTACCACATTGGGATTGATTGCGGCGACCTTCTCGATGAGTTCGTTCTGTCCCTCAGGGAGAGAATACGTGCGGTCGGCTCCCTCCTTCTCGGTGTCGTGGTCGAAGCCCACGGACACGATGACGACGCCGGCTTTCGCCAGCAGGGCCTCGTCATAGTCTTCCCAGTTGGTAAGATATACCTTGTATTTCTTTCCGAGAGCGCTCAGTCCTTCGAAAAGGGTGGTAGTGGTGCCCTCTATAGGGTCCATGCGTCCGGAACCTCCGCCGTAGGGAATCTTTGTGGCATTGGGCCCTATGACCACTATGCTTTTCTTGGCATTGGGCTTCACGGGCAGGATGCCGTCGTTCTTCAGGAGCACGGGGCCTTCGAGGGCCGCGGCATAGGCTTTCTCGCGTGAAGCGGGGTTGTTTTCCGCTATGGACTCATCCTTCATGGGCAGGTCCAAGAGTCCGTATGCGTCGAAAGTCTGGAGTATGCGTATGCACTTTTCGTCCACGAGCGATTCGCTCACGGCTCCGTTCTTTATCAGTTCGCCCACTGCCTCGCTGTTGAGGACATAGCCCCTCGGCATTTCGAGGTCGAGTCCGGCGGTAAGGCATCCTATTGTGGTGTAGGTAGATGTCCAGTCGGACATTACTATGCCGTCGTGGCCCCAGGAGCGCAGCTGGTCGGTGAGCCACTGGTTTTCGGGGGCATGCGCGCCGTTTACGGGGTTGTAGCTGGTCATGACGGCTCCTACATAGGCCTTTTCCACGGCCTTGCGGAATGCGGGGAAATAAATCTCGTTTATCGTGCGCTCGTCAGCGACCGACCCTGTGCCGTGCCTGTCGTATTCCTGGTTGTTGAGGGCATAATGCTTGATTGTGGCTATGACTCTCTGGTCCTGTATGCCGCGTATGTACTGCACGGCGGTCTCCGAGGCGAGGTACGGGTCTTCTCCGTAGTACTCGAAGTTGCGCCCGCAGAGAGGGGAGCGGTAGATATTGACTCCGGGACAGAGCATGATGCGCACCCCGCGGGCGGAGGCATCCCAGCCTATGCCGGTGCCCACTCCGTTCGCGATTTCGCGGTTGAAGGATGCGGCGAGGCTCAATCCGCAGGGGTAGTAGGTGCTGTTGGTCTTGTTCCTCACTCCCTGGGGGCCGTCGGCCATGCGCACCGACGGTATGCCCAGACGGGGCAGTGCGGCGGTGTGGAATCCGTCGTCCTGCCCGGTGATGAGCGCACATTTTTCTTCAAGTGTCATCTGTTTTACGATGGCCTCGGCCCTGTCCCTGTTTGCCTGGGTGATTTGAATCTGGGCCTCGGCGGCGAATGCTGAAAGCAGCAGAACGCCTGCGAGCAATGTTTTTTTCATATAAAAAGGTAAAGATTAGATGTTTTTCTCAATGCTGTATGAACCTGCGGCGTATTCCGTATATCCTTGCTCTCCGGGAACGCTTACGAGGGCCGTGGCCCCTTCCGGCACGGTGAAGTTCCATATCCATCTGTCGCCCTCGTATCTCCACGCGCTGCGTATGAGTCCGGCCGCCGACGGGTATTCCGCCTCTATGCTGCCGAGCCTCCTGTCGGGTACGGGCTTCATTATTATTCTCCTGAACCCGGGTTCCCGAGTGTCGGCGCAGATGCCTGCCGCGCTCTCCCATATCCACTGGCACACGCATCCGTAGGCATAGTGGTTGAAACTGTTCATGCCCTTGGGCCCCATGCCTTTTTCGAGCATGTAGCTGTTCCACCGCTCCCATATCGTGGTGGCTCCGTTGTCTACCGAGTAGAGCCAGCTCGGGTTCTTGCGCTGGAAAAGCAGGTCCCAGGCTATGTCCGCCATGCCGTTTTCGGTAAGGGTGGACATGAGTATGGAAGTGCCGAGAAAGCCGGTCTGCAAACATCCGCCGTGCTCTGCGAAGTTTTCCCTGAGGCGGCGTATCATGGACGACTTCGCCTCCCCGTCCACGATTCCCGTCTTAAGGGCGAACAGGGCGGGAGTCTGCATGGTGTTGAGGATGCTGGTCCGGAAAAGGCCGTCTTTATCGAGGAAAGTGCTTTTGAGGAATGCTCTCGCATCTTCCGCCATGGCCTGGTAGCGGAGAGAGTCGCGGCCCGTGGCCGCCGCCATGTCGCGCATCATCTCGGCATCCGTCAGCCAGTAGCATGCGCTCAGGTAGTTCCAGTACTGCACGGCCTCCGGGAGCAGGGTGCGCTTGCCGGCGGCATCCTTGCCGTATATGCCCCTGCCGCTCGATTCGAGAGGTTCGTAGCTCAGCCAGTCGCCCCACTGGTAGTTGCCGTTCTCGTGGCTCAGGGACGAGTGGTCGTAGCGGGTGTCCGCGATATGCCGCATCCAAAGCTCCATGGACTCCCAGTTCTCGTCTATGATGGAGCGGTCGCCGAATTGCTTCCACACGGTCCAGGGCACTATCACGCCTGCATCGGCCCACCCCAGGCGCGACATGGCGTCGGGAAGCGCCCCGTACTGGGCGAGAGGGGCCACGCCGGGGAATGCTCCGGATTCGAGCTGGGTGTCGCGCATGTCCCGCATCCACTTGTGGAAAAATCTGTCCGTGTCGGCGAAGAAGCTCCCGGTCTCGCAGAACACCTGCGTGTCGGCCGTCCATCCGAGCCGTTCATTGCGCTGCGGGCAGTCGGTGGGGACGGAAAGATAGTTGGAGCGCTGCCCCCACAGGGTGTTGGATATGAGCTTGTTCACCGATTCGTCCCCGGTCTCTATCCGCCCGGTTTCCATGTCCGCCCTTATCGAAGACACCGGAATGGATTCCACGGACTTTATCGTCACCTCCCCGTCGGCCGTCACGGATATGTAGCGGTAGCCGTAGAAAGTGCATCCGGGGCAGTACGAGACGAATCCGCCGGAGGGACCGAACGTGTATTCGAGGCTCATGCCCAAGTCCGGGGTGCGCAGGTTAGTGCGGTGGCAGCTTCCCTCGGGGCCGTCCATGCCCCTGCTCCTGGCGCCGTTGCCGTCGTTCAGCAGCTCGGCGGGAAGGCAGGTGAGCACCGTGCCCTCACTGGCCATGAACGTGAAGCTCGGCACGGCGGATGCGTTCTGCCCGAAGTCCACGACAAGGGTCTCTCCGGGAGCGATTCGCATGGTCTCCCCGGCAGCATACCGGCGTTCCGCGACCACTTTCCCGTATGCGTTTTCGTCGGCTCCCTCCGTGTCTTTCCATACATAGGCCTCCACAGGCTTGAGCGAAAGGTCGCGGCGCAGATAAATCTCTGCCCCGTCCGTGGGCACTATCTCTCCCGCAAATTCTTCGTTCAGTTCAGGGGTGCCGAGCAGTTCGGGTGTGGCATAGCCCGGAAGTATGCGTGCGTCGTACACCTCGCCGTCGAATATGGCGGCATGCTTCACCGGGCCTGCTATTCCGGCTTTCCAATCTTCGGTATTCGTGCCGAAGACGGTCACTGAGCCGTCTTCATATTCCAGCTCCAGCACGCTGCGGAATGCGCATTTCCTGCCTATCATGCCCTCGTTGCCTGCGGGGGTGATGATTTTGTCTCCCCACCATCCGGGGGTGAGCTGCGCGGAAAACGCATTCCCGGAGCCGGCTTTCGTGTCCATGGCCTCGGTTACGTCGTATGTATACGATATCTTGGTTTTGGCGTAGTGGGTGAATCCCGGCTTGAGCACTTCCTGCCCGATTTCCCTGCCGTTCACATACAGGCGGAAAACCCCGAGCCCCGTGGTCATCCACTTGGCGGAAACGACCTTCATCTCGTTCTGAACCTCGCTCAGGAACCAGCTCGCTCCGTCCGCCGCGCGGCAGTTGCTGTCGCTGCCTACGACACCTGTGACCACGGGAGCGTCCGCGGCCGAAATCCATTGGCTGCAATGCCAGTATTCATCGTCGAGGGGCCCGCAGAGCGTCCCGCATGTGGCGGTGCCTTGCGCTCCGCCGCACGAAACGGCGAGCAGCACGGGCGACAGAAGGGCTAAAATTTTTTGGAAGGCGCTATTTTTCATCTGATGTTTATTTTTTCAAATATAAGAAAAAAACCGTATATTTGCCAAATCTATGACAGCGGAAATATTCATATCCTCGCACAAGCTGCGAGTCCGAACATTGGAGGCGTAGAACCCTCCCACAATCCGTGAAATCCGCTGGCACCTTTGGACAAGGTGGTTATTCACACAGAAAAATAGCAATTGACAATTTCGGTTTGTCTTGCCGTTCGGGCCTTGTTTTGTCCGTCCGGCGGACCTAAACAACGAGCGATGAACGTAACAGTCATGGTGGCCGACAGCAGCCACACCAAATTTGCTGAAGAGATTTGCGAGGAGATACACCTCTCGTCGCTGGAAAGAAAGACCGGCATTGCGAACAGGTCTCCTGAATACATAATAGAAAAGATAGAAGCGGGGAAGGCCGTGATAGCGGTGAGCGATGACGGACGCTTCGCCGGATTCTCCTACATCGAGTCGTGGGGCGGGAAGAGTTTCGTGGCCAATTCCGGACTCATAGTGGCCCACGAGTTCAGGGGGCAGGGCATAGCCAGGCGCATCAAGGAACAGACCTTCATACTTTCGCGCCGGCTTTTCCCGGACGCCAAGATTTTCTCCATCACCACGGGGGCGGCGGTGATGAAGATGAACTATGAATTCGGATTCCGCCCCGTGCCTTATTCCGAGCTCACCGACGATCCGGAGTTCTGGAAAGGCTGCGAAGGCTGCCGCAACTTCGAAGTGCTGAAGTCGCGCGACTACAAGATGTGCATCTGCACAGGCCTGCTGTACGATCCCAGCGAACACATAGAAATACATCATCCAGGAGAAATATGAAAAAGAAAGTAGTAGTAGCATTCAGCGGCGGTCTCGACACATCCTATACCGTCATGTATCTTGCGAAGGAAAAAGGATACGAAGTGCACGCCGTGTGCGCCGACACCGGGGGCTTCAGCCCGCAGCAGTTGAAAACCAACGAGGAGAACGCCTACAAGCTGGGTGCGGCCAAATACGCCACTCTCGACGTGACCCGCGAGTATTACTCCAAGAGCATAAAATACATGGTTTTCGGCAACGTGCTCCGCAACGGCACCTACCCCATATCCGTATCTTCCGAGCGGGTTTTCCAGGCCGCGGCAATAGCCCGGTATGCGAAGGAGATAGGGGCCGATGCGATTGCGCACGGGTCCACCGGGGCGGGCAACGACCAGGTGCGTTTCGATATGACGTTCCTCGTGCTTTGTCCGGGAGTGGAAATCATCACCCTTACCCGCGACGGCAACCTGTCGCGCCAGCAGGAGGTGGACTACCTCAATGCAGGAGGCTTCAATGCCGATTTCGCCAAGCTGAAATACAGCTACAACGTGGGACTCTGGGGCACTTCCATCTGCGGAGGCGAGATTCTCGACTCCAGGCAGGGCCTGCCCGAAAGCGCCTATCTGAAACAGGTGAGCAAGAGCGGCAGCGAAATTCTTTCCTTGGGATTCAGCAAGGGAGAGCTCGTCTCCGTCAACGGCAAGACCTACGATGACCCCATAGCCGCTATACGCTGCGTGGAGTCTATAGGCTCCGCCTACGGGATAGGACGCGACATGCACGTGGGCGATACTATCATAGGCATAAAGGGCCGCGTGGGCTTCGAGGCCGCCGCGCCCATGCTCATCATCGGCGCCCACCGCTTCCTTGAAAAATTCACCCTCAGCAAGTGGCAGCAGTACTGGAAAGACCAGGTTGCCGGCTGGTACGGCATGTTCCTGCACGAAAGCCAGTATCTCGAACCCGTTATGGCCGACATAGAAGCCATGCTCGAGAGCAGCCAGCGCAATGTGAACGGCACGGTGACACTCGAACTGCGCCCCTACGGCTTCTCCACGGTGGGCTGCGACACTCCCGATGATCTCGTGCACAACAAGCTCGGCGAATACGGAGAAGGGGCCAAGGGCTGGACGGCGGAAGATGCCAAAGGATTCATAAAGGTGAGTTCCACGGCGCTCAGGGCCTACTACAGCGTGCATCCCGACGAAAAACGCTGACGCCATGCTGAAAGTCGGAATAACTGGCGGCGCCGGCTATACTGCCGGAGAGCTGATACGCATACTCCTGAACCACCCCGGGGTGGAAATAACCTGCGTCCAGTCTTCCAGCAGTGCGGGGAAGCATCTGTACGAGGTGCATGAGGGCCTGCTGGGCGAAACCGGTCTCCGTTTCTGCGACTCTTTCGCCCCCGACAGCGTGGACGTGCTTTTCATGTGCGGGGCGCATGGGGCCAGCAGGGAGTTCTGGGCATCCCGGCCCATGCCCGCGGGCACCAAGGTAATAGACCTCGCGCAGGACTACCGCGACGAATCCGAGGGTTTCGTCTACGGCCTTCCGGAGTTCAACTTCACGCGCATCGCGGCCTCGTCGAGGATAGCGAATCCCGGTTGTTTCGCGACGGCCCTCACCCTGGCGCTGCTGCCGCTTGCCGCCGCCGGACTCCTGCGGGATGATGTCAGCATCAGCGCCATCACCGGCTCTACCGGGGCCGGAGTGAAGCCAGGCGCCACCACCCATTTCAGCTGGCGCAACGACAACATGTCCGCATACAAGATATTCTCGCACCAGCATCTTGCGGAGATTCGCAGGACCCTCGGCTCCGCTCTTGGCGCGGCGCTCCCGCGGCTCGACTTCATTCCTCTGCGCGGACCTTTCTCAAGAGGCATTTTCGCGGCACTGCATACGCCCTGCGAACTTGAAGAGCCCCAGCTGCGCAAACTCTACGAAGACTTTTACGCCGATGCCCCGTTTACCCTCGTGAGTCCGGGCCCGGTGAATCTCAAGCAGGTCGTCGGCACGAACAAATGCCTGCTGCAGGTGGAAAAGCACGACGGGCATGCCGTCGTCTGTTCTGTCATCGACAACCTTCTCAAAGGAGCGTCCGGACAGGCCGTGCAGAACCTGAATATATGTTGCGGACTGCCTCAGACGAGCGGACTCAAACTTAAAGCCAACGCATTCTGATGGAACTTTTTGACGTATACTCCCTTTTTTCCGTGACCCCGGAACGCGCCTCCGGCTGCCGTGTGTGGGATGTCGAGGGCACCGAATACCTCGACCTTTACGGCGGCCATGCCGTCATATCCATAGGCCACAGCCACCCGGACTATGTAAAGGCCCTTTCCGAGCAGGCGGGCCGCATAGGCTTCTACTCCAACAGCGTGCGCAACCCGCTGCAGACGGAACTTGCGCACCGTCTCGGGCAGCAGAGCGGGTACGGCGACTATTCCCTTTTTCTCGACAACAGCGGGGCGGAGTCCAATGAAAATGCCATGAAGCTCGCTTCTTTCCATACCGGGAAAGACAGGATAGTGGCATTCAGGCGCAGTTTCCACGGACGCACTTCCGGAGCCGTGGCGGCAACCGACAATCCCTCCATAGTGTCGCCTTTCAATTCCGGCCACAAGGTCACTTTCTGCGAACTCGGAGATGCGGATGCCGTCGAACAGGCCCTGCGCGGCGGGGACGTGGCCGGAGTGCTGATCGAGGGCATACAGGGCTGCGGGGGCATACACATCCCCTCCGAAGATTTCATGCAGCAGCTCGATGCCCTGTGCCGCAGATACGGAGCCGTGCTCATACTCGACGAAGTGCAGAGCGGGTACGGACGCAGCGGGCGCTTCTTCGCCCACCAGTGGAGCGGCGTGAGGCCCGGAATCATCACCATGGGAAAGGGCATGGCCAACGGTTTCCCCTGCGGGGGCATACTTATTTCCCCGGAATTCAAGGCCGTAAAAGGCATGCTCGGCACCACGTTCGGCGGTAATTATCTGGCGATGGCGTGCGCGCTCGCCGTTCTCGATGTTATGGAGAAAGAGAAACTGACGGAGAATGCGGCTGCGGTGGGAGACTACCTGCTCTCGCGCATACGCCCCGGAGGCTGCATACGCGAGGTCCGTGGCCGTGGCCTGATGATAGGCATAGAGTACGACTGCGAAGTGGCCCCGCTCAGGCATGCCCTGCTCTACGACAAGCACATTTTCACCGGTGTTTCCGGCAAGAACGTAATACGCCTCCTGCCTCCTCTTTGTCTGAGCCGGGACGAGGCGGACATATTCATCGAAGCTCTATGAGGACATTTTTCAACGCCGAAGACATCGGCAATCTCGACAAGGCCCTCTCTGAGGCCAGGGCAATAAAGGCCGACCGCTATGCCTGGAAACACCTCGGGCGCGACAAGACCATACTTCTGGTGTTTTTCAACAACAGCCTGCGCACCCGCCTTAGCAGCCAGAAAGCGGCCATGAACCTCGGCATGAATGCCATAGTGCTGAACATAGGACAGGACAGCTGGCGCCTCGAAACCGAACTCGGAGTGGTGATGGACGGAGACAAATCGGAGCATCTGCGCGAGGCCATACCCGTGATGGGCAGCTACTGCGACATCATAGGGGTGCGTTCATTCGCATCGCTGAGCGACAGGGAGGCCGACTATGCCGAGACGGTGCTGCAGCAGTTCGTCGCCTACAGCGGGCGGCCTGTCATAAGCCTGGAGTCCGCGACCGTCCACCCCTGCCAGGCCCTCGCCGACCTGATAACCATAGACGAATATAAGCGCAAGACCACTCCAAAAGTGGTCCTGAGCTGGGCGCCCCACCCGAAAGCCTTGCCGCAGGCAGTGCCCAATTCCTTTGCCCAGTGGATGGTGGCGGCCGGCTACGAAGTGGTGATATGCCATCCGGAGGGCTACGAACTCGACCCCCGTTTCACCGGAGGCGCTAAGATAGAATACGACCAGATGAAGGCTTTCGAGGGCGCCGACTTCGTGTATGCGAAGAACTGGAGCTGCCCCGGCGTGGTCTGTCCGGAAGACTATGGCAAGATTCTTTCCACGGACATGTCGTGGACCGTGGGCTCGCGGCAAATGGCCGTCACGGACAATGCCCGCTTCATGCACTGCCTTCCGGTCAGGCGCAATATGATAGTCACCGACGAGGTGATAGACTCTCCCGCGAGCCTTGTCATACCAGAGGCCGCCAACAGGGAGATATCGGCCCAGCTGGTCATGAAACGCATGCTCGAGGCCCTATGATAAAGGTTGTCAAGATAGGGGGGCGCATACTCGATGATGAAGCGCGCCTGGCGGCGTTCTGCCGCGACTTTGCGGCCCTTCCCGGCGAGAAAGTGCTGGTGCACGGGGGCAGCGTGCTTGCCAACCGGGTGCAGGAAGCGCTCGGGGCGGAGCCGCGCAAGATAGAGGGCAGGAGAGTTACCGACGAGGCCGCGCTGCAAGTCGTCACCATGGTCTATGCGGGCTGGTACAACAAGCACCTGACGGCCTTGCTCCAGAAAGAGTCCTGCAATGCGGTCGGTCTTGCCGGTTGCGACGGGGCCTGCATCACTGCACGGCGCCGCCCTCCCATGACCCTGTCAGACGGCAGCACCGTGGTGGACTACGGATTCGTGGGGGATGTGACCCCCGCGAGCGTGGATGTTGGCTTCATACGCGGCCTGCTCGGCGCCGGATACACTCCGGTGTTCAGTGCCATAAACCACGACGGGGCCGGCAATCTGCTGAATACCAATGCCGATACCGTCGCATCGTGCATCGCTGCGGCCCTGGGAGCCTCGCTTGTGATATGCTTTGAAAAGGACGGAGTGCTGTCCGATCCTGCCGACCCTGGAAGCGTAATACCTCTTATACGGGAGTCCGACTGCGCCGCACTGAAAGCCTCCGGCACGGTGTCGGAGGGCATGCTGCCGAAGCTCGACACCGCATTTGCCGCCCTTCGCTCAGGCGCTGCCGGGGCCGTAATCAAGAATGCCGGTGCCTTGTGCAGTGCCGGCGGTACGGAATTGTGCTTATGAGCATCTATACTGACGAATCGGTAGAGCTGCTGCGCAGCATGGTGCGCATCCCCTCCGTCACCTATGGCGAGACGGAGGTCCAGAAGCATATCAGCTCCTGGCTGGACGCGGCCGGTGTGCCGCACAGCTGTGCCGGCAGGAACATAGTCGCCTTTTCCGAGGTTTTCGACCCTTCGCGCAGGACACTCGCTTTGGACGCGCACATAGATACCGTTCCCGCCTGCGGGGGCTACAGTTTCGACCCCTTCGACCCCGGAGACGACCCGGAGATTGTCCGCGGCCTCGGCTCCAACGACGACGGCGGCAGCGTGGCGGCGATGATTGCCGTATTCCGCGAGCTTCGTGCGGTGGAGCTTCCCTTCAACATCGTGCTCACCCTGAGCTGCGAGGAAGAGCGTTCCGGACCGGACGGCGCGGACTGGCTGTATGCGCCCGGCGGCTACCTGGAATCCTGCGGATGCGTGCCCTCATGGGCCATAGTGGGCGAGCCTACGGGACTCAAGGCGGCAACGAGCGAGCGCGGGCTTCTGGTAATAGACGGGGAGGCCAGGGGAGTCAGCGGCCATGCAGCCCGTGGCGACGGGGTCAATGCCCTGTATATCGCCCTTGAAGATATAGAGGCCATACGCGCCCTGAAGTTCCCGCGCATATCTCCGGTGATGGGCCCAGTCCGGCTGAATGTGACGCAGATAGAAGCCGGCACCGCACATAACGTCATACCGGACACCTGCCGCTTCGTGGTGGACATAAGGCCTACCGAACAATATTCCAATGAAGAAATACTGGCCGAACTCCAGTCGCTGTGCCGCAGCACCCTAACGGCCCGCAACCTTCGCAACCGCTCCTCGGCATCCCGGCCCGGCTCCCCGCTCGTGCGCACGGCACTTGCCCTCGGCCTGGAGTGCTATTCCTCTCCTACGACTTCCGACTGGATGAGGATACCCTGCGATGCGCTCAAGCTCGGCCCCGGGGAGTCTTCCCGCTCGCACAGGCCGGACGAATACATCACCCGCAGCGAAATCGAGGCTGCGGCGGAGCTTTACAAAGACTTGATACTTAATTTATATGGCAACATTGTGGAATAAAGGCACGGAAGCCGACTCCAGGGTGGAGGGTTTCACCGTCGGCAACGACAGGGTGCTCGACCTTAGGCTGGCCCGCTACGACGTGCAGGGCTCTCTCGCCCATATCCGTATGCTCGAAAGCATAGGCCTGCTGAGCCGCGACGAACTCGACTCCCTGTCGGCCGCCCTTAAGGAAATAGAGGGCGACATAGAACGGGGTTCTTTCGTGCTCGAAGATGATGTGGAGGACATACATTCGCAGGTGGAACTGCTGCTTACGCGCCGGCTCGGCGAAGTGGGCAAGAAAATCCATTCGGGACGCTCCCGCAACGACCAGGTGCTGGTGGACGTGAAACTCTTTCTGCGGGACGAGCTGCTGCGTGTGCGCGCGGAAGTGAAGGCGCTTTTCGAGCGTCTTCAGGAACTTAGCGAGCGCCATAAGGATATCCTTCTGCCCGGTTATACCCACGGACAGCTTGCCATGCCTTCGTCGTTCGGGCTTTGGTTCGGGGCCTATGCCGAGGCCCTCGTGTCCGACGTGTTCATGCTGCACGGCGCCTACAGGGCGGTCAACAGCAACCCTCTCGGCTCTGCTGCCGGATACGGCAACTCTTTTCCTCTCGACAGGGAGATGACTACCCGCCTTCTCGGATTCGAGGCCCCGGACTACAACAGCGTCGCTGCGGCTCTCGGGCGCGGCAGGGCCGAACGCTGCGTGGCCTCGGCTCTCGGAAGCGTGGCCCTGACCCTGAACAAGTTCGCATCGGACTGCTGCATGTACATGTCTCCGAACTACGGATTCATCAGCTTCCCCGACTCTCTCACGACCGGCTCCAGCATCATGCCGCACAAGAAGAATCCGGATGTGTGGGAAGTGATGAGAGCGCGCTGCAACCGCATACTGTCGGTGGAAAACGAGATATCCATGATGTGCAGCAACATGCCTCACGGCTATCACAGGGACTTCCAGCTCTTGAAAGAAGTGCTTTTCCCTGCCTTGGAAAGCATGCACGAATGCCTGGACATGGCGGTGTTCATGCTCGGCAGCATAAAGGTCAATGAAAGCATACTTTCGGGGAACCCTATGTACGACTATATGTTCACGGTGGAGGAAGTGAACGCCAGAGTGCTCGCCGGAGTGCCGTTCCGCGATGCCTACAGGCAGGTGGGAGAGGAAGTGAATGCCGGAAAATTCAGCTATTCCAGGGGCAGTGCCGCTTCGTTGAAGGCTTCCGACCTGGGACACAGCCATATAGGCAGCATAGGCATGCTCTGCAATGCACGCATCGCTGAACGCATGGCCTCCGCAATGGACTGGTGATTGAAAAAAAAGTTGAAAAAAATTTGGAGGATTAAAAAAAATGCGTACCTTTGCATCCCCTTCCGAAAGGAGGGGCTGACAAACAAAAGTTCATTGACAATACTGAGAGAGAAAACGAGGTAAAATGAGATTAGTCTAATTAATTCGAGTCTTTTTTTTAAGAGTTGAGTTGTGAGGGCTACAATTTCATGAGGCAAAACGAGTATCATGAGACGAAAGTCTTATGTGATTCACAAAGAAGAGAAAGAGGATAAGAGCGGACGGAGGATGCCTTGGCTTCCGATAGCGAAGAAGGACGTGGTAAGCTGCGAAAAGCTCCGGGGATTTGCAAACAGGACGTGATCCGGAGATGTCCGAATGGGGGAACCCGTGCAGTTGAAGGCTGCACACCACCGCGAGGTGGGGCGAACGCAGGGAACTGAAACATCTTAGTACCTGCAGGAAAAGAAAGAAAGATCGATTCCCTGAGTAGTGGCGATCGAAAGGGGAAGAGCCCAAACCGTGTACGTTACGGCGTATGCGGGGTTGTAGGACCGGACTATAAGGAGTCATCATAAACCGGAACTGTCTGGAAAGTCAGTCCGAAGAGGGTGAAAGGCCCGTACGGGTAGGATGATGAATCTGGGACCGGCACCTGAGTAAGGCGGGACACGTGGAATCCTGTCTGAATCTGCGGCGACCATGCCGCAAGGCTAAATATGATCGGAAGACCGATAGTGGACCAGTACCGTGAGGGAAAGGTGGGAAGCACCCCGGTGAGGGGAGTGAAATAGAACCTGAAACCGTTCGTTTACAAGCGGTCGGAGCTCTTTTTAAAGGAGCGACGGCGTGCCTTTTGCATAATGAGCCTACGAGTTGCATCTTACTGGCGAGGTTAAGTCCTTCAGGGACGTGAGCCGAAGCGAGAGCGAGTCTGAACAGGGCGCTTGAGTCAGTAGGAGCAGACGCGAAACCTAGTGATCTACCCATGGCCAGGGTGAAGGTGTCGTAACAGGCACTGGAGGCCCGAACCAGTTTCCGTTGAAAAGGGCTTGGATGAGCTGTGGGTAGGAGTGAAAG
>JAFLUX010000002.1 GCA_022508605.1 Bacteroidales bacterium | reverse complement strand
AGCCTCCGATATTAGTCATCTTTTGGCCGCCAAGGCCGCCGGTATAGTCATTCCCGGCATTGCCAACCATGCCGTTGAAAGAGATTGCACCGCGGTTGACGCATCCGCTGGCACTGACAGGGGCCTGTCCGGCAAGCACACCTGCGATTCCGGCCACGGAAGGAGCGGAGCTTGAAGTCGAACGGCTCAGGGTGAGATCGACACTTCCGGTATTCTCACAGTCGAACAGTCCTGCTTCGGCAACGCCTATGACACCGCCGACCTTGAAATATCCGCCGGTGCCGCCCGTCCATGAGGCCTTGATGGCACCGCTGTTGGAGCAGTTCCTGATTTCTCCGTAATAAAGCGTGTAGCCGCTCGTATTTGAAGCACTTCCGCCGTTGACTCCTGTGGCACCGGCAACTCCGCCGATGTAGTAGTTCTTGATAGTCACGGTAGACGAGGAGTGGGCGTCGACGGTGACGGAGCCGCTGTTGGTACAGCGGAGCAGACGTACTACCGCCTCGGCGCCGGCATTTCCTACATGACCGACAAGTCCGCCGGCATGAATCGCGCCGGACTGGTTCGCAACCACATCGACATCTATGCTGATATTGCCGGAGTTCGAGCAGTCCACAAGCTGGGAATGGAAGTTCGGCATGCGTCCGGCCAGCGTGCCGAAATAGCGGGTCGCGATGCCGGACTCATTGAGAGTAAAGCTGACATCTGCCTTGTTGTGGCAGTTTTCCATCTTTCCGGTGAGTTTCTGGACAATATACCCGAAAGCATCGGCGGGGAACTCTCCCGCGAAAATACAGCTCGCATCGAGGGTGAGGTCGCGCACCTCGCCGGAGACCGTGCCGAAGAGGGACACTCCGTCGGAGGTCCAGTTCTTTATGGAGTGGAGCTTGCCGTCCAGGACACCTGCGAAAGATTCGGCCGTGACGATCTCCATGCCGCTCAGGTCAATGTCGTCGACTATCTCCACCACGTCGTCGGCAGCGTAGGAGGCAGCTTCCTCAAGGAATTCCTTCAGCTCAGGGCCGTTGGAAATCTGTGCGAACTTGTAGACTGCATCGTCCGCAGCTATCTCGCCGAGATTGAATCCGCTGTTGCGCACAAGCTCGAAGCTCTTTTCGCTGCTGCGCTTTGCAACCCGTCCCGACTTGCGGACTGTGGCGTAGAAGCCGCTGACAGCCTTAGTGGGGGGCACGGTTGCGTAATATGTCTCGCCGGACTCAAAACCTTCGGGAGCGCTCACGCAGACGCAGAATCCTCCGCTGACATTGGTCACGACAGGCTCGGCATCGGCGCTCAGTTCAACAGTGATGACATTGTCCCCGCCGGTGGTTCCGCCGCCAAATTCGGCACTGTCCACATCGGCATCGCTCACGGTGAATGCGAGCAGAGAAACTACATTCCTGAACTGTGCGGGAGTCTCGGCATCGGCGAAGTAGGCTGCGGACAGCAGAGCGTCCGGGGCCACGTATTCTCCTTCAGCCACGTTCTGCGCGGCAGGAACGGACATGGTCAGCACACCGGCGCTGTAGGAAACCGCGCTCTCGTAAGGATAAGCGGCGATGAAACTTGTCGCGCCCTCGGGCACTGTACCGGTAATCACCACGTTGCTACCCTCGACCTCTTTCACGGTGAAGATGTTGCTTGCGGTGGAGTTGTCGGTGTATACGGCGAGTTTTTCGCCCTCTTCCCAGATTACGGCCTTTCCGTCCAGCGAGGCCTTGGTGGTCACATCGCAAGTTGCGGTGAGGGTGACTTCTACATAGCCTTCACGGCCATTTTCAATAATCTCCTCAGGAGACATCTCCTTCTGACAGGAGACGAGTGCGGCAACAGCAAGAGCCGCGAGTACAAAACTCTTTTTCATAGGGCAATTGCTTTTACCATTCAAAATCAGTGAGATCACCGAAATTTTCCGTGGTTCCGTCAGGACTCTGACACAGAAAATCCTTCAGAACATCCTCCGAGATTTCGCAGCAGGGTTGAACGTACCCTTGCCTGAAGTTTGAATGTTTAATCATAATGGTTTAAATTGTTAAATAATTGGTGTAGTGTGTTATTTGTTATAATTCAAACTGGAACTTTGTGTTTTATTCTTATATAATGTCTTTTGTTTATAGTACCATTTGTAGTTATCGTATCGTTGTCTTCAACAATACCGTCCATCACGAACGTCCGCTTTGTAAAAGAAATTTCTATGGTTATTTCTTTGCCGGAAATCTCGTATATGAAATCAAATGAAGAGAAAATTGTATCATAAACATCGTCTATTGCACTCTTACAATAATATAATCCCGATTTGTTATCGTTAAATATCAATATCGTCCCGTCTTCAATACATTCCCACGATGTTCCGGCCAGCTGGGATGTTTCCTCTTTTTGACAGCCGGCACATGCTATGGAGGCAAATAAACTTGCCGCAAGAATTACAAATGGATGTTTCATTGTCAAACAATCTTAACCTCTCGGATAAGGATGACAGAAATCTATTGTTATAATCGTAGCAACGTTATTTGCGATATTTTTCGGGAACGGTGAAGTGCAGGCTGTAGGCCAGAGGGGTGTCGGCATCGGTCAGCCAGTTCATCACGCGGAAGTTGGCATTTATCTCGGCGGCCCCTATGGGTTTGCGGCTGTCCGGGCCGTTGATGCCTATGCTGAGTTCTTCTCCGCCGTTGATGCGTATTTTCCGGGGATAGGTGAAGTCTTCGCTTCCGGGGGCCTTTTCCAGTTCTACGGGAATAGTGCTGAGGTTGCGGACGGTGAAGCTCAGTTTTTTCTCGGTGCACTTCACGTTGCTTATCTCGAGACAGGCCTCGAGAAGCGGCAGTATATGCTCCTGCCTGCCATACACGCAGCCGTCGGCCACGGCGACGGTCCTGCGCGCATCGAGGGCCTCCCGGATGCCGGAGAGCGAGCGTTCTTTCGCATATACGAGAGTCATAGGCCTGTAGGCTCCCTTTTCATATGCCACAATCTTGAACATCGGACTGTGGGCATCCGTTCCAGTGGTGATGGCGAGATTCTTTTCGACCGCCCAATGGAAGGCCTCCGGGTCGTAGCCGGAAAAACTGTTGTAAATTTCTATGCCTCCGAAAAGTCCGGCATCGAGCAGTTCGGTATGGATGGGCCACCATTTGGTGATGTTCCTTGCCTGCTGCTCCCAGTCAGGATGGTTCCATGTGACGAAGGCTCCCTGCCCCGCAGCCGCCTTGAGGGCTGCGCGTATCGCCTGGGCCTCCTGGCGCTCCTCATCTCTGCCATACTTGCCGTCATGGGCCTCGGCGGCCGCATTGATGGCGGTGGCATCGCTGATGAAATGGGTGTTGAAATGTCCGGGGAATATGCGGGTGCCCCTGGTCAGTTCCGCGCCGTGAATCACGAGTATGCCATACTTCTTTGCAGCCTTCGCAGCCATTTCCCAGGAAGTGTTGCGGTCGACGCCGGCGCCGAAGTCGCTTATCATGTGCTGATGGCGGGTCTCCATGTGGTCGGTGAGGGCGATGAAGTCCAAACCGTCATAGTCCGCCTCGTCCACACGTGTCACCGGCCATACGGAAGCGTCACTGAAATTGGTGTGTATGTGAAAATCCCCTTTGAGCACGGTGTAGCCGGGCACATTCGGAATAATCGCACGGTGCGGCACAGTGGCCGATAAGGCTGTCGCGATGGATATCGAAGCAAAAAGAAGCAAGATTTTTTTCATATTGTCATTATTGTGGTTCGCAAATATAAAAAAATATTCTAAATTTGCAGCCGCAAAGAAAAAAGGGGGTGATAAAGGAATGATCATAGTACCGGTAAAAGAAGGCGAAAATATCGAGCGTGCTCTTAAAAAGTTCAAGCGCAAGTTCGAGAAGACCGGCGCTGTCCGCGAAATGCGTGCGCGCAAGAACTTCGAGAAGCCTTCCGTGAAGAGGCGTATTGCCAAGCAGAAGGCAATCTACGTACAGCACCTCCGTCTCCTCGAGGAACAGTAGAAATCTTAAATACGAACGAAGATGGGCTGACCGAAAAGTCAGCCCATCTTCGTTTACGTCCGCAGGGGCGGCGCTATACTGTCCCTTGCTCGAGCATGGCGGTCGCGACCTTCATGAAGCCGGCGATATTCGCGCCTTTGACATAGTCGACGCTCCCGTCCGGACGGGTCCCGTATTTCACGCACTGCTCGTGTATGGAATCCATGATATAATGCAGCTTGGCATCCACCTCGGAGCCGCTCCAGCTTATGTGTGAGGCATTCTGCGTCATCTCAAGACCGGATGTCGCCACTCCGCCGGCATTCACTGCCTTGCCAGGGGCAAAAAGCACTCCGTTGTTCTGGAAGTAGTGGATGGCCTCCGGCTGGCATCCCATGTTGCTGACCTCGCAGCAACACCAGCAGCCGTTCTCCTTAAGCTCCCGCGCATCATCCTCGGAAAGTTCGTTCTGAAAAGCGCACGGCAGGGCCACATCGCATTTTACGCTCCAGGCCTTTTTGCCTGCGAAGAAGCGGCATGCCCCGGGGAAACGCTCCGCCATGTCCTCCACCCTGTTGCGGTTGGAAGCGCGCATGACAAGCATGTAGTCTATCATCTCCTTCGTGATGCCGTCGGGAATCTCGCAGACCCCGTCAGGGCCGGAAATCGCCACTACCTTGGCGCCAAGTTCGGTGGCCTTTATACAGGCACCCCACGCCACATTGCCGAAGCCGGACACGGCCACGCGGCAGCCCCTGATATCCTTGCCTGCCTTGTGCAGAAGATTCTGAGTGAAATACAGCGCTCCGAAACCCGTGGCCTCCGGGCGCAGTATGCTGCCGCCCCAGGTGGAGCCTTTGCCGGTAAGGACGCCGGTATTGTACTCGCGCGCGAGTTTTTTGTACATGCCGTAAAGGTAGCCTATCTCACGGCCCCCGACCCCCACGTCTCCCGCAGGGATATCCTGGTCGGGACCTATGCACTGCCAGAGCTCGAGCATGAACGCCTGGCAGAAGCGCATTATCTCATCGTTGCTCTTTCCTACGGGGTCGAAGTCGGAACCGCCTTTCGCACCGCCCATGGGCAGGGTGGTAAGGGCATTTTTGAATGTCTGTTCGAATCCGAGAAATTTCAGCATGGACGGGGTGACTGCCCTGTGGAAGCGAAGTCCTCCCTTGTAGGGGCCTATGGCGCTGTTGAACTGCACGCGGTAGCCGGTATTGGTCTGCACCTCTCCCCTGTCGTCGACCCATGTCACGCGGAAGGTGAAGATGCGGTCCGGTTCGACCATGCGCTCGACTATCTTGGCCTTCTCGAATTCCGGGTGCTGGTTATACACCTCTTCTACTGATTCCAAGACCTCCTGCACCGCCTGGAGATATTCTTTCTCGCCGGGGTACTTGGCCTGGAGACGGGCCATTAATTCTGTGGTTTTCATAGATTGTTTTAAGATGTGGAATATATGCTATTCCGCCATAGCGGCCTGGGCCTGAAGCTCCCTCTGCAGGGCCTCTAAAGTGCGGTCATCGGAAATTCCGAGAATCTTCCTCGCGGCCGCCGTGATGTCGGTGCTCTGTGCGGGGTCGATGTAGAGGGCGGCATTCACGTCGAACACATAGACGTATCCGCCTTCCCTGCCGAGCTGCTCCACGGTGTCCTGGGCCTTCTTGTAGATAGGGGCCATCAGGGTCTGCTGCTGCTGCTGAAGCTCAGCCTGCACTGTCTGCTGAAACTCCTGGATGCGCTGCTGGATGTCGGTAAGCTCCTTTTCCTTGGTCTCGCGGGTAGCCTGCGACCAGGTAGAGACTTTCTGCTGATAGGCCTGATACTTGGTGTTGAACTCGTTGACCATCTCCTGATATGCATCGCCGGCTTCCCTGCTCGCTGCATCGATTTTCAACCTGGCATCGTCCATCTCAGGCATGAGCTGAACCAGTTCGTTAAGATTCACATGCGCGAATTTCTGGGCAGAAACAGTCATGCTCATCATCGCCAGGGCGGCAAACATAAAAATCTTTTTCATAATAATACTATCTTTCATTAAAATTGTTGACCTATAACGAAATGGAACTGGCTTCCACCGTACTGGGAGTCGTCGAAGCCGTAGCCCCAGTCCACGCCCAGAAGACCTATCATGGGCAGGAAGATGCGCACGCCCACTCCCGCGCTTCTCTTGATTTGGAAGGGATTGAAGTTGCGTATGTCGCTCCAGCAGTTGCCTCCTTCGAGGAACGTCAGCACGAAAATGGTAGACGAGGGCTGGAGTATGACAGGATAGCGCAGTTCCACGGTGAACTTGTCGTAAACGTTTCCTGCGTATGCAGTGCCTCCGGAATTGTAAGGCGTGACTGCCAGAGGCGTAAGCGAATTGTTGCTGTAGCCGCGGAGCGCCACGAGCTCGGAGCCGTAGGTGTAGTAGCCGGACATGCCGTCGCCTCCCACGAGGAAGCCTTCAAAAGGCGAATAGCCCCAGTTGCGGTTGTAGTAGCCGAGGTAGCCGAACTGCGCGCGCGTCATCAGCACGAGGTCGCCTATGAGCTTGGTGTAAGTCGCGGCCGAGAACTTCCACTTGTGGTACTCTATCCACTTGTACCTGTCCTGCACGGACCAGTTGTCGTACTGAATGTCGCGCCAGCCGATGGCCTTGCCGTCACGTTGGGTTATCCGCTTGCCGTCCGCGTCGAAATCGTAGCGGCGCAGCAGGGAGAACGGAGGCGTGAGCGACAGCGAAATGCTCATGTCGGAACCCTGCCTGGGATATATCTGCTGATCCGTGGAGTTGCGGAGCAGGTTGACGGTATAGCTGATGTTGTGGGAAACGCCGTTGTCGAATATGAAGCCGGAGTTGGTCCAGTTCTTGAGCCGGTATGTCTGCCAGCTGAGTCCGTTGTAGAGCACGAAATAGTTGTCGGGCCACTTCAACCTGTTGCCGAGAGAGGCCGAGAGGCCGAACACCTCCATCTGCTGGTCGTTGCTCAGGATGCCGAGCCAGAGGTTGGAATTGGTAGCCCTCGTATAATAGGCCGAAAGGTTGAGCGAAGTGGGTTTCTTGCCGAAGAGCCAGGGCTCCACGAAACTCGCCGACAGGGCAGTGTAGTACGAGCCGTTGGTCTGGAAGCGGAAAGCCAGGTTCTGCGCGTCTCCGAGAGGGACAGGGCGCCAGGCCGACTTGTCGAAGAAGCGGTGGGTGGAGAAGTTGTTGAAGCTCACGCCTATGGTGGCGACGAACGTTCCCGCTCCCCATCCTCCGGAAAGTTCGAGCTGGCTGGACGGCTTCTCCGTCACGTTATAGACCAAGTCTACGGTGCTGTTGAGCTGGTTGGGGATAATCGTATATCCCCTGTCCGGATCCATTATGGCCTCCGGGTCGAACTGGCCCAGGGAGGCGATTTCCCTTATGGAGCGTTCAAAGTCGCTCTGCCTGAACAGATAGCCGGGACGGGTGAATATCTGGCGGCGCACCACCTTTTCGTTCGTGAGGTCGTTGCCGTTGATTATTATGTTGTTCAGCGTGGCCTGCTTGCCCTCCGATATGCGCAGCTCGACATCCACCGAGTCGTTCTGTATGTTGGTCTCGACCGGAGTGATGGAGACGAAAAGGTATCCGTTCTCCCTGTACAGCTTGCCCACGTCGAGGTCATTCTGCCGGCCTCCGCCGTTGAGACGCTTTTCCATCGAAACGACATCGTAGACATCGCCTTTCTGGAGTTGCAGTATCTCGTTCAGCGCCTCGGTGGGGTACACCGAATTGCCGGTCCAGGTGATGTCGCCGAAATAATATTTGTCCCCTTCTTCGAATTCGAGGTCTATCGCAAGACGCTTTGGCTCTATGTAGTAGACGGAGTCGCGCACGAGCCTCGCATCGCGGTAGCCCACCTCGTTGAATGCGGAAATCACAGTCTTCTTGTCGTTGATATACTCTTTCTCATTGAACTTCTTGCTGTTGAAGAAGTTGTATATCTTGTTCGACTTCGTCTTCTTCATGGAGCGGGCGAGCTTGAAGTCGGACACGTGTTCGTTCCCTATGAAGTTGATTTCCTTGATTCTGACCCTCTCCCCCTTGTCTATGGCGAAGTTGACTGTTATGGCGTTCAGCACGGTGGTGTCCACGGCCGTTTCAGCCTTGACGGATGCGTTCAAGAAGCCTTTCTCGGCGTAAAAGCGCTTGATGATGTCGGCGGATGTCTTTTCAACGTATTCCGAGAACACCCCGCCACGGCGCAGGTTAAGACGGTCCTGAAGCTCTTTCCTGTCGCCGGAGCGTATGCCGGAGAAAGACCAGTGGGACACTCGCGGGCGCTCTTTCAGGATAATCTTGAAATATGCGGAGTCGGCATTTTCGCTCAGATGGTCTATGGTCAGTGAGACGTCTTCAAAGAAGCGCTGCAGCCACAGGCGTCTTACTATCCCCGTCACATCGTCGGAAGGGACCGTCAGCTCCAGTCCTTTCTGCAGGCCGGTGAGCGAAATTATCTGCTCGGCGCTGAAAAAACTGTTGCCTTCGACTTCCACGCCGCCGACTATGTATTTCCTCGGCTTGTTGTAGTCCACCTCCACGCTGCCGGCCTGAGCCTGCGAAACCAGACAGGAGGCGAGCACCAGCACGAGGACTGCTATATATCTTTTTGCCATTTCTTCAGATTAAACGCGCAAATATACGGAATTATTTGACTTTTCCGAAACGTCTGTCCCGTGAAGCGAACTCTTCCAGCGCGGCAAGATACTCTTCTTTTCTAAAATCGGGCCAAAGAGTGTCGGTGAACACAAATTCTGTGTAGGCGAGCTGCCAGAGCATGTAGTTGCTTATGCGCTGTTCGCCTGATGTGCGTATCATCAGGTCCGGGTCCGGGATGCCCGCCGTGGCAAGATAGGGTTCCAGTTCGCGCGCCCCGGCATCTGCCATGCGGCAGGCGGCCTGCTGCAAGTCCCAGCGTCCGCTGTAGCTGAGGAAAAGTATCATCGTAAGGTTCTTGCCCCCCGCCGTCTTGCGGTCTATTTCCTCTATCGCCTCCCTGAGCCGAGCGCTGAGCCGCCCCATATTGCCTATCACCCGGAAATGTATGCCGTTGCCGAGCATCAGGGGAAGCTCTTTCACCATGGAGTCCAGCATGAGCTTCATCAGCCCCTCCACCTCGCTTTCGGGCCGTCCCCAGTTTTCCTCGGAGAACGCGAAGAAAGAGACATACTTCACTCCCCACTCCACGCTCGCCTCCATGATTGCGCGCACGCTCTCCACCCCCTCGAAATGCCCGTTTATGCGGTCTTTGCCTCTCTTGGCGGCCCAGCGGCCGTTGCCGTCCATGATGAAACTGACGTGCCCTGGCACGGATGACGGAACTTTCATATTCATTTGCTTACGTTTCTGACATCGTCGCCCCACAGCAGGCGGGTGCGGAGCGCTTCTATGAAATTCGACCCTCCCAGTACGACGCGCTGCAGGGATTCCGGCACCGCGCACGCGTGCAGCACGGCATCGGATGCGATATCGAAGCTGCGGTTGTCGGCCGTCAGCCGCACGAGAGAGTCGCGCGAGCGGAAAGAAATCCTGATATCCGCAGTGTCCGGCACCACGAGAGGTCTGACATTCAGATTGTGCGGGGCCACGGGAGACACTATGAGCACCCGCGACTCCGGCAGGCAGATAGGCCCTCCGGCGCTGAGGGAATAGGCGGTAGACCCCGAACTCGTGGCCACGAGCAGGCCGTCGGCCCAGTAGGTCGGCAGCGGGCGCGAATCCACCTCCACGTCTATGCCGAGCATGGCCGCCCCCCTCCGGAGGACGCATATTTCATTGAGGGCATATTCCGGCTCTGTGCAGCCGTCCCAGCCCCAGGTCTTCACCATGCCCCTGTTCTGTATGGAGTAGTCTTTGTGCAGGAGCGCCGCCACGACATCTTCCGGACGGTTTTCAGAAAGGAATCCGAGGCGGCCGAAATTCACTCCGAGCACGGGCAATCCCGCCTTCCGGGCGATAGCAGCGGCAGACAGATACGTGCCGTCCCCGCCGAAGCTCAGGAGCATGCCCACGCTCCCGTCCAGCTCCTCCGGGCAGGTCGCAGGCTCGGCCTCGAAGCCGGCGGCCCTCAACTCCGAGAGCAAGCCGAGCACACCGGGGTCGCTTTCGAGACGAAAATCCTTGATATAGTAGGCGAGTTTCATTTCAAACGCCAAATTTAACACAATATTTCCACATTTTCGGACAGAAATTTATAATTTTGCAGTATGACAAAATTGAGTGTGAACATAAACAAAATAGCCACCCTGCGCAATGCGCGCGGCGGCAGCATGCCGGATGTGTTCAAAGCCGCCCTGGACTGCGAGCGTTTCGGCGCCGAAGGCATCACCGTGCACCCGCGCCCCGACGGACGCCACATACGATACTCCGATGTGGTGCAGATACGCCCGGCGCTCGGTACGGAGTTCAACATCGAGGGAAATCCCATACCGGAATTTCGCGAGCTCGTGCTGCGCGTCAGGCCGGACCAGGTGACGCTCGTGCCCGATGCCCCGGATGCCGTGACGTCCAACGCCGGGTGGGACACGCTCCGCAATGCGGACTTCCTGCGCGAAATATGCTCCGGGTTCCGGGAGGCCGGCATCAGGGTGTCCGTCTTCGTGAATCCCGACCCTGCCATGGTCGAAGGAGCCGCCGCATGCGGGGCGGACAGGGTGGAGCTGTACACGGAGGGCTACGCCGCCAAATATGCGCACGACCCGGAGGAGGCAGTAAGGCCCTATGTAGCTGCGGCAAAGGCGGCACGGGACTGCGGACTCGGACTGAATGCCGGCCACGACCTGAATCTCGACAACCTGGCCTATTTCATCCGCAGCATTCCGTGGACCGACGAAGTGTCGATAGGGCACGCGATAATATGCGACGCCCTTTATATGGGGCTTGAGAACACAATCAAGGCCTATCTTACAGAGATTCGGAAATTTTAGTTAAATTTGCAATTTGCAATCAAAGTAACACAAAAATAAAAATGAAAAAGATCGCTTTCGGCTTCATAGCCACCGCGGGCGCAATCGCCCTCCTCTCTTCGACCATGACAGGCTGCACCAACAATGCCGCCCCCGCAGGCACCGTCGCTTCCGACGCCCCTGCAGCCGCTGCCGGCGCCGTGGTTTTCTTCGACCTCGACAGGATACTGAACGAATATGACATGGCCAACGACCTGCGCAGTGTGGCGGAGACCAAGATAAACAGCATCAACCAGGAGGTGAACCGCCGCGGCACGAAGCTCGAAAAGGACATCCAGGCGTTCCAGGACAAGATCAACAAGGGGCTCATGACCCAGTCCGTGGCCGAAATCCAGAGCAGGAAGCTCCAGGAGCAGCAGAACAGCTTCCAGCAGTATGCCGCTCAGAAGCAGCAGGAAATCGCTGAAGAGCAGCAGGTGATGATGAACCAGATAGCCGACGCCATAAAGACCTTCGTCGACGAGTTCAACGCCGAAAAGGGCTATGCCATGATTCTCACCACCCAGGGCGGAATACTTCCCGCTCCCGTCGTCACCGCGGATCCGAGCCTCGACATCACGGACAAGCTCCTCGAAGGCCTCAATGCGGCATACGTGAAGAGCAAGGCCGCAAACAAAGACTGAAACCTTTGAAGGTCGCCATACTGTCCAGCTTCTACCCTTTCAGAGGGGGCATCGCCCAGTTCAATGCAAGTCTGCTCGGAGAGCTGGGCAGGCTTTGCAGTGTCAAGGCATTCAATTTCACGCTCCAGTACCCCGGCATCCTGTTTCCCGGAAAAACCCAGTATGTCACCGATGGCGACAGCGCCGAAGAAGTGGAGGCGGAGGCGGTGCTCAGCACAATAGACCCGCTCAGCTGGCGCAGGGCCGCGAAAGCGGTGAGGGAATGGGGCGCCGACCTGCTCATCCTGCGCTACTGGATGTCGTGGTTCGCCCCTTCGCTCGGCACAGTTGCCCGGCACGCGGGAAAGGACTGCAAGGTGGTGGCCATCATGGACAACGTGATTCCGCACGAGCCGCATTTTTTCGACAAACCTCTCACCCGCTGGTTTCTCGGAGGCGTGGATGCGTGCATCACCATGAGCGACGAGGTCGCACGCGACCTTCTCGAATGGAAGCCCGATGCGCGCTGCAAAGTGCTGCCGCACCCGCTGTACACGCATTTCGGGGAGAGGGTGCCGAAAGATGAGGCGCGCAAAAGGCTGGGGGTCCCTCCCGAGGCCAGGGTCATACTCTTTTTCGGACTGATACGAAAATACAAGGGGCTCGATATCCTGCTGAAAGCCTTTGAGGGACTGCCCGGGGACTATGTCCTCGTGGTGGCCGGAGAAGTCTACGGCGATTTCTCGGAATATGCGCGTATCATCGAGGGCAGCCCGGCCCGGGAGCGCATAAAACTTTTTACCCGCTACATACCGGATTCCGAGGTGAAGGATTTTTTCAGCGCCGCCGATGTGGCCGTGCTCCCCTACCGCAGCGCCACGCAGAGCGGGGTGAACGCCCTTGCCTGCAATTTCGAGCTGCCCATGATAGTCACCGACACCGGCGGACTGAGGGCGGCCGTGGAAGGACGCGGGACCGGCTTGGTGGTGGACAGGGCCGAGGAGGGGGCCGTGAGGGACGGAATCGTGCGTTTCTTCGACACTCCGGGCCTGAGGGAGAGATGCATTGAAAACTGCCGTGCGGAGAAAAGCCGCCTTTCGTGGTCCGGATTCTGCAAGGAACTGATAAGTTTTACGGAGTCGATATGAAAAGACATCTTTTTGCAACAGCCATACTGTTGATGCTGCTCCCTGCCGCGGCATCCGCCCAATGGTATCTGTTCCCCGGGAAGCGGCAGGCCAGCGACAGCACTGCCGTGGCCGGCAAGGTCTTGGTTCCGGTCGATGCGGAAAATGCCGATGCCTCCCTTTCCGGGGGCATGCAGGCCGATTCCGTATTCAGGGTAACGCTCATCCTGCCGTTCAGGAGCGGCGCCACGCCGAGCAGCAATTTCCTCGATTTCTACTGCGGAGTGCTTATGGCCGCCGACGACCTTTGCTCCTCCGACAAGCAATATGAAATCTCCGTGTTCGACTCCACGCTCGGACTCCCCTCTTCCTGGGAGATTTCCGACTCCGACCTCATCATAGGCCCGGTAAGCTGCGAAGACATGCAGACCATCATTCCCCGGGCCAGAGGCAAATACATAGTATCCCCTCTCGACCCGAAGGTGGCGTCGCTGACTTCCGAGTTCAACGTCATACAGGCTCCGTCCGGCTGGGAGGCCCAGGTGGATGAGCTCGTGCTGTGGATAGGCGAAGACCTGCGTGCGGGCGATACCGTCGTGCTGCTGCAAAGCGCGGAGGATGCGGGAGGAGAAATGACGGAGCGCCTTGCGAGGAAACTCTCAGAGGCCGGAATCAAATATGAAATAGGCTCCGACCCTGCCATGAAAGAGGGTACGACCTCCGCCACATGCCGTTTCATCCTCGCCTCCGACAACGACAGCTTCTGCAGCGCCTCGGTGCGTTCCATAGCCCTCATGAATCTGCGGGGCGGCAGCAACATCCTTTACGGCACGTCGAAGCTCCGCTCGCTTCCGGATCTCGAGGTGGAAAGCATACATGCCGCCTCGGCCCGCATTGCCGCAAGCTATTATGCAGACCCGTCCGACAGCTCGGTGAGACTTTTCAACGAGCGCTACAAGACCCTTTTCAAGGGCGAGCCGGGGCAGTGGGTGTATCAGGGATACGACCTGATGAACTACTTCGGCGGCACGCTGAGGTATGCCGGAGGAGACTGGCCGCAGAAGATAGCATCCTGCCCCGGGAAAGGACTGCAGGCTGATTTCAGGTTCGGGGCCGCAGGCAAGGCCAACAGCGCCGTGAGGCGTCTTAAATACAATTCAGACAATACCATAACAGTAGTGCAACAGATGATATGGAAAGAGTAAAATGCCTGATTATAGGCGGAGGGCCTGCCGGCTACACCGCCGCCATATATGCCGCGAGAGCCGCAATCGAACCGGTGCTGTACGAGGGGCTCGAACCCGGAGGGCAGCTTACTACCACCACGGTGGTGGAAAATTTCCCCGGATTCCCCGGAGGGGTGGAAGCCGGGGCGCTCATGGCCGACATGCGCAAGCAGGCCGTACTGCTCGGGGCCGACATACGGCGCGGGAGCATCACTTCCGCCGAGCTCTCGGAGCGCCCGTTCAAGCTCACTGTGGACGATGGCCAGGTCATAGAGGCGGAGACCGTCATAATTGCGACGGGGGCCACCGCCAAGTATCTCGGTCTCCCGTCCGAACAGAAGTTCCGCGGGATGGGAGTTTCGGCATGCGCCACCTGCGACGGATTCTTCTACCGCCGCAAGGACGTGGCGGTAGTGGGAGGCGGAGACACGGCATGCGAAGAGGCGACATATCTTGCCGGGCTGTGCCGCAAGGTATACATGATAGTGCGCCGCGACGTGCTCCGGGCATCCGCCGCCATGCAGGAGAAAGTCACCTCCACGCCGAACATAGAAATACTCTGGAACTGCAACACGAAAGAGGTGCTGGGCGATGCCGGCGGGGTCACGGGGGTGCGAATAGAGCGCAATGACGGAGAGGTTTTCGACATAGCCGCGGACGGCTTCTTCCTCGCGATAGGCCACAATCCGCAGTCCGGCCTGTTCTCCCGCTGGATAAAGACCGACGAGGCCGGATACATCATCACCGACGGAAACAGCAGCGCCACGAATGTGGAGGGCGTATTTGCGGCTGGCGACGTGCAGGATCCGCGTTACCGCCAGGCCATAACGGCGGCGGCCTCCGGCTGCCGGGCAGCGCTCGACGCTGAAAAATTCTTGAAGAAATGAGAAATTACATCAAACTGACAGCGGCCCTGTGCATAGCGGCAGGCGTCATAAGTTCCTGCAAGACCCAGTACGAACTGCTTCTCGAGGGGAACGACTCCGATGCGAAATATGCAGCCGCATTCGATTATTTCAATTCCGGAAAATTCACCAGGGCGAGCCAACTGTTCGAGTCGCTGTCGGTGATTACCAACGGTACCTCCCGCGATGACACGGTACAGTATTACTGGGGCCTGAGCAACTACAGGGCGAAGGATTACCTGACGGCGGAAGCCAATTTCGAGCGTTTCCTGCAGGACTTCCCCCGCAGCACTTTCGCGGAAAATGCCGAATTTCTGCGTCTCGACTGCCTGTTCAGGGGCACATACCGGTACGAGCTTGACCAGACGCCCTCCTACAGGACCATCACGGCTATCAGCGAGTATCTCATTAACCACCCCGACAGCGAATACCGCGACGTCTGCAACCACATGCTCGACGACCTCAACGAGAGGATAGACCGCAAGGCATTCGAAAACGCCTACCTCTATTATAAGATGGAGGACTACAAGGCTGCGAGGGTGGCGCTCAAGAACGTGCTGAAGGACGATGCCGACAACCGTTACAGGGAAGACATACTCTTCTACTCTGCGATGGCCTCGTACAGGTATGCCGACCTGAGCTACAAGGAGAAGCAGAAAGAACGCTTCCTCGTGTTCTACGACGATTATTTCAACTTCATAGGAGAGTACCCCGAATCCGCCCGCCGGCAGGAGCTGGACAGGCTCTACAAGAAAGTGAAAGAAAAATATTGAAACTCCGCGCAGGAGCGATTGCGTAATATCATCAGTATGGAAAACAAGATACCCAACAACACAGTGACGAGGGACATCAAGGACCTCGCGGCCCCCACGGGCAACATTTATGAGACGACCATGATTCTCGCACAGAGGGCGAACCAGATTGCCCTTGCGGAGAAAAAGGAGTTGAACAAACGCCTCGAGGAGTTCCGCAATGAGCGCGACACCATGGAGGAGACATTCGAGAACAAGGAGCAAATCGAAATCTCGAAATATTTCGAGCGTCAGCCCAAACCCGGCCTCGTGGCTCTGTCGGAGTTCGAGGACGGAGAACTGACCTACCGCTTTGCAAAGGCCGACGGACGGACTGAATAAAGGCCCGCGATGCTCAGGGCCCTCCACATACGCAACTATATTCTCATAGACTCTCTGGACATAGAGTTTCCGGAGGGGCTTGTGATTATTACCGGTCAGACAGGAGCAGGCAAATCCATATTGATAGGTGCGCTGGGGCTTCTGGCCGGAGGAAAGGCCGACCCGTCCATGATAGGGGGCGATGCCGCCGACTGCGTGGTGGAGGGTGAATTTGAGACAGCAGAAGGCCTGAGGATAGTAAGGAGGGTTATTTACCGCTCCGGAAGGTCGCGGTGCTTCATAGATGACTGCCCCGTGCAGATTCAGGAGCTTTCATCGCTCTGCGACAGGCTCATAGACATACATTCCCAGCACAAGAGCCTGCTGCTCACCGACAAGGCCTTCCAACTCTCGCTGCTCGACAGCTATGCCGGAAACGACGGCCTGCTCGAAGAGTGCAGGCGTCTATGGACGGAGCTGGGAGAATGCCGCAAAGAGCTGGAGGAAGCCTCCGAGAGGCTGAAAAAAAGCCGCGCTGGACACGACTACAACCAGTCGAGGCTGGGCGAGCTGGAGGCCGCCGGGCTGAAAGGCGGTGAGATAGAGGAGCTTGAGGAGGAGCAGAAAGCCCTTGCCAACGCCGAAGAGATACGGGAGCGCCTTGCAGCCGCCGTCGCCTGCTTCACGCCGCGCGATGCCGAGGGCATAAGCGCATCGCTCCAGGAAGCCCGCAGGCAAATCGAACATGCCGGACGCTATCTTCCCTCCGTGCACTCACTCGCACAGAGGCTCAATTCCGCACGCATAGAGCTGGAAGACATCCTGGCGGAAATAGAGGCGGCAGCGGAGTCTGCGGAATCGCCGGGGATGCGTTTGGAGACGGTGGAGCAGCGCCTGTCTTTGCTTTACAGGCTCATGAAAAAGCACGGCTGCGCCAGCGTGGAGGAGCTTATGGAGCTTCGGGACAGCCTTTCCGGGGAACTCAGCGGCACCGAGGAGCTGGAAGAAAAATGCCGTGAAACGGAGCAGCGGCTGGCAGCGACCGAAAAGGCCTATGAGTCGTGCAGCGGAAAGCTGAGCGCAGCACGCCGCGAGGCCGCCGGGCGTTTCGGGGCAGAAGTGGAGGGACATCTGCATTTCCTCGAACTGGAACGGGCTTCTTTCGAAGTGGAGGTGAACCCCCGGAGCGCAGGAGCCTGCGGCAGCGACGAGGTTTGCTTCAAGTTCGCCGCGGACGGCAGGGCCGGGGTCGATGTGGCAAAGTGCGCATCCGGCGGGGAAATATCCCGCATCATGCTCAGCCTCAAGGCGATGATGGCACCGCTCAAAGGCATGCCCACCTTGATTTTCGATGAAATAGACAGCGGCGTTTCCGGCAGCGTGGCCGACAAGATGGGTTCCATGATTTGCGAAATAGGCAGAAGCATGCAGGTGTTTTCAATCACCCATCTCCCGCAGGTGGCGGCAAAAGGCAGTGCCCACTACCTCGTGAGCAAGCATTTCGACGACGCGGCAGGACATGACGTATCCGGCATCACGCTTCTGGAGGGCGAGGACAGGGTGCGGGAAATCGCACGCCTGCTCAGCGGCTCCACGATAACCCCGGAGGCCCTTGCGAATGCCAGGGCCCTGATAAACGAAAACTGACGGACATGCGCGGAGCGAATGAAAGGAAGGCAAGGGATATGGACAGCTTCGCCAGACAGCTGCAGTCCCACGGGATGAAGGCCACGGCCCAGCGCATGGCGGTGCACAGGGTCATGATGGAGAGAATCCACGCGAGCGCCGATACCGTGTACGAGAGCATACGCGGCGCAGGAGAGGTGAAAATAAGCAAGACGTCCATATACAACATACTGAACGACTTGGCCGACAAGGGAATATACAGGCGCCGCCTGAGTTCCGGCAGCAAGATGTTTTTCGACATCAATACGCACAGGCACGTGCATCTGTACGACACCCGCAACCACGAGTTCTTGGATGTGGAAGCCGATGCGGTGCTCAAGGCCGTCGAATCCGGACTGCGGCGCAGACGGTTCAGGGGGTACAGCATGGATGACATAGACATACAGATACTCTGCCACCCCACCAGAAGGAAAAAAATATGAAAACCGCATAAAAGCAGTAAAACAAGCAGATACATGGACAAGGCAACAATCAAGAAGTACAACTACTGGCAGTGGCGCACGCTCATCATCCTGATGATAGGCTATGCCCTGTTCTATTTCGTAAGGAAGAATTTCAGCATAGCCATGCCGGCATTGGAGTCGGAGCTCGGACTGAGCAAGACACAGCTCGGTATCTTCCTGACCCTCAACGGAGTCATATATGGGGTATCGCGCTTCATCAACGGCATGCTGGCCGACCGTTTCAGCCGCAAGCGCATGATGGCCCTCGGCCTGCTGCTTTCTGCGGTCGTGAACATAGCGATAGGTTTCATCCCTGCCGTCAACGGGTTTTTCAGCGTGCTCGACGCCTCCGGCAAGGCGAGCATAGGTTTCGTCTACATACTCGGCTCCCTCTGGCTCATCAACGGATACCTCCAGGGCATGGGCTATCCCCCTTGCTCCAGTCTCATGGCCCACTGGATCAAGCCGTCCGAACTCGCCACGAAGCAGTCGATATGGAACGCCTCCCATTCTATAGGCGCAGGGCTTCTGGCCCTCATGATCGGCGGCATTCTCGGAGCCTTCGGCAATGCGGCATGGCAGTGGTGCTTCTGGGCGCCCGCGCTTCTGGCCGTCTTCGGGGCCGCCCTCATATTCTTCGGACTCAAGGACACCCCCGCTTCCGTCGGGCTTCCCAACCCGGAGGACATGGATGCCAGGAAAGGCGGTGAGCAGCCCGCAGCGGCCGAAGACCCTGAGCTCACCAAGCTCGCATACAAGAAATTCGTGAGCAAGATGGCTTTCGGCAACCCCATAATATGGATTATAGCCATAGCCGACTTCTTCGTGTACGTCATACGCTTCACCATACTCGACTGGGGCTCCACCATACTCGTCCAGGACAAGGGACTCGACATAACGCTCGCAGCGTCCATAGTGGGAGCCTGCGAAATAGTGGGAGGCATAGTGGGCATGCTGTTCGCCGGATGGGTCACCGACAAGTTCTTCAAGAGCAAGGCGCAGTGCACCAGCGCGATATGCACTATCCTCGCCGTCGTGTGCCTGTTCCTTTTCTGGCAGGTCAAAGACACACCCTGGCTGTTCATCTCGCTGCTCGTCCTTTCCGCATTCTTCATTTACGGGCCCCAGGCCCTGCTCGGCATAGCGGCATCCAACCAGGCCACCAAGCGGGCCGCCGCCACTGCCAACGGAATCGTAGGCATAGTGTGCTACCTCAGCCCCATAGTGTCCGGCGCCATATTCGGAGCCATTGCCGACAATCCCGAACTGGGATGGAGCGGAGTGTATGTCGCATCCATAATCATGGGCATCATAGGCGCAGTCCTCCTTGCCGCGCTTTGGAACAAGCCGGCTGACGGCTACGCCAAGGCCGAAAAACTCATGGAGGAGGTCATGGCGGAATACGAAGCAGCAAAGAAGAACTCATGAAAAGGATCGCGGAACTTGTAATCGTTTCTATGGCGGCGCTTTGCCTGACATCGTGCGCAAAGTCGTTCCAGGACATCAGGGTGACATCCTGCAAGGTCTTGTCCGTATCGCCGAAAGGGCTTTCCTCGTTCGATGCGGTGCTGGAGGTGGGGGTGGACAACCCGGCCCCCCAGCTGAACCTGTCCAATGCCTATGCCATCCTGAAGATGGACGGACAGCCGTGCCTGCACGTGAGGGCCGACGACATGACGATACAGCCGCGGTCGGAGCAGGTCTACACCGTGCTGCTGCACGGCAGCATAGACGGAGGCTTCAACCCGTTTTCGCTCTTCGGACTGCTGGAGAAACGGGCGCTCGACCCTATGAGCGTGGACCTGTCTTTCCACGGGGCCCTCAAGAACGGAATCGGCAAGGATTTTGAATACAAGGATATTCCGCTGAAAGAACTGATGGAGAGTTTATGAAAAGGTTGACGGTAATATTGGCGCTCCTATGCCTGTATCTTCCCGGGCATGCCCAGGAAAATGCGGACAGCGTCGCCGTGTACGATGTATTCAGCAGGTTCTCCGAAAACCTGCGTGTCAAGCAGAGCAGCGAACTGCGCTCGGCAGTGGCGGCCCACATAGAACGCAATGAAAAGCGTACCGCATCCGGACTGAACGGACAGACATTCAGCATAAGGATTTTCTTCGACAGCGGGCAGAACGCCCGCGCCGCATCCGAGGCCGCAGCGACCCGCTTCCGCAATCTCCATCCGGGAGTCCCGGTGTCCCGCACGTTCACCAACCCGTTTTTCAAGGTAACGGTGGGCAATTATTCGTCCCGGCCGGAGGCGGCTAATGCCCTTAAAACCATACAGCAGGAATTTCCCGCTGCATTCATAGTACGGAACTGATGCTGAAAACAGGACTCGAACTTAAACAGCAGCAAAGGCTCTCGCCTCTCCAGATCCAGACCATCAAACTGATTCAGATGCCGATACAGGAGCTGGAGCAGAAAGTGCGTGCAGAACTCGAGAGCAATCCTGTACTGGATGACGAGCCGGCCCCCGACAGCGATTCGGATACCAAGGACGTATCCATAGACGCAATCAAGGAGGACGGTGACATACCGGCATACCGGTTGAAAGTCAACAACTGGGGCAAGGATCCGAGGCCTGAATACAACACGTTTTCGGTCAGGGAGGGTTTCACCCAGAGCCTGCAGCGCCAGCTCGGATTCAGGGACCTCACCCCGCACCAGCGGGAAGTGGCGTCCTTCATCATAGGCAGCCTCGACGACGACGGATACCTGCGGCGGGACATCGAGACGCTTGTGGACGACCTCGCCTTCCGGGCCAATATAGAGACCGACGAGGCCGAGGTGGAGGCCATGCTGAAAGTCATTCAGGACTTCGAGCCTGTGGGAGTGGGAGCACGCGACCTGCGCGAATGCCTGCTTCTGCAGCTTGCCAATATGAAGCAAACCCCGGAGGTCAAGACTGCCGTCCGCATCGTAAGCGACTGTTTCCAAGATTTCACCAACAAGCACTTCCAGAAGATTTGCGCCAAGCTCTCCATAAGCGAGGAGGAGCTGAAAGCCGCATTCGCCAAGATAGTGAAACTGAATCCCGCCCCCGGAGGCCAGACGGATGATGCCTACGAGGAGCAGTCCAGGCAGATAGTGCCCGACTTCATACTCGACGAGCACGACGGCGTGCTGGATTTTACCATGCCGCGCTTCAACGTGCCGGAAATCAGGGTGAATAAGAAATATGCCGACCTTCTGCTCGAATCCAAAGGCTCTTCGGAAAGGGCCAGGAAGGAGGCCGCCGCATTCGTCAAGCAGAAATTGGACTCGGCCAAATGGTTCGTGGAGGCCCTGAAACAGCGCCAGAATACTCTCAGCAAGACCATGAGGGCCATACTCGACTATCAACACGACTATTTCGTGGACGGGGATGAGAGCAACCTGCGCCCCATGGTGCTCAAAGACATAGCGGAAATGACAGGGTTCGATATTTCCACTATAAGCCGCGTGGTGAACAGCAAATTCATAGAGACCCACTTCGGCATCTTCCCCCTCAAGTATTTCTTCTCAGAGGGCATGGAGAACCGCGAGGGGGAGGAGGTGTCGACCCGGGAGCTGAAAAAGGTGCTTCAGGAATGCATCGACGCGGAGGACAAGAAAAAGCCGCTCACCGACGAGCAGCTGGTGGCAGAAATGTCCAAGCGCGGCTACAAAGTCGCCAGGCGCACCATAGCCAAATACCGCGGCATGCTCGGAATACCGCTCGCCCGCTGGCGCAAAGAAATCTGAATCCGCTGCGTCGCGACGCAAAAAGAGCATGGCGAAAGGCCCGGGGCCTTCCGCCATGCTCTTTTTTTTGCCGCTTTCCCCAAGAATCGAATGGCCGTTCAGGCCTTGAAATTCAAAGAAAAGCAGGGTCGTACGAAAAAAGTGGAAAAAAATGGTAAACGGTGGAACAAAATGGAAAAATTTTTATATCTTTGCCACTGCGTATAAGAATTTTTATGGTCACTTTTTACGGAAAATATCCTGCACGGATCGACGACAAGGGCAGAATAGTGCTCCCTGCCGCCATCAGGAAGGATATGCCGGCGGGTGGCGATATGAGGTTTGTAATCAAGAAAAGCATCTACGATTCCTGCCTGGAGATGTATCCCTACGAAGCCTGGGACCAGGAATCGGCAGAAATCAGAAAAAAGCTCGACTTCTTCAACCACGACCACGTGTTGTTCTGGAGGGAATACATGCGTGATGTCGACAGGGTCGAGCCTGACTCCAAACTGGGACGTATCTCCATTTCGCGTGAACTTCTTGACGCAATAGGAATAACCAAGGATGTGGTATTTTTCGGCGTTGGGCAGAAATTGGAAGTTTGGGCGAAAGACGCTTTTGAGTCGTCCCGTCTCAGCAACGACAGTTATATCTCGATTGCCAGAAGCCTCTCCGCAAAGTAGGAGCAGCAGGCAATGAGCGAATACCACCAGCCGGTCCTTCTCACTCAAAGCGTCGACGCCCTCGTCCTGAATCCGGACGGGGTCTATGCCGATGCAACTTTCGGCGGAGGAGGACACTCCCGCGAAATACTCTCCCGGCTTTCCCCGAAAGGCCGCCTCATAGCGTTCGACCGCGATGCCGATGCCGGGGCGAATGCGCTTGAGGACAGCCGATTCAAACTGATACACAACAATTTCAGATTTATACACAACTATGCTCTTATCGAGGCGCCCGACGGACTGGACGGCATACTCGCCGACCTCGGTGTCAGTTCCCACCAGTTCGACACGGCGGAAAGGGGCTTTTCTTTCCGCTTCGACGCTCCCCTCGACATGCGAATGAATGTGCAGGGCGCCAAGACCGCTGCCGACATTGTCAATTCTTATACGCAAGAAGAATTGGAAAGGATTTTCAAAATCTACGGTGAGGTGGAAAATGCCCGTAAGCTGGCTCAACTCATCGTCAAGTCACGCTCACAGGCCAGAATCCTCTCCACCGGCGACCTCGACAATGCCATAGCGGAAGCCCTGCCTTCTTTCGCGGAGCATAAGTATCTGGCCAAGGTATACCAGGCCCTGCGCATAGAAGTCAACGACGAGATGCGCTCCCTGGAAAAATTCCTCGAAGGTGCGGCACGCTCCCTCCGCAAAGGAGGCAGGCTCGCCGTAATCACCTACCACTCCCTCGAAGACCGCATGGTGAAGAATTTCATCCGCAGCGGCAGCGTCGACGGACAGGAGGACAAAGACATATTCGGCAGGAGCGCCGCTCCCATGAGGGCCGCCTTGCGCAAGCCGGCAGTGCCGCACGAGGCCGAGATAAGCAGCAACACACGCGCCCGCAGCGCAAAGCTGCGCGTGGCAGAAAAAATATGACATGGAAAAGACCTGGAAAATACAGGACCTCGGCAGGGCATTGAGGAACAGTCTGAGGGCCATCATGAAGGGGGAGTTTTTGCTGCGCCTGAACATAGGGCGCTACTTCGTCCATATCATATATACATTTTTCCTCATCGCGATGGTTATATGGATATCGCTGATGATAGAGAGCACTATGACGAAGGTGGAGAGCAACAAGGCCACCCTGCATGAACTCGAAATCATACACACGCAGAAGACCTTCGACATCGTGAAGCTGAGCAAGCGTTCCTCCGTGAACGCCATGCTCAAGCAGATGGGTTCGAAGGTCACGGAACCGGAGGCTCCGGCAACGGTATTGACAAAGTAAGGCAAATGGAAGCGACAGGCAACATAAAGAAGAACCGGGACCGTATAGGAGTCATCCTGTACATAGTATATGTGTTTCTGCTGTTCGCATCTGTAGTGCTTTTCCTGAAAATAGTGGGAATACAGGTGTTCTTCAAGCCGAATCCGAAAATCGAATCGGCCCTTACCCCGTCCAGCCGCGCCAGGACGGTGGAGCCTGTACGCGGCAACATCATCGACTGCGAAGGCCGCCTTTTGGCCATGTCCTGCCCTACCTATCAGATAGCGATAGACTGCACGGTGCGCAGCAGTGAGTTCGCCGCCGACAAGAAAGACGGGGCGGAGAAAAAGCAGGAATGGCTCGGAAAGGTGAGGGAGCTGAGCGTGGAACTGGCGAAAGTGTTCCCCGAAAAAAGCGCGGACGAGTATTACAACCTCATAAAAAACGGGCGCGAAACCGGCAAGAAGTATCTTAAGCTCGGCAAGCCCGTAGACCTCAACGTCTACAACCGCATCTCCCGCTTCCCGCTTTTCAAGGAGGGACGCTACCGCGGAGGATTCATAGCGGAGCAGCAGAACATACGAATCTACCCCTACGGGAAACTCGCCCGCCGCACCATAGGCTTTGTGAGAAACAACCGCTCCGAAGTGGGCAACACCCACGTGGGGCTCGAAGGGAAGTTCGACTACATACTCCACGGCCGCGAGGGACGGGAATGGCTGAAAGTGACCGACTACGGCCGGGTGCTCGACAACGACAGCACCAGGGTGCGCCCCGAGGACGGCAAGGACATACGCACGACCATCAACATAGACTATCAGGACATAGCCTGGAGGTCGCTGTACAACGAGATCAAGGACGAATCCGACCTCGAAGGGGCCTGCCTCGTCCTCATGGAGAGCTCCACCGGAGCAATCAGGGCCATGGTCAACCTCTACCGCGACGAGCAGACGAACGACTTCGAGGAGGTGAGCAACCTCGCCATAGGACGCTCCATAGAGCCGGGTTCCGTATTCAAGACAGTCACCCTGATGCAGGTGCTTTCCGACGGATACATAAAGAGTCTCGATGAGACCATACCCACCAACCACGGAGTGGTAAAGGGCGTAAAGGGAGTGCCGCAGGACGCCCACATAGCGGATCACGAAAGGATACACCACACCAATTCGATTTCTATCATCGACGGGTTCAAGATTTCCTCGAACTATGTTTTCGGGACCCTCGCCGTTTCCAACTACGGCAAAAAGCCCATGCGCTTCATAGAGAACCTGCACAGCTACAAGCTCGGAGAAGCCTTCGACTTCGATCTCGCAGGCCTCGCCTCCCCCACTATCCCCTCGCCCAAGGACAAGAACCGCTATTGGAGCCTCACGGACCTCGCCGTCATGGGATACGGATACGGAGCCAGGGAGACTCCCCTGCACATACTGTGCTTCTACAACGCCATAGCCAACAAGGGCAAGATGATGAAACCCTATCTCGTGGAGGACATAGAACTCGACGGGGCCGTGAAGACAAAGCGCGGACCGGCGCTCATGTCCACGATATGCAGCAGGGCGGTGGCCGACACGCTCACAAGGGCGCTCAAGGCCGTTACCGAGGAGGGCACTGCCAGAAGGCTCAAGGATGCCAAGTGCGCCGTGGCCGGAAAGACCGGCACCTCATTCGGAACATACAGCAGCGGACTGTACAGGGACGAGCTGGGAAGACGCAAGTACCAGGGCACCTTCGTCGGGTTCTTCCCCGCCGACGAACCCGCCTACAGCGTTATCTGCACCGTATTCAGCAAGCCCACCTCCAAGCAGTTCCAGGGAGGCGGCATACCGGCCAGAAGCATAAAGAACCTCGTAAACGAACTTTACAACATAGACCCCTGTTTCAGACCCACATTGAGCGCAGCGAAATGAAACTCAGAGAGATAATAAAAAACTGCGGCATAACTTCAAGCGCAGGCTGCACGGAACTCGAAATAAGTTTCGTGACCAACGACTCGCGCAAGGTCGTGCCCGGTTCGCTTTTCATAGCGGTCAGCGGATGCGGGAATGACGGCAGGGCATGGATAAGCGCCGCCGTCGAGCGGGGCGCCGCCGCAATCATGTACGAGGAGCCGTGCGAACTGCCCGCACTGCCGGAAGGCGTCGCCACCCTTGTATGCGCGGACAGCCGCAGGGCAGCCGCCATGGCGGCCGACAGTTTCTACGGCCATCCCAGCGGCAGACTCAAATTGGTGGGCATCACCGGCACGAACGGGAAGACCACCACGGTCACGCTGCTCTACCGTCTGTTCAGGAGTCTCGGCTACGAATGCGGCCTGCTTTCCACCATAGCGAACTATGCGGGGGCCAGACGCACGGAGACGGCGAACACCACCTCGGACCCTTTCACCATCAACTCGCTGCTCGCCGAAATGGCCGATGCAGGATGCGAATACTGTTTCATGGAGGTCAGCTCGATAGGGATAGAACAGCAGAGGGTGGCCGGACTCGGATTCAGGATGGGGATTTTCTCCAACCTCACCCACGACCACCTCGACTACCACGGGAGCTTCGCGGAATACCTGCGCTGCAAAAAGCTATTCTTCGACAGTCTCGGCCCGGGGGCGGACGCCCTCGTCAATGCCGACGACAGGCATGCCGAAGTCATGCTGCAGAATTGCGCCGCCCGCAAGGTGTCGTTCTCCTGCACCCGCCCGGCCGACCACAGCTGCCGCATCCTTGAAAAAAGCCTCGAAGGCATGCTCCTCCGCATAGACGGGGCAGAGGTCTGGACCAGGCTGACGGGCGCGCACAACGCAAGCAACCTGCTGGCCGTCTACAGCGCCGCCGTGGAACTCGGAGCAGACAAGGATGAGGTGCTGCTGGCGCTCTCGGCGCTCGGCTCCGCCCCCGGCAGGCTGGAGACCATGCACGGGCCGAGGGGACTTTGCGTCGTGATAGACTATGCACATACTCCGGACGCCATGGAAAACGTGCTCAGGACCCTCAGGGAGACGGCCCCGGAAAAACAGCTCGTATGCCTTTTCGGCTGCGGCGGCGACCGCGACCGCAGCAAGCGTCCGGAAATGGCCGCTGTAGCGGAGAAATGGGCCGACAGGATATTCGTCACCTCGGACAACTCCCGCACCGAGAAGACGGAAGACATCATGGCCGACATACGCGAAGGCCTCAGCCCCTCAGGGCTTGCGAAATCGGTGTTCATCGCCGACAGGAAGGAGGCGATACGCACCGCCATAATGCTCTCACCCGACGGAAGCACCGTGCTGCTTGCCGGGAAAGGGCACGAAACATATCAGATTATAGGCACGGAAAAGAAGCATTTTGACGAAAAAGAGATAGTTAAAGAAGTATTCGACCTATGCTGTACCACCTTGTAAACTGGCTTCAGAGCCTCGGACTGCATTTCCCCGGCATCGGACTCATGCATTACCTGTCTTTCAGGGCGATGCTGGCCGTCGTCATAAGCATGCTCATAGCGTTTTTCGCCGGAGGACGCATCATACGCTGGCTGAAAAAGCACCAGATAGGAGAAGACATACGCGACCTCGGACTCGAGGGGCAGATGCAGAAAAAGGGCACTCCCACCATGGGGGGAATCATCATCATCATCTCTCTCCTCGGCTCCGTCCTCATGGTATGCCGGCTCGACAGCATATATACCATATTGCTCATGCTCACCACCGTATGGTGCGGAGGCATAGGCTTCATGGATGACTACATAAAGGTGTTCCGGCACAACAAGGAGGGCCTGAGCGAGAAAGGCAAGCTCCTGCTTCAGTTCGGTCTCGGACTCGCGGTGGCGCTCACCGTGTGCATCAGCCCGGACATCCCCACGGACAAGCTCGTGACCACGATACCGTTCGTGAAGGCCCACGAATTCGATTATTCATGGCTCTCACCTTTCAGGGGCCAGGCCGGGGTGTATTGCTCCTGGGGTATATACATGCTGATGATAATCGTCGTCATACTGGCCTGCTCCAACGGCACCAACCTCACCGACGGCATGGACGGACTCGCATCCGGCACCTCGGCGATAGTGGGTGTGGTGATAGGCGTCATGGCCTGGCTGAGCGGTGATGCCCTCGATGCAGAATATCTCAACATCATGTTCATCCCCGGGGCCGGAGAGGTGGCCATATTCATGGCCGCATTCGTCGGAGCGCTGATAGGCTTCCTCTGGTACAACACGTTCCCGGCGCAGGTATTCATGGGCGATTCCGGAAGTCTCACCATAGGCGGGATAATAGGGGTGAGCGCGGTGCTCATACGCAAGGAACTGCTGCTCCCCCTGCTCTGCGGAATCTTCCTCATGGAAAGCCTGTCCGTAATCATACAGAGGAGTTATTTCAAAAAGACCAAAAGAAAATACGGAGAGGGGCGCAGGGTGTTTCTCATGGCTCCCCTGCACCATCATTACCAGAAGAAAAACATTCCGGAACCGCGCATAGTCACGCGCTTCTGGATAGTGGGAATAATACTGGCGGTTTCGACACTGGCCGTAATGAAGATAAGATAGCTATGGCAAGAGTAGTTGTATTGGGAGGAGCGGAAAGCGGAGTCGGCGCCGCAGTGCTCGCTAAAGTCAAGGGATTCGATGTCTTTCTCTCCGACAACGGAGCGATACGGGAAGACTATGCGGACATGCTGCGCGAATGGGACATACCTTTCGAGCAGGGCGGCCACAGTCCGGCTCTCATACTCGATGCCGACGAGGTTGTGAAAAGCCCCGGCATCCCTTCCACTGCGCCCATGGTGCGCGAGATTGCCTCCAAAGGCATTCGCATCATATCCGAAATAGAGTTCGCGTCGCGCTACGACGATGCGAAGAAAATCTGCATCACAGGCTCCAACGGCAAGACGACCACCACCTCCATGATACACTATCTGCTCAAGGAGGCCGGGCTGAACGTGGGGCTGGGGGGCAACATAGGAAAGAGCTACGCCCTGCAGGTAGCCACGGAAAAGCACGACTACTATGTACTGGAAATCAGCAGCTTCCAGCTCGACGACAGCTATGATTTCCGTCCGGACATAGCCATCATCACCAACATCACCCCCGACCATCTCGACCGTTACGGGCACAAGATGGAAAACTATGTGCGGGCCAAATTCAGGCTCGTGCGCAACATGCGTCCGGAGGACTGCTTCATATTCGACTCCGACGACGCCATCACCATGGAGCACCTGAGCAAGATAGTGCTTCAGGCCAAGATGCTCCCGTTCTCGCAGGAGAAGAAGAATCTGGAGCAGGGTGCCTGGCTCGACGGGAACCGCATCGTGGTACGCTACGAACAGAGCGAGAGCGAACTGTATCTGCAGGAACTGGCCTTGGGCGGACGGCACAACGTATACAACTCCATGGCCGCGGCGCTCGCCGCCAAGGCATCCGGCATAGACGACGAGACCATACGCAATTCTCTCAGGAGCTTCACTCCCGTAGAGCACCGCCTGGAGCCGGTCCTGAGCCTGCGCGACATTATGTTCATCAACGACTCCAAGGCCACCAACGTGGATGCGGCGTGGTATGCCCTCGAATGCCAGACCAGGCCCGTAGTGTGGATAGCCGGGGGCAAGGACAAGGGCAACGACTACAGCGTGCTGAACGAGCTTGTCAGCAGCAAGGTCAAGGCCATAGTGTGCCTGGGAAAAGACAATTCAAAACTGCACGAGGCCTTCGACGGCATAGTCGGAAAAGACAGGGTCTTCGAGACGTCCAGCGCGGAAGATGCGGTAAAGCTGTCGTATTCGCTCGCCTCTCCCGGAGACGTGGTGCTGCTCAGCCCGTGCTGCGCCAGTTTCGACCTGTTTGAAAACTACGAGGACAGGGGCAGGCAGTTCAAGAACGCTGTAAGACAATTGTAAGAGGAATATGTCAGGGAAGAAACGCACAGTTTGGAATTTCTTCGACCGCATCGAAGGAGACAAGGTAGTATGGATCATCGCTTTAGTGTTGATTCTCATCTCCATCGTGTGCATTTTCTCCTCCACTTCGCGTCTGCTGGAGGGGAGCCAGACCAGAGTGGATATAGTAAAAAGCCAGCTGTTCATAGTCGCAGCCGGACTCATGCTCATCATAGTCTGCTACAACATAAAGAACATCAAGCTCTTCCGCTGGTTCTCCATGTGGGGCTTCCCGTTCTCGTTCATACTGCTCGGCCTGCTGCTGATCAAGATAGACCTGCCTTTCCTCAAGTCCGTGGAAATCAACGGGGCGCGGCGTATACTGACGGTGTTCCACGTGCAGGTGCATGTGTTCGAAGTGGTCAAGGTGGCCATGGTGCTCTATCTCGCGTGGGCCTTGGATGCCCTGAAAAAAGGTGAATTGATAGGCCCGTCGAGCCTGCTCGGCAAAAAGATACTCTACATATACGCTCCGTTCCTGATTACCCTCGTCATGATACTTCCGGGCAGCAACTCGGCCGCCCTGTTCATCGGCGGCATCATGTTCATCGTGATTCTGCTCGGAGGAGGCAACTTCAGGGACATGGCCATACTGGCGGCCGCCGCCGTGGTGTTGATAGCCGGCGCATGGAGCATATACGAGGTCACTGACCACAAGGCATTCAAGCGTATAGGCACTGCCCTGAGCCGTATTTCCGAAGGCGAGGACTGGGAGCAGCAGGTGATAGACTCCAAGACCGGCTCGGAAGAATTTTACAAGGCCCTCGACAAAATCCGCCAGCCGTACAGCGCCAAGATAGCAATCAAGGAGGGAGGCCTGCTCGGCAAAGGCCCGGGACAGAGCACGCAGCGCTATGTGGTCCCGGACATGTCCGAAGACTACATGTACAGCTTCATCATTGAAGAATACGGGCTGTGGGGCAGCCTGATAGTGATATTTCTCTACGTGTCCCTGATGGCCAGGGGCTCCATCATAGCGCGCAACTGCGGCAAGGACCTGTACGCCAAACTCACCGTGGCCGGACTGTGCCTCCTGATTACGGGACAGGCATTCCTGCACATGTTCGTGAATGCCGACATAGGTCCCATGACGGGACAGACCCTCCCGCTGATAAGCCACGGCAACAGCGCTTTCCTGTGTTTCAGCCTCGCATTCGGCATCATCCTCTCTTTCAGCCGCATCGCCCAGCGCCGCATAGAGAAGGAGCAGCGTGAGGCGCAGCCCATTATGGAATTCGGAGAGAATGTGAGGGCCGGGCTTGACGAACTCGACGCATTCGAGAGCGGAATCACGGAGGACGGCGCGGAAGACGAACTCAATGACGAAATGGATGAATATGGGATATAAAAGGATAAGGGCCATAATCAGCGGAGGAGGCACGGGAGGTCATATCTTCCCTGCCGTCTCGATTGCGAAGGAACTCAAGGCGGTGAATCCCGACACGGAGATTCTGTTCGTGGGAGCGGAAGGCAAGATGGAGATGGAGAAAGTCCCCGCCGAAGGATTCCGCATCACCGGACTTCCCATAAACGGATTGCAGCGCCAGCTGAACCTGCACAATGTCATAGCCAACATGAAGCTGCCTTTCAAGTTCATGGGCAGCATACGCAAGGCCGGGGCCATAATAGACGAATTCCGGCCGGACATAGCCATAGGCGTCGGCGGATATGCCAGCGCTCCCCTGCTGATGGCGGCGGTAAGGAAGAATATCCCCTCGCTCATACAGGAGCAGAACGGATTTGCCGGTCTGACCAACAAGATGCTCGCCCCGAAGGTTCAGAAGATTTGCGTGGCCTATGAGGGCATGGAAAGGTTCTTCCCGGCGGACAAAATAGTCCTCAGCGGCAATCCGATACGTCCGTCCATGCATCCTTACGGCGAGGCCGAGAGGCTTGAAGGATTGCGCAGCCTCGGATTCGACGAAAGCAAGAAACACATACTCGTCGTCGGAGGCAGCCTCGGCTGCGGCACCCTCAACAATGCGATGAAGACTTGGATAGAGGCCGGATGTCCGGGAGGAGAAGACGTGGAGGTGCTGTGGCAGTGCGGACGCGGATACAAGAAAGGGATAGACGAATTCATGCTCGGCAGGAGCCTCCCGTCCATACAGTACAGCGACTTCATCGCGAGGATGGATCTCGCATACGCCATGGCCGACGTGATAATCAGCCGCAGCGGGGCATCGTCCGTGTCGGAGATATGCGCCGCAGGCAAGGCCGCCGTTTTCGTGCCCTCCCCCAATGTAGCCGAGGACCATCAGGCCCACAACGCCATGGCACTGGTGCGCAAGGGTGCGGCCCTGCTGGTAAAGGATGCGGATGCGGCAACTGCCCTTATGCCAACGGCACTGGAACTGGTGCACGACGCTGCACGCACCGCCGAACTGGAAAAGAACGCGCTGGCGCTGGCGCTTCCGTCCGCCGCGCGGACAATAGTGGACGAAATATATAAAATACTGGATGATGAGGGAGAATAAGACGAAGAATGTCTATTTCATAGGGATAGGCGGCATAGGCATGAGCGCGCTGGCGCGCTGGTTCAAGTTCAGGGGTTTCGGGGTGAGCGGATATGATCGCACGCCGTCGGAACTCACGGCCCGGCTCGAGGCGGAGGGCATAGACGTGCACTACGACGACGACACGAGCCGCATACCGCAGGACGCATCCTCGACCCTCGTCATTTTCACCCCGGCCGTGCCGGACGGGTTGGAGGAGCTGAAATATGTCCGGGAACATGGCTACAGGACTGTCAAACGCTCGGAGGCGCTCGGAGAAATCACCCGAGACCAGACCTGCCTTGCCGTAGCCGGCACCCACGGGAAGACCACCACGTCCACCCTGGTCGCCCACATACTGACGGAGGCCGGAGACGGATGTTCCGCATTTCTCGGCGGCATATCGAAGAACTACGGCACGAACCTGCTCATGAGCAACACCCCGACGGCGGTCGTGGAGGCGGACGAATTCGACCGTTCCTTCCTGCGCCTGCACCCTGCGATAGCCGCCATTACGGCCATGGACGCCGACCATCTCGACATATACGGCGACATAGGGCAGGTGCATGAGGCATACCGCAGTTTCGCCTCCCAGATTCACGAGACCCTGATACTCAAATACGGACTCCCCATAACGGAGTCGCATACCGGCGCACGGATATTCACATACCATTTCGACAACCCGAAGGCGGATTTTCACAGCAGCAACCTCAGGCTCGCCCCGGACGGCCACTACAGTTTCGACCTCGTATATCCCGGGGGCACCCTCAACGACATAAGGGTGGGGGCGCTCGGATGGATAAACGTGGAGAACAGCATAGCCGCTGCGGCCGTGTGCCTGTGCTACGGCATGGACGGACAGAAACTCAGGCGTGCAATAGGCAGCTTCGCCGGAGTGCGCCGCAGGCTCGACGAACACGTCAACCGTCCCGGGCTCGTCTATATCGACGACTATGCCCACCATCCGGAGGAGCTTTCCGCCGCCATTTCGTCCATAAAGGGCATCTTCCCCGGACGCAGGATAACAGCCGTGTTCCAGCCGCATCTTTACACCCGCACGAGGGACTTCGCCCCGCAGTTCGCAGAGGCGCTGAGCGCGGTGGACAAACTCATACTCATGGACATCTACCCGGCCCGGGAGGAGCCTTTGCCGGGCGTCACCTCGGAGCTAATCTTCAATGACGTGAAGTGTCAGGAGAAAGTCATGACCGACACAGAAGGGCTCATGCCGCTTCTGGAGAAGGAGAACCCGGAGGTGCTTGTCACCTTCGGAGCCGGCAGCATAGACCGTTTCGTAGAACCGATAAAACGCATGCTCTCAGAAAGATGACACGTATCAGACACATAGCGTGCCTTGTCCTCACGGCCATCCTCCTTGCGGCATTCGGACTCGCCGCAGGGTGCGCCCGGCGCGATGGGGCCGGCACCGTCTGCAACTCCATAGACGTCCGTTTCAAGGACAAGCTGGAATTTGTCACGGAGGACGATATAAAGGGGTTCCTCGAGAAAAGATACGGCCCGTGCATAGGGGTGCGTCTCGACAGCCTCGACCTTGCCGGCATAGAGAAGCTGCTCGGCGAGAAAAAAGTCGTACTCAGAAGCGAAGCCTGGACCACCAGAAACGGAGTCCTGCACATAGAGGTGACCCAGAGGGCTCCCGTACTGCGTTTCCAGAGGGGCGAGGAGGGTTTCTACATGGATGCCGAGGGTTTCGTGTTCCCGCTGCACAGCAGCTACACGGCCGATGTCCCGGTAATCGAAGGCAATATCCCGTCGTTGGAAAACGGGATGAACGCGGCCTGGGCTTCAGGGGTGCTCGCACTGATGAACCACATAAAGTCTTCCCGGCAGTGGAGAAACAGGATAGACAGGATCAGCGTGAGCGGGCAGGGCGACATAGAGCTGAGGATAAAGGACAGCGGAGAGCGTTTCATAATCGGTTTTCCTGACTGCTTCGACGAGAAATTCAGCCGCATGGGCAAGTATTATTCGCACATACTGCCCCATGTGGGAGAAGGATATTACAAAAGCGTAAACCTGAAATACAACAAACAAATAATATGCAGGAAAGATATATAGCGACTGTCGATCTGGGCACTTCGAAACTCGCGCTCTGCGTAGCAAAGATATCGGGCGAAAATGTTCAGATCATCTACTACAAGGAACGCCCGTCGGACGGCATACGCTACAACTGCGTATTCAATCCGATGAAGGCCGCCGTGCCGCTGAAGGCCGCGATAAAGGAGGCCGAAGACGAATTGCAGATAAAGATACTGCAGGTGGTGGTGGGCCTGCCGCGATACAGTGTCCGCCAGGAAAGCGCGAGCGCCAACATAGACCGCAGCGACCCGTCCGCCATAATAAGCGACGACGAAATCAACTCGCTCAAGAGCATAGCGCTCGACACCTATCCGCTGAAGGACAGCGACAAGAACATCATCTACGGCGCGGTGCCTCAGTCTTTCGCCATAGATGACATCATAGGCAGCGAGGAGGACGTGGTCGGCACATGCAGCGACAAGTTGTCCGGCAATTTCAAATTTTTCGTCGGCGCCAAGAGAGTCGTGCGCAACATAGACATCATGATGAACAATGCCGGCGTCGCCCTCGCCCAGGCCATCTTCACCCCCGTCGCCGTGGGAGAGGCCGTACTCAAGAACGACGAGACCATAAACGGCGTCGCCCTCATAGAGATGGGTGCCGGCGTCACTTCCCTGTCCATATATCAGGGCGGCATCCTGCGCTACTTCGCATCCATCCCGTTCGGAGGCAAGAGCATCACCACCGACATACGGCTGGAGTGCGCCTTCGACGACACGCTCGCCGAAAACGTCAAGCTCGCATTCGGAGCCTGCCTGCCCGACAAGCTCCAGACTATGAGCGACAAGGTGCTGCAGATAAACGACGAGGAGAACGGCACCTACGAACACCTCAGCGTCAAATATCTTTCGGAAATCATCACCAGCCGCTGCAAGGAAATAGTGCAGGCCATGCTCTACCTGATACAGGAGAGCGGATTTGCCGACAGGCTGCGCTGCGGAATAGTGCTCACGGGCGGCGGGGCCAACCTCGTCAACCTCATCAACCTCATCAAGGAAGAATCCGGATACAACGTGAGGGTGGGATTCCCGCTGGCACGCAAGTTCAGTTCCGACGGCTGTCCCGGCATCGGAGAGGCGGAGGCCGCGGCATCCGTGGGCATGGTCCTGGAAGCGGCGGCGGATCCCTACCTCAACTGCATAGAGGAGGCCGCAGCCAGAAAAGCTGACGCCCCCGCGGCGGACGAGGCTTCCGGAACGGAGAAAGAGGAGGAGCCGGTCCGCACCACCATATTCGATGATGACGAAATCGAGAAAGTGATAGTCAAGACCCCGCGCCGTACAAGGACCCCACGGCAGCCCAGGCCGCAGAGGGAGCCGAAGACCGGAGGACTCCACATATTGTGGAAGAAGATAGGCAACGCCCTTGAAAGCGGATTCGACGGGGTACTCGGCAATCTGTACGACGACATGGGTAAAAACAATGAAGAGGAGCAATAAGCTATGTTCGAAGATTTCAATATAGACCTGGAGGCCACCACTCCCAAAGACTGGATGCGCTCCGACCAGATTATCAAGGTCATAGGCGTAGGAGGCGGCGGATGCAATGCCGTTTCGTACATGTACCGTTCAGGACTCGAAGGGTGCAGTTTCGTCGTGTGCAACACCGATTCCCAGGCCCTCGAACGCAGTCCGGTGCCCGTGAAGATACAGATGGGCGCAGGACTCGGGGCCGGCACCAATCCCATAAAGGGACGCAATGCGGCCATAGACAGCCAGAGCGAAATAGAGAGCAAGATCATAGACACCGGCACGCGCATGCTGTTCATCACAGCCGGCATGGGAGGAGGCACCGGCACGGGGGCCACGCCCATAATAGCCAAGATGGCCAAGGAGAAAGGCATACTGACCGTGGCCGTGGTGACCCTGCCATTCAAAAACGAAGGCGACAGGACCATGTCACGCGCCATAGACGGCATACAGGAGCTGGAAAAGAACGTGGATTCGATGCTCATCATCAACAACGAGAAGCTCTACGACCACTTCGGCTCACAGCTCACGCACGATGCCTTCCCCAAGGCGGACGAAGTGTTGAATACGGCCGTCAAGGGCATCATCGAAATCATTCAGAAGCCGGGCTACATCAACGTGGACTTTGAAGACGTGATGACCATGATGAAAGACAGTGGCATGGCGCTCATGGGATATGGAGAGGGCAGCGGTCCCAACCGCATCGAAGACGCGGTGCGGGAGGCATTCGAGTCTCCCCTGCTCAACGACTTCGACCTCAAGACTGCCAAAAACGTGCTCGTCAACATCACCGGAGGCAAGAACGACCAGGGCCTCACCATGGACGACATGTCCGAGATAAACTGCCGCATAGACGAGTACACCGGCGGGGCGAACAACTTCAAGCGCGGCCTTATCTGGGACGAAGACCCGGAAGTCGGGGACCACATCCACATCACCTCGATAGTGACCGGACTCAGATTCATAGACATCATGGGTTCGAGGCGCGACATGGGCAATTACATCATGATTACGCGCAGTTTCGTTTACGACAAGAACGAGGCCGCCAGCACCCGCGGCATCAGCCTCATGGAAGACAACGTAGGTTCGAGGATAGGCTACAGCTCCACCGACAACCTGAGGACATTCCGCATCGACCCGGAGAAGAAACCGGTACTGCTGGTTTCGGAGGGGCAGCAGTTGTCCGATCTCGAAAACATACCTGCAATCAGAAGAATATGAAAAGGACAAGAGTAAGATTCGCCCCCTCGCCGACCGGCCCGCTGCACATGGGCGGGGTGCGCACGGCACTGTACAACTACCTGATAGCAAAAAAAGAGGGCGGGGATTTCATACTTCGCATAGAAGACACCGACTCTCACCGCTTCGTTCCCGGGGCGGAAGAATACATAATAGAATCCCTGCGCTGGTGCGGAATAGAGCCGGATGAAGGGCTCGACGAGAACGGCAAGGTGGCGGAAAGCGTTTCCGCACGCAACCCGCACGCCCCGTACAGGCAGTCCCAGCGCCGCAGCATATACAGGAAATATGCCGAGCAGCTGGTGTCGGGAGGCTTTGCATATTATGCTTTCGACAGCGCGGCCGAGCTTGAAAAGGCAAGGGCCGAAGCCGAGAGCGAAGGGCGGACATTCATCTACAACGCCGCCACCCGCAGCTCTCTGCGGAACTCCCTCACCCTCTCCGGGGCCGAGACGGAGCGCCTGATTGCGGAGCGCGACGACTGGACCATACGCTTCCGCATGCCGGAAAACGAAACGGTCGAAATGGACGACCTCATCCGGGGTCACATAGAGGTGAACAGCTCCACGCTCGACGACAAAGTACTCTGGAAAAGGGCGGACGAACTGCCCACATACCACCTCGCGAACATCGTGGACGACCATTTGATGGAAATCACAAAGGTCATACGCGGAGAAGAATGGCTGCCCTCGCTGCCCCTGCACTACCTGCTTTATGCGGCCTTCGGCTGGGAAAGACCGGAATTCGCCCACCTGCCCCTGCTGCTCAAGCCCGTCGGGAACGGCAAGCTGAGCAAGCGCGACGGCGACAAGATGGGATTCCCCGTATTCCCCCTCAAATGGACGGCGGCCGACGGCACGGAGTCGAGGGGATACAGGGAAGACGGATACTTCCCGGATGCATTCGTGAATCTGCTTGCGATGCTGGGCTGGAACCCCGGCACCGAACAGGAGATATTCTCCATGGAACAGCTCATACAGGCATTTTCTCTCGACAAGGTCGGCAAGTCCGGGGCCAAATTCAATCCGGACAAGGCGAAGTGGTTCAACAAAGAATACCTCCGCATGCGCTCCGACCGGGAGCTTGCCGCGGCATGGATGCCCGTGCTCGCCGCAGAAGGCGTCGCGGCAGATGAAAATACCGTCCTGGAGATAGTGGCCCTCATCAAGGAGCGAGCCACATTCGTGTCCGACTTCTGGAACATCGCGTGGTATCTGTTCAAGGCTCCGGAGGAATACGTGGAGAAGGATGCCGCAAAGTTCTGGAAAGAAGAAAATGTACGCATGGCGCATCAGGCCCTGGAATCCACGGGCAGCGTGGAAGAAATGGAAGAGTACATCCGCGCTATGGAATGGCCCATGGGCAAGGTGATGAACTGCATACGCCTTGCACTCACCGGCTCCTCGAGCGGGCTCGGTATCGCTGAAATAATACGTTTCATAGGCCGGGAAGAGGCGCTCATGCGCTTCCGCAGGGCCGAAGAACGGCTTATTGTATAACCTTCCCGGCCGCATCCGCGGCCCTATGAATAGTCCGGGACCGAAAACGAACTCGAGCTGCGTGTTTCTAGGGTTTTGCAGCGAAGGGCGGGTTTTCGGTCCCGGGGCTGTTTCAGGAGGTTTCTTTGATTATCAATCAATGTTTTGCGATTTTGTAAAATATATTTTATAAATTTGTAAAATATAATTTATAAAACTGATGTTCGAGCGAAAACACCTGCAAGTCCTGCTTTCCCGGATGGCCGAACCCCGACGGCGGATGCAAATCGTCATGGGGCCCCGTCAAGTGGGCAAGTCTACGATGGTCCTTCAGTTCACAAGGCAGACAATTGTCCCTGTCGACTTTTTTGCGGCAGACAATGTCCCCCGCTCCGACACCCGGTGGATTTCAAACCGTTGGCAGGAGTCCCGCATGAAAATGGACCTGCACGGTGAAGCGGAACGGATTCTTATCATAGATGAAATCCAAAAAGTGGAAGGATGGAGCGAACAAGTGAAAAAAGAATGGGATGAAGACACCCGTTCGCAGCGCAACTTGAAAGTCATCCTGCTCGGGTCTTCCCGCGTCCTGCTGCAAAAAGGGCTGGAGGAGTCGCTGGAAGGTCGTTTCGAAGCCCTCAAAATGGGCTACTGGGAGTGGCAGGAAATGCACGATGCTTTCGGTTTCTCTATGGAAGAGTATATCTACTTCGGGGGGTTCCCTGGTCTGGCGCCCGATATACGCGACGAGGACCGATGGAGAGACCTGATGGAGAGTTCGATTATTTCGCCGATACTCTCTCGGGACATCTTGGAAATAGATGAAATCCGAAATCCCGCATTGTTGCGCCAGGTCTTCGAACTGGCTTGCATGGAATCTGCAAAGGAATTGTCTCTGACAAAGATGCAGGGATGCATGAACAGCGGAAGCGTCCCGACAATAAAGAGCTATCTTGATATATTGGACAAGACCATGACTGTTCGGCCGCTCGGAAAATATTCGCCGTCGCCCGTTACGGAGAAACGGTCGGTCCCGAAGATGCAGGTTTACAACAGCGGATTCCGGAACCGTTATGATTTGTTCTCATTCGACGAGGCACGGGTGAATCCTGCGGAATGGGGGCGTCAGGTCGAATCTGCCGTAGGCGCCCATCTGGCAAACAGGTCTGTACTGGACAATTTCGAACTGCTCTATTGGAGAAATGACAAGGGGCAGGAATGCGACTATGTCCTCAAAAAGGGACAGGCCCTCATTGGCATAGAAGTGAAAAGCAGTCGGGCCGACGACCTGTCCGGGTTCGAGAAATTCAAAAAAGTTTATGCGGACCGGATTTCTGCGGCTTTTATAGTCGGGCCGGAAGGACTTCCGCTGGAGGATTTTTTCAATCTCGACCTCAGGCCGCTTTTTCAGAAAATTTAACCCATCAAAAATTGGAAAGTATGTACAAGTATAAAGAAACAGCCCCCGGACGCTATGTCCTCAGTCTCGACAATCATGTGGAAATCTGCGAGGCCCTGTGCGCCTTCTGCAAGGAGAAAGGAATCTTTGCCGGCGTCGTTAGCGGGATAGGTGCGGTGAGCGAAGCCGTATTCCGCTTCCTCGACCCTTCCACCAAACAGTATGTCGACAAGCGTTTCGAGGAACAGATGGAAATCACCAACCTTACGGGCAACATATCATGCACTGATGACGGCAGCCGGGCGCCGTATCTGCACATACACATCACAGCCGGGCGCCGGGACTACACCTGCATAGGCGGGCATCTTCTCAGCGCGCGCATCAACGGGGCCTGCGAGCTTTTCGTAGAGCACTTCCCCGCCGCCGTCATCGGACGCAGATTCGACGAGCAGACCGGCCTGAAGCTGTATGAGTTTTAGATGGCTGAATTCACTCTCTCAAAAATCTGGTACTGACACAACACGCGTCGATGTATCGACTTGCCATGCCTCTGATATTGCGTGGTGAGAATGTTTCCAGGGACATAATGCACGATGTATTCGAAACATTGCTTGCATTCGGGAAAACGGCAGCTGTTCGGAATCGGTGCCTGAAACATAATGGAGCGGGTACGCATCGGTTGTGAGAATCCGGGAGAAATATTTAATTTTGTAAAATCAGAATTTAAGAAAGGATAGACAATGAAAAAGATTAAATATTTGATTTTGTGTTTGTTTGGTTTTTCATTTGGACTGACTTCATGTAATAGTGAAGACGCTGGATTCAATGAAGAACCAAATCCCGATCCTTATGACACTCTGGAATTCTATTCGATAGTGTATGATTTCAGCAAACAAGAAATAAATGATGTTTCAAGTTCGGAATACAAAGAGAGCTTTGAAAATAACAGTGACCAGACAATCCCTATGACCTTTTATCCTTACTTAGATCAAGGAAAGGCTGAGTTTGAAACGGGGGAAGTGGAAAGACTTTTAGATGGCTTGGAATGTGAAGTTCCGGTTCCGAATTATGAAAATGATGCATGGAGTGAAACAAAAACGAATCCAATAAAAACTGTATTTGGAAAAACATCATCATTCAATCCCCTGAATGGGAATACTTCTTTTACCATAAATTTCGACCCTTGGGAAACCACAAAGTATGGCTATGTATTGACTTTTAGCGAATTATCCGTTCCTTTTGAGGCCACTTTCATCGGGGGAAATTATGGGGACAAATATAGCTTCACCGGGATTCTTAAAATAAGGGTTCCTATAAATTGTGATATTAAGATAGAAGAAACACACTCCTAATAAAATGGGAATAATTGAGGATATATAATTAAACCCATTTAGAGTTATTCCTGAATTATGGGCAAATCATCCTGCTTTTTGTCCAACTGATCCAGAATATTCGGGGACAAGTCCGAGGCTGGGCACACTGAAAAATATAAGAAAACCAGCCTATTGCAGCGATTTCATCCGCCGAATTGAATATTCGATGTCAAGGTAGAGCTTGACCACACCGAAAGACACGAAAAAGGGGCTTGACCGGTATTTGGTCAGCCCCTTCGTGCGCGAGATGAGACTCGAACTCACACAGGTTTTACCCCACTAGCTCCTGAAACTAGCGCGTCTACCATTTCGCCACCCGCGCATCGGTTTGGACTGCAAATATACAATTTTTTTAGAAAATGTACGACAAAGTCAGAAGAATATCATTGGGGCGGAAGAAAATGTCATCCCCAGTTCCCATGACCTTGCCGCATCGCATGCAGTCATAGGTCCTCCATTTGTCATATCCGCCCCACAGTCCGACACCGATATCGAGGTTCAGGTGAGTGTTCAACATAAAGGCGTAGCCGGCGGAAAGGCCGCCTCCGTAGCGGTCGCCCTCCATGGAAGACGGGCCTTTGATACCTCCCTCGCTGTACTCCTGATACTTGAGTTTGGCGCCAAGCCACCACCCGGAGAAAATGTGCCAGGGCCAGAAGCGCGCTCCCGTCTCGATGCTCCTCTGCCTTAAGGCCACCTCTTTCTCACCGTCTCCGAACGAGAAAGGATTGTACTTGACCCCGGCACAAAGACTCCATTGTCTTGCAATACCGCAGGACGCTTCCACATTCAAGGTCCCAAGATTCGCATAGTCGAGCACATTCGTCGAAACGGAATAATTCTGTGCCCCGACCGTGCCGCACAGAAGCAGTCCCGCGGCCGCAAGGATAATTAACTTATTACTTATCATATCTTATGAAAGCCTCGTTTATGGTATTCTTGTATTGAGGATAATAGCTGAGCAGCTTGAATTTCAGGACTTCCATGTCGACCACCTCCGAAGTCATCAGAGGGGCTATCCTGTCAAGTCCTATTCCTCTTTCATCCATATACATGAATATCTGCGGAAAGAACCAGAACGAGGTCCCGAACACGGCGGACGATTCCGGATAGTGTCTGCGGAACAGTATGTTCTGGCAATAGAAGGCAAAGGTTTCTGCCACTTCGCAATAGGAGCTGTCAGCATCGTCTATCGAACCGTAGATATTGCTGAACGACGATGATACGAAAGCGTTGAGGGCAAAACCCACGAACTTCCCCCACCACTCTTTTCCGACAAGGGAATAGTGCCCGGCCTCGGCGAAAGCATGCATGGCGTCCGCATAGATTTCCGAATAGCTCTCCGAGCCGGAATGTCCGAGCAGTACATCGGGCATTATTATCTTCACCAGCGGAGCGTACTGTCCGAGCAGCCCTGTCAGTGCATCCGTGGTCTCCACGACCACGCCCTGGTGCATCATCACGCTGAGGCACTGGTCGATAGAACGGAAGTTCCATATTCTCAAGTCTTTCGGCACGGCGGCAAGTTCGCCTTTCGCCGCAGCGCTCTCGGCGCAGTAGTCATAGCCGGCATTGTTCACCACGCAGCGTATGAAAAGGTTTCTGTCGGAAGTATGGTCCACCGTAGTGCTGAAACCTTCAGAGGAGTGTTTTCCGAAAGTGGATACGGATGCAGGCACCAGTATGAGGTTCATCCCCTGGCAGAATCCTTTGGCATTCTGGAAAACCAGGCGGTAGCGTATATTTCCGGAAAAGCTCTTGTTCATCTTGTAGCAGCCGTCCTCGTCCGTGAATGCCGATGCGAACTTGACAAAGGAATTGCAGCTCACTTTCACGCCCTTCACGCCCACCGGCTCTTCGCTGAAGTCAGGATCCACGATGCTTATCCGGCCCGCCGGAGCGGCTGTCTCCCCTGCCCTCGTGCCCAGCATATCCGCATTGCCGGTAAGTCTGTAGGATTCACGTTCCACAGCCGCCCAGTCTATGCCGTCCGAACGTGTGGCCGGGTCGTTGTCGGCGATGTAGCACTCATCCAGTTTCTCATAGCGCACCCCTGCCGGAAAGACGAAGTCCACAGGCACCACGGCATATTGCCATGTTATTTCGCCTTCCGGCACCTCCGGGTCATGATACCAGTCCCCTTCTCTGACTATTCGGTAGTCGAGAGGATGATCCATAAGCAGCAGCCCTTTGTCCTCCAGCAGTTTCATCTGCTCACCGTCTGTCGGAAGGAAACGGACATAGTAGTCGGTCGCTCCGAGCGGCCCCTTTTCCGCCGCATACGGCGATACCGCATGCAGGGCCTTGGTCATATTCACCACGGAATAGGGGTCCTGAAGCTGCTCGCCGAGAACTATCATGTCATGTGAGAATCCTTCATCCCGCAAGGCGGGATTGTCCTGGCGGTCCGCTTCCGCATGGTTGCAGGCACAAAGGGCGGCTGCGGCCAAAATGGATGTGAATAATCTGTTTTTCATAGTTTACAGTTATAGTTCAAAGTTTCCAAGTGCAAAGATGAGTGTTTTTATCCGTTTATATCCGTATCGACACGCTTAATTGAAAAAAGGGCCTCCCTGCCATGAGGGAAGCCCTTCGGAGCTTTGAAAATCCCGGCGTTCAGGCCGGAAATCAGAAAAACGAGACCGTTTTCTGTTCAATCGCGCTGACAAGGCTGTTTCCGAGACGGCTCACGCCGAAGCGGAACAAGGAGCGGTCGAGCCACTGCGGCCCGAGTATGTTGTTTACGATGCAATAGTAGCACAGCGCATCCTTGGCCGTGGATATGCCGCCTGCGGCCTTGAATCCGACCTTGCGGCCGCTCTCCTCGTAAAAGCGCTTTATGGCCTCGCACATCACTATCGCAGCGGCGGGGGTGGCGTTCAGCTCCACTTTCCCCGTGGATGTCTTGATGAAGTCCGCACCGGCCTCCATCGCAAGGAAAGAGGCCTCGGCAATACTCTCGGCGCTCACGAGCACGCCGGTCTCGAGTATCACTTTCAACACGACCTTCCGTCCTTCGGCCGCTGCCGCCTTGTCTATGGCATTCTTCATCGCCACTATCTCATCGAACGCCCTGGACTCATCACCCGCCAGAAAGGCATTGAGGGCGAGAACTATGTCTATCTCATCCGCTCCTCCCTGCACGGCAAGTTCGCATTCCCTGACCTTCACCTCCAGGAAACTCTGTGCGGAGGGGAAGCAGCTCGACACCGTCGTTACATGCACTCCGGGGACCTTCAGGCCGTTCCTTACGACGGACGCGAAATTGGGATACACGCACACCGAGGCCGGGGCAGGATAGTCGGCGAACACCTCCGGCAGCTTATTCACCTTGTCCACCAATTTCATTACCGACGCCTCAGTGTCCTTAGAGTTGAGGGTCGTCAGGTCCATAAGTGAAAAACATTTTTTCAGCACTTCCGGAGAGGACAAATCTCCAAGATTGGATGCAAGAGCCTCCACTGCGGCGGCAATCTTCTGTTCATCGGGGCTATACCCGTATTTCTCTGTGTATTTCATCTTTGTTCAATATTTGTCGTTTAACGCCAGTAGTCTTTTCGGATGGTCGCCGGGGTTCTGGTTTCAGCGAATCCACTTTCAGTATGTCCGGTCCCGAAGAATCCCGTTTCAAAGCATCAGGCCTTCGGCTGCCAGGCTCCGAAGAATCTTGTTTCGGGGCATCAGGCCGTCGGATGTCAGGTCTCGGGGCATCCCGTTTCAGGACATCGGGCCGCAGTGGTTCCGCGCTCAGGGTATCGAGCCGCAGGAGCTCCGAGCTCAGGCTGTCGGGCTTCAGGCCTTCGGATTCCAGGCCCGCTGATTTCAGGGAATCGAGGCGCAGAGAGTCCCTTGCCATGGCATATGCCCGGAGCAGCGAGTCTTTGTAGAGCGAACGCAACATAAGGGTGTCCTTGCGGAAATCCTTGGCGGAATATCCCTTTATGGAGGCGTTGAACTCCCTGACATCGTCAAGCTGTTCCACCTTCCTGCGATACCTGTCCCTTTCGTCCTTGAGCTTCATGGACGCATTCTTGAACACCTTTGCGAATTTCTCAGGATCCTCCAGATAGCGGCGCACGGTGGCATCGTAGTCTTCATAAGTGTACCCGTAGCGCCTGAAAATGGGATCATAGAAAAGGGTGGTGTCCGAAGCCTTCCTGGCCTCGCTGTGATCCGCAAGCCACTGGTCCGCAAGCAGCATTTCGGCATAGATGTCCGTAAGGACGGTTCCGGGAATGATGCGCGGATGTCCGCCGCACGAGCACAGCAGGGGGACGGCAAGCAGAACAGCCGATATGGCCCTGCGGGCGCCCATCACCTGAGCTCCGCTCCGAAATCGCTGCGGAACATATTCAGGAGCCTGTCCATCAAGCGTTCGGTGTCCTGATCGGTAAGTGTCCTTTCCTCGTCCTGGATGACGAATCCGAGGGCATACTGCTTTTTCCCGGCAGGTATCTTGTCTCCGCGGTACACATCGAAAAGCGTCACTTGCCGGAGCAGTTTACGGGCCTGCTTGAAGGCAGCGGCACGCAGGTCGGCATAGCTTACGCCCTCGTCGAGAAGCAGGGCAAGGTCTCTGCGGACCTCCGGGAATCTCGGCATCTCCTTGAAGGCCACCTTGTCGCGAGCCACAAGCTCCAGCAAAGCGGGCCACACTATTTCTGCGGCAACCACCTGCTGTTTGATGCCGAATCTGCGGCACAGCACGGGATTGACTATACCCATGCTAAGAAGCAGCCTGCCCTTGCCGGGGAGCTTGCAGCAGATGCCGTCGGAATATATGTCCGAGGGAGCGGCTTCGGTCCACAGCTGATAGAGGTCGGCCCCGTAGCGCCTGAGCAGCAGCTCCACATAGCCTTTAAGGCGGAAATAGTCGTTGCGCAGAGGAGCCGATTTCCACGACTTGTCCTGGGAGCCCGTGAGCGTAAGGCAGAAGCATCCGTGCTCCTCATAGCCTTCCAGCTTCGTGCTGTCTCCCCCCTCTGTCCTGCGGTACACATTGCCGTATTCAAACATCTTCAGGGAAGATATCTGCCTGTTCAGGTTGTACGCCACCGATTCGAGGGCGCCGGGAAGCAGGCTCTGGCGCATCACGCAGAGGTCCTGGCTCAGCGGATTTACTATGTCTACGCAGGCGGACGCAGGATAGGCCTGCAGGGCGGAATAATAGTCCTTCTTCGTCAGGGAGTTGTTCATTATCTCCGTGAACCCGTTGGCCGCCAGGAAATTCGATATGTTGTTGCGCACCGCCTCCGGGTCCGGCGAGGGTGTAGGAGCAACCGACATCTTCATGCGGGAGGGTATGTCGACATTGTTGTACCCGTACACGCGGAGTATTTCTTCCACCACATCGCACTCCCTGCTCACATCCACCATGTACGTGGGAGCGAGGACGAGCGCGCCGCTGCCGGAGCGGGACTCGAACCCATAACCGAGGGCCCCGAGTATACGTTCTATCTCGGAATTGCCTATCTCCTTGCCGATGAAGCGCCTGATGCGGTCATAATCCAAACTTATCTGCCTGCGCGAAGGAGCCTTCGGGCAGCATTCGAATACACCTCCGACGACTCGTCCGCCGGCGCATTCCTTTATGAGCATGGCGGCGCATTTGAGCGCATAGAGCGGCATTGCGGGATCGGTCCCGCGCTCGTAGCGGAAAGAGGCGTCCGTCTGGAGAGCCTGGCTCTTTGCCGTGCGGCGTATGGATGCAGGGTCGAAGCAGGCGCTTTCGAGGAACACGTCCACAGTGTCCTCCGACACACCGCTGTCTTCGCCGCCGAACACACCGGCGATGCACATGGGTCCTTCCGCATCGGCAATCACCATGTCGCAGGCCTTGAGCTTGCGGTCGATGCCGTCGAGAGTCCGTATGGTCTCACCCTCCGCGGCCCGGCGCACGCAGACCTTTCCACCGCGAATCTTCGACGCATCGAAGGTGTGCAGAGGCTGTCCGAGTCCGAACAGTATGAAGTTGGAAATATCCACTATGTTGTTGATAGGATGGCTTCCTATGGCCATAAGCCTTTTCTGGAGCCATTCGGGGGAAGGTCCCACCTTCACCCCGCGTATCGTGAGACCGGTGTATCGCGGAGCGCCGTCCGTATCGGCGACCTCCACAGGGACTGCCTCGCCGTCGGGGTCGTCCGCAAGGTCGCTGAAATCAGGGTCGCAGCCGGGCATGCAGTCCTCGAGCGGGGCCGCAAGTTCGCAGGGCACGCCGTTCTGGACGCACCAGGCATACACATCCCTCGCCACTCCCCAGTGGGACGCCGCATCCACGCGGTTCGCGGTAATCTCATATTCTATGACGGCCTCTGTCTTCAGATGCAGATACTCCTTGGCGGGAGTGCCCACCACAGCATCGTCCGGAAGCACCATGATTCCCTCGTGGGATGCACCTATGCCCAGTTCATCCTCGGCGCATATCATGCCCATGGACTCTACCCCGCGTATCTTCGACTTCTTGATTTTGAAGTCACCGGGCAGCACGGTGCCTATACGCGCGAACAGGACTTTCTGCCCTGCCGCCACATTCGGAGCGCCGCACACGACCGTAAGGGGTTCTCCCTCTCCGTGGTCCACCGTCGTTATGTGAAGATGGTCGCTGTCGGGGTGGGGCCTGCAATCGAGCACTTTCGCCACCACGACTCCGGCAAGGCCGCCGGGAATTTCTTCGCTCTCCTCCACGGCGTCCACCTCAATGCCTATTGACGTCATGGCCTCCGCGACCTGCGCGGGGGTAAGCTCACATTTAAGATAATCCTTTAACCAACTGTAACTGATTTTCATATATCTTCCGGATTAAACAATGCCTCAACGAACGACTCCTTGTCGAAGGGTCTTATGTCGTCTATCTTCTCCCCCACGCCTATAAAGCGCACGGGTATGCCGAAGCGGTCGCTTACGCCGACTACCACACCGCCTTTCGCAGTGCCGTCGAGCTTCGTGACCACAAGGCCGCTTATGTCGGTGGCCCGTGCAAACTCCTTCGCCTGGGCGAAGGCATTCTGCCCCGTGCCGGCATCCAGCACCAGCAGCACCTCGTCAGGGCCTTTCGGCAACACCTTGCAGACCGAGTTGCGTATCTTGGTAAGCTCGTTCATAAGATCGACCCTGTTGTGCAGGCGGCCGGCCGTGTCTATCAGCACTATGTCGGCACCGCGCGAGACGGCGGCCTTGACGGTATCGAAAGCCACGGCCGCAGGGTCCGAACCCATCTGCTGCTTCACTATGTCTACCCCCGAACGGGAGGCCCATATGTCAAGCTGCGAAACGGCAGCCGCACGGAAAGTGTCGGCCGCCCCGAGGAGCACCTTTTTGCCCTGCTTCGTCCAAAAATGCGCCAGCTTGCCTATGGTGGTGGTCTTTCCAACCCCGTTCACGCCCACGACGAGAATCACATAGGGGCTGTGGTCCATGGCAGGCGGGGCGGAGTCCGGTATCAGGGCCGCAATCTCTTCGCGCAGCATCGAGCGCAACTCGTCCTGATTCATGTACTTCTGACGGTCTACCCGCTCTTCCAGCGCATCTATCACCTTCAGGGTGGTCTCCACCCCCATGTCGGATTCTATCAGCGCCTCCTCTATGGCGTCGAGAGTATCATCGTCGACCCTTGAGCGGCCCGCGATGGCCCTGCCTATCTTTTGAAAGAAACTGAATGCCATAACCCACAAATATACAAAATAATTGGCGAAGACGAAAAGAGGGCGACTAAAAACTTAGTCACCCTCTCCTTCAAAGACGGAAGGAATTACTTCTTGGTGGTGAAGAAATCCTTGGCTTTCTCTGCCTCGACCAACTGCTCTGTGAAAACGTAAGCTCCGGTCTTGGGAGATTTCTCCATGCGGATGCACTTGACCATACTCTTGGCACCCGCCTTCGCGGCGAAAGTTGCAACAGCTTTTTTTGCCATAATTTATCCTCCTTGATTATTTTATTTCACGATGAACGGTGACCTTCTTCAGGTAAGGATTGTATTTCTTGCGCTCAAGACGGTCCGGAGTGTTCTTCTTGTTCTTTGTGGTGATGTAGCGGGAGATTCCGGGCACCCCGCTGGCCTTCTGCTCGGTACATTCGAGGATGACCTGCACCCTGTTTCCTTTTGCTTTCTTTGCCATGGTACTAAAAATTAAACAAGGTTAATCAATCCTTTCTTCTGGGCCTCGCGAATAGTGGCCTCAAGGCCGTTCTTCTCGATAATCCTCATACCCTTGCAGGATACCTTGAGGGTGATGTATCTCTGCTCTTCCTCGCTCCAGAACCTCTTGTTCTTGAGGTTGAGGGAGAAGTCGCGCTTGGTGCGCAGCTTGGAATGGGCAACGTTGTTGCCTTTCATTCTCTTTCTGCCTGTCACTTGACAAACTTTTGCCATAACTATTTGATTTTTATTATTTTCTTACAGGGACGCAAATATCGTCTTAATTTCCCGGATTTCCAAACTCCCGGCTAAAGAAATTTGAAGAATCTGCGCCATCTTATATTCTTCGGGAATGCCCGTCCCGTGTCGGTGGAGAGCCAGATCAGAGCCGGACGTCCGACTATGTGATCTTCCGGTACGAAACCCCAGTATCTCGAATCCAGGGAATTGTGCCTGTTGTCTCCCATCATGAAGTAGTAATCCTGCTTGAAGGTATAGGAGCCTTCCGAAAGAGCGGCATCCAAATCGGAGTGCTCATAGTCGCGGATAATCCTTTCATACAGCGGCAAATTATCCTCCGTCAGACGGACCGTCGCGCCCTTGCTCGGAATCCAGAGGGGTCCGAAGGCATCCCTGGACCAGCCGAAGTTCGGAGAAAAAGGAAAAATCTCCCTGTAGTCCGAAGGCTCGGTCTCGAGCACCGGTTCGACGCTGACCACATTCTTCATGTCCCGCACCTTCTCCAACATGGCTGCCGTGAGAGGCAAATCCGGATAGCCCGGCAGGGCAGAAGAATAACGGAGTTCGGAAAGGTTCAGCCCGAGCTGGTCGGCGACTTTGGGATTGAACTCCCGGCCTGTGGTGACCACTCTGTAGCTGAGCTGCACTCCCGGCCAGACAGTCTGGGCCTCTCCGTTGACATAGACGAAACCGTCCCGTATCTCCAGAGTGTCTCCCGCCACGGCCACGCAGCGCTTGACGTAGTGGTCCTTCTTGTCCATAGGCCTCACGACAACAGGGCCGTATGCCCTGACCGCCGCTTCGCGCCCCATAAAGCGCACCACCGTGTGGTAGTCCTCTACCGGCGCCTTGCGCAGCACCGTATCTCCGTTCGGAAATCCGAACACCACGCAGTCTCCCTTGCGCACTTTCCTGAATCCCGGCAGACGGCGGTATTTCCACTGCCATGCGGTGGAATAGGACTCGCCCCTGCCTATCACATTGTGGGTGAAGGGAATCGTCAGCGGGGTCATGGGGAGCCTTGCTCCGTATGTCAATTTGCTGACGAAGAGATGATCCCCCGTATAGAGGCTGCTCTCCATCGAGGAGGAAGGAATCTTGAACGACTGAAACCAGAAAGTGTTTATCAGGGTCACTACGACCACGGCAAACAGTATCGCGTCCACCCAGTCAAGAAGCCAGTTCAAGAATTTGCTCTTGGTCCTGAATTTCTTCCTCCGGCTCACCTGATACCTATTTTACAGAATTTATGATAGCCTCGAAAGCCTGGGGATTGTTCATTGCCAGATCGGCGAGGACCTTGCGGTTCAGACCGATGTTCTGTGCGCCGAGCTTGCCCATGAACTGTGAATAGGACATCCCGTACTGACGCGCCGCAGCGTTGATTCGCTGAATCCAGAGGGCGCGGAAGTTGCGCTTCTTGGTCCTGCGGTCACGGTAGGCATAGGTGAGACCCTTTTCGTAAGTGTTCTTGGCTACTGTCCAGACGTTCTTTCTCGACAGGAAATTACCGCGGGTTCTTTTGAGAATCTTCTTGCGGCGCGCCCTTGAGGCGACTGAATTGACTGACCTTGGCATAATTCGATACTTTTAAAGAACCAACATTTCTTTTACCCTTACCAGATCAGCCTTCTCTACGAGGGCGAAGTGGTCAAGATTTCTCTTGCGTTTTTTGGTCTTCTTGGTGAGGATGTGGCTGTGGTAAGCATGCTTCCTCTTGATTTTTCCCGACCCGGTAAGCGTGAAACGCTTTTTGGCACCGGAATTGGTCTTAAGCTTTGCCATTGTTTTAAATAATTAAATGTTAATAATATACCGAAGCCGCGGGAAGCCTCCCGCGAACTCCTATTTTTTCTTCAAGGGGGCGAGCATCATGGTCATGCGCTTGCCCTCGAGCGTGGGCATGTTCTCCGCCCTGCCGTAAGCCTCGAGCTCCACGGCGAAGCGAAGGAGCTGTTTTTCGCCCTGCTCCGCAAACATTATCGAACGGCCGCGGAAGAATATCGAAGCCTTCACCTTCGAGCCTTCCTGGAGAAATTCCTGGGCATGCTTGAGCTTGAACTGGAAATCGTGCTCGTCGGTGTTGGGTCCGAAGCGTATCTCCTTGATTACGACCTTGGCCGCATTGGACTTCATCTCCTTGGCCTTCTTCCTCTGCTGGTACAGATACTTCTGGTAGTCGAGTATCTTGCACACGGGAGGATCCGCCTTCGCGGTTATTTCCACCAAATCGAGTTCCAGGCTGTCGGCAAGTTCCATCGCCTTGCTTATCGGCCATATCCCCGGCTCGGGGATATTGTCGCCGACGAGCCTCACCTGCGATGCAGTAATCTGCCCGTTGATGTTCAGTTCGTTCTCGTCCTTCTTCTGAAGACGTGGATCGAGACGGCGTCCTCCGGGCCTGCGTGCCGGTTTTGGTCTGTATGGTCCTGCCATTAAGCTAATTCTTCAGCTACCGCTGTTTTAATGTATTCTACAAATTGTTCTGCTGTCATAGCGCCCTGGTCGACACCCTCCCTGCGGACGGAAACGGTGCCTTCAGCGGCTTCTTTCTCACCGACTATCGCAATCACAGGGACTCTGAGCAGGGAAATCTCACGAATTCTCTTGCCCAATGTCTCGTTACGCGAGTCTATGGAAGCGCGAATATCGGAATTTTTCAACAAATTGCAAACTTTTTCGGCATAATCAGAGTATTTTTCACTGATTGGCAGCACTTTCACCTGTTCGGGCGCGAGCCATACCGGCAGATGTCCGGCAGTGTGCTCCAGCACCACGGCGGTAAAGCGCTCCAGGGAGCCGAAAGGCGCACGGTGAATCATCACGGGACGCTTCTTGCTGCCGTCGGCATCCGTGAACTCAAGCTCGAAGCGCTCGGGGAGATTGTAGTCAACCTGTATGGTGCCGAGCTGCCATTTGCGCCCTATCGCATCCTTCACCATGAAGTCAAGCTTGGGTCCGTAGAATGCGGCCTCTCCCAGCTCCACCACGGTCTTCAGCCCCTTCTTGCCGGCTGCATCTATGATGGCCTGCTCCGCCTTGTCCCAGTTTTCGTCCGAGCCTATGTACTTATCCTTGTTCTTCGGATCGCGCAGGGAAATCTGGGCCATGTAGTCCGACATCTTCAGGGTCTTGAAAACGTACAGGATGAGGTCTATGACCTTTTCAAACTCCTCCTGAAGCTGGTCCGGACGGCAGAAAAGATGCGCATCATCCTGGGTGAAGCCGCGCACACGGGTAAGTCCGTGAAGCTCACCGCTCTGCTCATAGCGGTACACGGTGCCGAACTCCGCAAAGCGGAGCGGCAGGTCGCGGTAGGAGCGGGGCGAGCTGCGGTATATTTCGCAATGGTGAGGGCAGTTCATGGGCTTGAGCATATACTCCTCGCCCTCCTGCGGCGTCTTTATGGGCCTGAACGAATCCTTGCCGTATTTGGCATAATGGCCGGAGGTCACGTACAGTTCCTTTCCGCCTATGTGCGGCGTGACCACGGGAAGATAGCCGAGGGCTGCCTGCCTCTGGCGCAGGAAGTTTTCGAGTATTCCGCGCATGGCGGCGCCGCGCGGCAGCCAGAGCGGAAGTCCGAGGCCCACACGCGTCGAGAAGGTGAACAGCTCCATTTCCCGGCCGAGCTTGCGGTGGTCGCGCTTCTTGGCCTCCTCCACCATCTTGAGATATTCGTCGAGCATGCTCTTCTTGGGGAAGGTCACGCCATAGATGCGGGTGAGCTGCTGCCTGTTCTGGTCGCCTTTCCAGTAGGCTCCGGCTATCGCCGTCAGCTTTATGGCCTTGATGTCGTCCGCATGCTTGACATGAGGTCCGCGGCAAAGGTCGGTGAAAGCCCCGTTAGTATAGAAACTTATGGTTCCGTCCTCCAGATCGCCTATCAGTTCGACCTTGTACTGGTCGCCCTTGTCGGCGAAATACTTGAGGGCGTCGGCCTTGGACACCTCCCTGCGCTCGAACGTCTCTTTCGAGCGGGCCAGCTCCGTCATCTTCTTCTCTATTTTTTCGAGATCGGCCTCGCTGATGGACGCTCCGCCGAGGTCCACGTCATAGTAGAATCCGGTCTCGACCGCAGGCCCTATTCCGAATTTCACTCCGGGATACAGGGCCTCCAGCGCCTCCGCCATCAGATGGGCCGAAGAATGCCAGAATATGCGTTTCGCTTCATCATCCTCCCAAGGACGGACAGTTCCGTCGGTAAATGCGATAGTCAACATACGATACTTATGGTTTGCAATCCGCAAAGTTACAAAAAATATCTATATTTGTGCTATGAAAAATTACTCCGTAGACACAAAGACATCCTGGAACGAAGCATCCAGGAGCGGTCTGATTCTCGGCGCCGTCACCTCGGCATATTTCGTTTTCGGCATGCTGCTGGACATGGTCAAAGGCGGCACCGCGGTCTCAGTGCTTTCCAGCGTGGCCGGAGTGCTGCTCTGGGTGGCCAAGTTCGCGCTGTGCATATACCTGATGAAGTTCTTCATGCAGAAGTTCGCCGGCAGGCACCCTGAAGCCGACAACAGCGACACCTTCCGTTTCGGCACGCGCACCGCTCTGCTCTCCGCCCTGATTTATTCAGCCGTATACCTCGCCTGGCTGCTCTTCATCCAGCCGGACGTCTTCTCCGCATCTGTGGACATGGCCATCGAACGCTATTCCGAAACGTTCACCGAGGAGCAGATAGAGCAGGTCCGGGGCGTCTTCTCGTCCCTCCCCGCAATCACCTTCTTCTTCAACCTCGTATATTGCTGGCTGTTCGGCACCTTGCTCTCGGCAATATTCTCCCGCAACATCCCTCCGCGCAATCCTTTCGCCGGAGGCAACGCAGAAGAACAGTAGCAGAAATGGATATCACCGTTGTAGTCCCCCTCCTGAACGAAGCCGAGTCCCTTCCGGAGCTTTGCTCCCGCATAAAGGCGGTGATGGAAAACCATTCGTTCTCCTACGAGATACTCATGATAGATGACGGCAGCACCGACTCTTCATGGGAGTGCCTGTGCGGACTCGCGAAAAGCGACCCCTGCATACACGGAATACGTTTCCGCCGCAACTACGGGAAGTCCGCCGCCCTCTACTGCGGATTTGAAAAGGCGCGCGGAGAAGTGGTGGTGACCATGGACGCCGACCTGCAGGACGCCCCGGAGGAGATTCCGGAGCTGTACCGCATGGTGACGGAAGAAGACTACGACCTCGTAAGCGGGTGGAAACGCCGCAGAAAAGACAACGCCCTGACGAAAAACCTCCCGTCGAAGCTCTACAATGCCACGGCAAGGCTCATCACCGGCATCAAGCTGCACGACATGAACTGCGGACTCAAGGCATACAGGAAAGACGTGGTGAAAAGCGTCGAGGTGTACGGGGAGATGCACAGGTACATTCCCTACCTCGCCAAGAATGCGGGATTCACACGCATAGGCGAAAAGGAAGTGCACCACGAAAAGAGGAAATACGGCAAAAGCAAGTTCGGCGTCGAGCGCTTCGTGAACGGCTTCCTCGACCTGCAGAGCCTGTGGTTCCTCAGCACCTTCGGCAAGAAGCCCATGCACTTCTTCGGATTCAGCGGCCTGGTCATGTTCCTGGCCGGATTCGTCATGACCGTGTGGATAATTGCGGCGAAGCTCGTGCACCAGGCGAGCGGAGTCAGATTCCGCGCCGTCACCGAGCAGCCGCTGTTCTACCTTGCGCTGCTGTGCGTAGTGCTCGGAGTGATGCTGTTCCTGGCCGGACTGCTGGGAGAGATGATAGCCCGCTCCGCCCCGGAGAGAAACAGTTACAACATAAAGGAAGAATTATGAAAATCGGCATCTGCAACGACCACGCAGGCGTGGAATACAAGTTCAGGCTAATAAAATACCTCAAGGGCAAAGGTTTCGAGGTGGTGAATTTCGGCACGGACTCCGTAGAGTCCTGCGACTACGCAGATTTCGCACACCCCCTGGCCCGCGCGGTGGAAAACGGCGAAGTGGACAAGGGCATAGCGATATGCGGAACGGGAAACGGCATGGCGATTACCCTGAACAAACACTGCGGCATACGCGCCGGCCTTGCCTGGAACACCGCAGTGGCCCGTCTCGTCAAGGGGCACAACGATGCCAACATACTTGTGATGCCGGCACGCTTCGTCAGCTACCGCATGGCGGTAGGCATGGTGCGCGAATGGCTCAATGCCGGGTTCGAAGGCGGACGCCACGCAAGGAGAATAGAAAAGATACCTGTCCGATGACACTCTCCCGCGACATAGCGGACTACCCGGAGGGCATAGTGCTGCCGATAGACAAGCCGTGGCGCTGGAGCTCCGCCGATCTCGTAAGGAAAATCAAGCGCGCCGCATGCAGGCACTTCGGCAAGAAGAACCTGAAAGTCGGACACGCCGGCACCCTCGACCCGCTGGCTACCGGAATACTGATGGTCTGCATAGGGGCCGCGACAAAACGGGCAGAGGAGCTTCAGGCCTCGCCCAAACAGTATATAGCCGGAGTCTGTTTCGGTGCCACCACCCCCTCATACGACCTTGAAAAAGACATAGACCGCAGTTCCCCCTCAGACGGAGTGAGCCGCGAGTCGATAGAGGCCGCACTCCCCTCTTTCACGGGACGCCAGCAACAGGTAGCCCCTCTGTTCAGCGCCAAGTCCGTGGACGGCGTGCGTGCCTACGAGACTGCCAGGCGCCTGCTCCGGGAGGCCTGCTCACGGGGAGAATCTTTCGCCCACGAAGACATACTGAAGTCCTCGGAAATCGAGATTTACGGCCTGCGGCTGCTGACGTTCGAGGAGAATTTCAGCGGCGCGCCGGAGCCTGTGGAACCGGGAGAAGGGAACGGACGCATTCGTGTGGCCGACATACGCGGCGCACGCCTCAAGCATGCGGACATACTCGTAGACTGCTCGAAAGGCACCTATATCCGCGCCCTGGCAAGGGACCTCGGCGAGGCGCTCGGAAGCGGGGCCTTCCTCAGTTCCCTGCGCCGCACCCGCAACGGAGGCTTCGACATATCCGAGGCCCTGTCCGTCGACGACGCCCTCGCCCTGTTCAGGGCCGACAGCGCCGAATAAAAAAGACGGCCTCGGGGTCGCAGAGTCCCTTTGGCCATCCTTTCGATTCTCGTTATTGACAAGTATTACCAGATATTGGTGAACAGGTGTTTGCGTCCGGTGTAGCAGTTGATGAACTCCACCTTCTGGTCTTTCTTTACCGTCATTATGACAGAACTGCGGGGATAGAGCACCACAGGGTTCATGTGCGAACCGTACATGGTCTCGAACCTTATGTCGGATACATTGGTCACTTCCACGCGGCCTGCCTTGGCGTCAATTACTTTTACCTTAAGAGAATTGTGAACGAGCTGCTCCAGCCACGTGGCGTCTCCTGCGAGCGTCTGGTCCCAGAAAGCCACCATACGGCCGGCGAACATGGCTTCGCGCACCGACTCGAGAGTATATTCCTTGGCGAACACGAGGGTCATGGGGCGTATCACGTGGCCGTAGTCCACCACCGTCGGACGGTGCTGGTCAGTATTCGCAGTCATGGGGATATGGAACTCGTCGAACCAGTCGAGCACTTTGGGATACCACTCCTGGTGGTTGCAGATTTCCACGGCATGAATCTGTCCCTTTGCAAGCATCTCGCGGTGGATGTCGTACATGTCGCACTTCTTGTCGGGCCAGCCGGGATGGTTCCACTGGATGAAGCACTCCTGCTCCATGGCGGCATCTATGTCTTCCTGGAGGGTCTGCAGATTGTTGACCTTGCGCCCGAATTCGTCGTCTATGAGCTTGCCGTTCTCATCCGCGACATAGCGGTCTTCGCTGAAGACATTGGAATCCTTCACGAAAAGGAAATTCATGTGTCCGAAAGGCTTCGCCCGCGTGATTTCCACTCCGGGAATCACCAGCATGCCCCATTTCTTGCCCTCGGCGACGGCCTTGGCGTTGGTCACGTTGCGGTCGGGATATGCTATCTTGGTAGTGTGCACGCCCACATGCTCCGTCATGGCCATCACATCGAGACCGTCATACCATGCCTCCTGCACCCGTCCCTCCGGGGACACCTGCGCGTCGGCGTAGAAAGTGTGGATATGGAAGTCGCATTTCAGGGTACGGTATCCGTCTATGTCAGGGATGGAAATCACCTTACGGACGGCCGGCATCATCCTGTAGCAGGCCACGCGGTCATCTGAGTTTTCGGGAGGTGTCTGTGCAAAGAGCTGTGCGCCGGCCGAAAGTGCCGCGATAAGAAGTAGTGTTCTTTTCATAATAGTGGATTTATCAAATGCAAATTTACACTTTTTTCATAACTTTGCGCTATTATGAAAGGAAGATTTATGATAGTCGCAGCGCTTCTTTCCGCTGCCTGTAACCCCGTAGTCGACAATCTTGAAACATACGGACTCAACTGCAAAGCAAAAGAAATTTCCGTCCTGCCGGACACTCTGGAAAGAAGCTACAGCGTGACTTTCAACTCCCGCGGCCAGGCCGTGGAGCGCATCACATATAACGAGGACGGCGAGGTCCGCTACCGCGAGATAAGTTACTTCGACAAAAAAGGGCGCCTCAGCGAAATCCAGGGCATCAACGGCGAGAACGAGACCGAGATTCGCTATGAATACGAATGGGACGGACGATTCGTGCGCGAATGCCGCATGTACGGGATGAACAACGATGAGCTGCACAGGTGGGTGCACAAGAACGACGGCAGGCACATCGTACACACCACCTACTTCAGCGAGGGCGAGGAAAACTATGTCACGACCAAAAGCTACAAGGGAAGCAGCTACATAGAAGTTTCCTACGCGCCGGACGGGTCGGAACTGGGAAGGGCCGACATCGACTTCCTGACAGACTCGAAGCCCACGAAGATAGACGGGGCCGGCATCTACGTGGAAATAGACTACAACGAGAAAGGACTGCCGGTGCGCAGCCTCAACACGATACTCGACTCCGCCGGAGAAATGGAATGGACCCCCGATTTGGAGGTCCATCCTGAAAGATTCTATTTCTATGAGTATGACGACAGGGGCAACTGGACAAAGCGCACCGAACGCATACATCCCGACAGTACGGCATTCGCCGTAATCACCCGCCGCATAGTCTATTAGCAATCAGAACCAGAAGGCGCTGTCCAGGCCCGCTTCGGTAGTAAGTTCCGAAACTTTCCAGCTGTGGGCGGCGGTGCCTCCCGGAAGGGTGTGGGTTGCCACGACTTCCCAGTCGGTCGCATCCGCAGGACTGCCGGATGCAGGCTTGCAATACCAGTAGTGGCTCGCGGTGGTGGAAGTGTAGCTTGTGGAATTCTTGCTTTTCTTGTTGAAGTAATGGGCGGACATGGCCACATTGGTACTCTGGCCGTTGGCCAACCTCGTGAAATCGGCAATCTTCTCGCCCGTGCTCTTCTTGCGAAGTTCCACCTTCCAGTAGGTATCGTCATCATCGAACATCTGCGCGACAAAGCATCCCTTGAGACTCGCATTGCCCTTCACGGCGATGCTCGCCGAGCCGGCCTTCTGGGAAGCAGTGTACCAGTTGAGAGGATAACTTGCGGACTGATAGTAGATTTCATCTCCGTCAAACACGCGGAACTGGCAGTCGGCATCCTTTCGCGTGCCCTTGAACGTCCAGTCTTTGATATGCGCTCCGTCAATCTCGTACACGGTATATCCCGACGGTTCTCCCGTGACGGTAGAACTGCAGTCCTTGGTCCACCATGCGCCGCAGGCCGACCCGTGGATATGCTCGTAGAAAGGAAGTCCGCCCTTGCCCTTGTAGGATGCGTACACATAGTTCTGCTGATAGTGGGTATGCCCTATCATGATATGCACCTCCTTGAACTCCGAGAGGAGTTTGAGCACATCCTGGCAGTGGGGGAAGTTGGCATTGCTCGCGTTCCTGAAAGGTATGTGGCAGCAGATGAACACCATCTTTTCGCCACGGTCGGGGACAAGGTCTATATCTTTCTTGAGCCAGTTGTACTGGCTGTCGGAGAATCCCTTGCCGTAATTCCAGGTCTTGCCGTTGCTCTTGCCCGAACTGGACTGGTTGGAGACAGGTATATTGTCCATGGACACTATATGAACGTCTCCCCTGTTGAAAGAATAGTCGGTGGGGCCGAAGTTGCTCACGAATGTAGCCGTGGCGTTGTAGTCATCGGCGGCATCGTCGGCAGTATCCGGCTTGAGCGAGTCGTGATCGTGGTTGCCTATGGTCTGGAAGAAAGGGATGTACCAGGCTCCGTTGTTCACGGAGGCCATGGATGCCTTCATCGTGGGCCACATGTTGGTGCTGTCGAAAGTTATGTCACCGAGCGTCATGGCGTACACGCTGCTTTGCCCGGCCAGGGTGGACTTGATGTCCGCAAGCGTCTCCCTCGAATAGCGGTTGAGATTGTCCGTAGTGGCGCACTGGGGGTCTCCCACGGCCACGAACGTCCAACTGCTCTCCTTGCCGCCGGCCAGAGGCTCGAGTTTGAAGTCGGTGCGGATTATGTCTCCGTCAGGCTTGATTTCCTTGTAGAAGGCGGGAAGACTGGGAGATGACGAGGTGGCCACCTTGTACTCCGCAGGCGTGGAGTAATAGACGAGGCGGGTCAGGCTGTTGGACTTGAACTGGTAGACGCCGTTCGCATCGGTGAGCACGCAATCATATCCATCGGACACCACCACTCCGGGGATTCCCTTGTTGTCGGCAGTGCTGTATATGAGGCCGACGAGATCATTGCCCTCAAGTATCTCCGTGCCGTTGATGGTATATGCCGAAGGTGTTTCGGGTTCCGGGTCCTCAGGAGCCGGATCGGGCCGCTCCGGAGTTGCGGAAGGCGCGAACTTCGTCACCTTGGACAATTTGTAGCCGCTCACTGAGCCGCCGCCGGAATAGTCGAACACCATCTCGGAAGATGATGACGAAACGAGGGTGAACACTCCGGGGAAAGAACTGAACTTATACTTCTCCCCCTCCCCTTTGCCTACGGTGTACACGGTGTTGTCGGCAACGAATGCCGATTCTTCGGCATATACCTGACCGTTGTAATAAGTGACCTTGGCGGACGAAGCCCTGACGGCAACGGTATATTTTCCGCTGCCGTCGAAATAATAGGCTTTGTCTATGTTCATGTCAGTCCACACCTTCCCGTCATTTGAAGACGAGAACACCCAGGTGCCGCTCACAGGAGCGGGAGAATACAAATCCTCCTTACTGCAAGCCGCCGCCAAAAGGCAGACGGACAGCAGGACAAAAACTCTCTTTTTCATCAGAACTGGCTGTAATTCGTAGTCAGGGTTGCGCAGGCATAAGTATTCTCATGGCCGCTTCCGGGTATAGTCTGCGTGGCGCGCACTTCCCAGTTCTTCTCGTCAGACGGCTGGCCGGAAGCAGGCACAAAGTACCAGTAGTGGCTGGCAGTCTTATTGGTCCAGGAGTCCGTGTTCTTGCCGAGCTCATTGAAGAAATAGGAAGCGAGGCACACGTTGCAGCAGCTGCCGTTGGCGAGCCTCTTGAAGTCGCCGATCTTCACTCCGTCCTGCCACATCTCGACTTTCCAGTTGCGGTCGTCATCGTTGAACACCTCGGCCACGAAAGCATTCTTCAGGCTGGCGTTGCCCTGTGCGGTGATGGAACTCGTGCCGCCCTTGTTGGATGTGCTGTACCAGTAGTATTCATAGCCTTTGCTGCCGGTATAGAGCTGGTTGCCGTCATACACCCTCATCTGCTCCAGGGCCCCGCTTTTGGTGCCCACATCGACCCAGTTGACCACGGAGCTGCCCTTTATCTCATACACACTGAATCCGTTGGGCTGTCCGGTGACATTCGAGTTGCAGCTCCACCATCCGCCGCAGGCTGCGCCGTGGACATGCTCGTAGATGGGCTGGCCGCCTGCACAGACGTAGAGAGGATGGATGTAATTCTGGCAGTAATGGGTATGGCCTATCATGATATGGGCCTCCTTGAACTGCTTCAGAAGGCCGAGGACCTCCTTATAGTAGGCGCTGGTGTTGAATGACGAACCGCCGGAGGCTGCGCCGGCACGCATGGGAATGTGCATGCACAGGAACACCATCTTCTCGTTCTTCTTGTCCACCTGTGCGAGATCTTCCTGGAGCCAGCGGTACTGTGCGGCGGTGAAACCTCCGTTGTAACTCCATGTCGCGCTGTTGGGGGAAGAGTTCTTGGAAATGTTGGTGACCATGATGTCATCCATGGTGATGATATGCACCTGACCGCGGTTGAAGGAGTAGTCGGTGGGACCGAAATATTCCACATACTTGCCCGTAGCCGCAAAATCCCCTGTGGTTTCGAGGGAATTGTGGTCGTGGTTGCCTATGCACTGGAAAATGGGGAAATAGCTGCCGTCGTTGAGCTTGAGGTCGCACATGGTGCTCTTCATGTCGGCCCAGAGATTGGTGCTGTCGAAGGTGATGTCGCCGAGCGTCATGCCGTAGGCATTGGGGCAGCGTCCACCCGCATGCTCCTGGTTGAGGTAGGAAAGCATTGCGGGCACCGTCTCGGTCCTGTAGCGTGCGACCTGGTCGGCATTCTGGCACTGGGGGTCGCCAATCATTATCATGGTGAACTCATTCTCCACGGCCTGAGGTTCGAGCTTGAAGTCGTTGCGGTTCACGACATTCTTGTCGAAAGCCTTGGTGGAATAGAACAGCGGCAGGTGCGTGGCAGGATCCAGAGGTATCTTGTACTCGGACGGCACGCTGAGATAGATGTTGCGGGTATAGCGGCTCGCCTCCATCTGGTACACGCCGTTCGCATCGGTGAGCACATAGCTGTATCCGTCGGTCACAGGCACGCCGGGGATGCCCTCGCCGGTCTGGGCGTTGCTGACAAGACCGCAGGCATTCATGCCTTCCCCTATGGTGGTCCCGTTGATTACGTCCACTGCATCTTCGGTGCCGCCGCCGGGAGTATCAGGCCCGTCGGGTTTTTCGCAGGAAAATGCGCACGACAAAATGGCGCAAATCGCAAATGCTGAAAATTTAAGCTTTTTCATTATTCTAAGAAATTTTATGGTCTGATTCACAAAAATAATCATTCTTTTCAAAAAATGAAAGGCCGGCCCGAAGGCCAGCCTTTCCAAAAATCGCATGAGGTAAGCGGACTGCTACCAACCGTAGTTCTCTCCGAGTTTCTCGTTCAGAACCTTTGCAGTGGTAGGGATAGGACGGCAATACATCCTGTCTTCCCACTTGAGCTGGTAGTTGTACACCAGGAAGTAGCCGTCTCCGGCCTTCTCGAGCGACCAGCAGGAGTTGTTCGTTCCAGAGATGGGATATCCGGTCTCGGAAGCGTTCTTGATGGTCTCGTTCATGGTGTAGTGAGTTCCGTTGAAGTCGAAGCCGTTCTTGACATCGTTCTCGCTCAGCCAAAGGCCGGTCCAGCCGTTGCCGTTGCCGCCGCGGCGAGGGATGATGTCACCGATGCCCCAGCGCATGAGATCCTGCTGACGGCTTTCAGCCTCGAAGCAAAGCTCGGTCACGCGCTCACGGCGGATTTCGAGTGCCACGGCTTCGTTGCCGTCGGTGATGTGCTGGTTCTTGAGGTCCTTGGTGTAGTATTCCTTGAGCCAGGGATCGGGGGATGTGGGATAGATGCTGCGGACACCGGCCCTCTGACGGATGGCGCCGACAGTCTGGTTCCATATACCCTCGGTGAACTGTCCGAGCTCGTTCATGGCCTCGGCATAGTTGAGGAGCACTTCAGCATAACGCATGATAGGGATGCCGTTCTCGTCGATACCGTTCTGCCAGTGGCTCTGGTCGGGGACGCACCACTTGATAATCATGTAGCCCGTCCAGCAGAATGTGCAGTTGATAGGCTGGGGCACCTGCTCGCCTGACAGAGACGCCACCGTGTGTCCGGGAGACAGGAAGGTCTTTGCCATACGGGGATCCCTGCCCTCGAATTCCTGGTTGATGGTCTTGTAGTCGGAGGAGATGGGGGTACCGTCGGCGTTCAGGAAGTGGTGCAGGAGTTCCTTGGTACCGGAATACTGCTGTCCCAGAGTCGAGGAGTTGAAGTAGCGCGTGTAGGCATGGCGGCCGTTGGACTCGAGGATGTACACCTGGCCCCAAAGGACCTCGTCGGTCTTGAGATCCTCGCTGATGAACAAGTCGGACCAGTTGCCTGTATAGAGCTTGAATTCGCCGGAATCTATGACGTACTTGGCGTACTTGGCGGCAAGTGCGAGCAGATCGTTGGCGGTCTCATATTTGTTGTTCCACGGCTCGTTGGTCGCGGGATTCACGCTGTGGTTCTTGCGGAAAGTACCTTCGTAGAGGAGTATGCGGGAAGCCATTGCGTTGACCACATACTTGTCCACCTGGTTCCTCGACTTGGCATCCGTCGAGTGGACGCGGTTGTCGACATGCTCGCAGGCGAACTCGAAGTCCTCTACCATCTTGTGGAATACGTACTCGCGGTCCTCACGCTCTCCGTAAAGGATGAGCGTGTCCTGGGGCTGAAGATAAGTGTCGACCCAGGGGACGTTGGAGAACAGCTTGACGCGGGACATGTAGTTGTATGCCCTCCAGAAGCGTGCAAGTCCGAGGTAGTGGTTGTACGTATCTTCATCCACGACTCCGAGGGCGTTCTTTTCCATGCCCTGAATCATGAAGTTGATGCGGCGGAGCCATGTCCAGGTCCAGGTGCCCTGCTTGGAGCCGTCCCAGGTGACGTCCGCACGGAAGAAGTCGGTGGAGGTTTTCGTGGCTATGAGGTCGTTGTAGGCATCATTGCCGTTTGTCTCCGTATAATTCGGCAGATATGCATTCAAGAAGCCGTCTGTGTACATCTTGAGTTCGCCTTCAGAGCGGAAGTAAGTCTCTGCACTGAATTCGTTCCACGGCTCCCTCTCGAAGAACTTATCGCAGGAAGACATGGTCATTACAGCTGATGCACAGATAATTATATTAAAAATCTTTTTCATATTTCATGTCCTTGATTAGAATGTAAGGCTGACACCGAAAGTATAGGACTTGAGCATAGGATAGCTGTAGCCCTGTCCGATACCGGAGAGACCGTAGTTGCTGTAGCTGTCGAAGTCGGTATCACCGAGGTCGATTCCTTCAGGATCGAAAGCCTGGGTGTGCTTGAAGATAGGAGACCAGGTCAGAAGGTTCTCGAGCGTAACATAGAACTTGACGTTCTCGATGCCCACCTTGCTCAGGGTCTTCTTGGGCAGGGTGTAGTCGATGGTGAGGTTCTTCAGACGCAGGTATGCGGCATTCTGCATGTAGTAGTCGTTCTCAACGGTCAGAGGACCGACGTTACGGTTGGCGCAGTAGCCGACGCGGCGTGTCCAGTAAGGCTTCTTGTCGGCATTGGTGACCTCCCAGTAGGGATTTGCGGAACCGTCCTCATTGGTGTAGTTGATATGGACGTAGTTGTCTCCTGTCTGGGTCTTCATTATACCCATGTAGGGGCGGTTGTAACCGCCATAGAACAGACCGGTCTCGACGGAAGGATACCAGTCGCGGTGTCCGACGCCCTGGAAGAACAGGCTGAGTCCTATGCCGTTCCAGCGGAAGTCGAAGTTCAGACCGTACTGATAGCGGGGAGTCACGTTTCCGAGGACCTCGAGGTCGCCGGTGTCGAGGGTGACGTTGCCGTTCTCATCCATGGAGAAGCTCTGGTTGCCGAAGTTGATGGTGCCGTCACCGTTCACGTCGATGAAACGAAGGTCACCGGCATATTCGCGGAAGTTGGAACCGTTCTTGTGGTAGGTATCGGTAGCCCAGTTGTTGGCATCGGTGTAGTTGAGGAAGTAACCGTCAGTGCGGAAGCCCCAGATTTCACCGATTTCCTTGCCCTTGTACATGCCGAGGATGTTTCCGGAGCGGGCCTCGAACTTGGAGACGAACGTGCGGCTGTCCCAGACGCTTCCCTTGATGCTGTACTGGAAGTCCTTGCCTCCGAGCTTGACGGAATGCCTCCAAGAGAGAGTGGCCTCCCAGCCGTTGGTGGTAAGCTCGCCGTAGTTGCCCTTGGGAGCGCTCGCACCGTAGATGTCAGGGAGCTGAGGACCGGCAGTGAGCAGGTCGGAGTTGTAGCGGCGGTAGATGTCGCCGGAGAAGGAAAGACGGCTCTTGAGGATATCGAAGTCGAGACCGATGTCGTAAGTGGTGACTGTTTCCCAGGTGAGGGAATCGGGGATAGGTGAAGGAACAGTGGTGTAGTTGGCCTTCATACCGTTGATAGGGATGCCGGTCTTGCTTATGCTCAGAGTCTCGAGATAGGAGTACGGAGTGATGTTACCGTTTCCGAGCGAACCGTAGTTAGCGCGAATCTTGAGGTTGTCGAGCCAGCCGCGGCTCCACTTCATCCAAGGCTCCTCGCTCACTCTCCAACCCACGGATGCGGAGGGGAAGAAGCCCCAGCGCTGGCTGGAAGGGAACTTCGAAGAACCGTCGATACGGCCGGAGGCCTCGAGGATATAGCGGTTCAGCAGGGTGTAGTTGACACGGGCGAAGAAGCCGACGGAACCGTAGCTCCTGTCATACTGCTGTATGTTGATGTCCGTACCGTCGAACATTTCGAAGCTCTGCCAGTGGCTGGCGTCGAGCATGCCTTTGCGCTGGAGATAGAAGCGCTCGTAGTTATAGTCTTCGAGGTTCCAACCGGCAACCACGTTGAGGTCGTGGTTGTCTCCGAACTTCGGAGTGAAGGTGAAGAATGCGTTGGCGGTGATGAAGTCGTAGTCGTAGGTCCAGCGGGACTTGTAGGAGGACTCCTGGGTCACATAGTCAGTGGAGTTGCCGGGAGCGAGGGAGAACGACATGGGGGCGCGGTAGCGCTCTTTTACCTGACGATCCGCCTTGTAAGAGAAGTCTCCGCGGAACTTCAGGACGTTCTTTACCAAGTCGATATTCACACCGGTGGTGGTCACCATCTGGAGTTTGGAATCGTACTGGCCGGTGTTGCCCTCGAAGAAAGAGGTGAAACCGGACTTGTTTGCAGCGAGAGTCCAGGTGCCGTCTTCATTGAAGGGAACGAGAACAGGTGCGGCATGGCACTGTATCTGGTAGCCGAGAATGGAGGAGGTGGTGAACATCGGCTGGCTCTGGGTGCTGCGGAACATGGATGTGTTGTTGTCCACGGACAGCCAGTCGTTGATCTGCAGCTTGGCCTTTGAACGCACGTTGAAGCGGTTGTAGGAATCGTCACCGATCTTGTAGACGCCTTCCTGGGTATAGTAACGTCCGGTGAGGGAGTAGGTGAGCTTCTTGGTAGCGCCCCTCAGGCTGATGTCATGGGTGGTGGAGGAATATCCCTTCTTGTAGAACTCGGAGAACCAGTCAGTGTCGCCATAATATGCATACGCACCGTTGTACATGTCGTACACATCCTTGTTGCCGGCGATGCGGCGCTCGCGCAGGCGGTCCAGATAGTCGGCGCCGATGGTGAAGGTATTGATGGTGGAAGGGTTCTTTCCGAGGGCCGTAGGGGTGGCGGTGTCGCCGGCGAACAGCTCATAGAAGGCCTCGGTGTACTCGAGACCGTCGGTGACGATATGATCCTCCCACTTCACTATACGGTCGTTGTAGGAATAGGTGCCGTTGTAGGTGATGGTGAACTTCTCGGTGTCCTTGGCGTTCTTGGTGGTAATCATGATAACGCCGAATGCACCCTTGGAGCCGTAGATGGCGGCCGAGGAGGCATCCTTGAGGACTGCGACAGTCTCGATGTCGGATGAGTTTACGGAGTTGAGGTCGCCCTCCACGCCGTCGATGAGGATGAGGGCAGAACCACCGGTACCTATGGACTGCGTCGCTCCGGCAGCGGAGGAGTTGAAGTTGGTACGGGTGTATTGGGTGGTCTTGTTGCCGCGGATGTAGACGTTACCCGTGTGGGATGCCTTACCGTCGGTCTGGATGATGTTCAGACCGGCGACCTGACCCTGCAGGTTACGTGCGACGTTGGCATTGGGACGATCCTGAATAGCTTCGCCGTCGAGGTTCTCCACGGAGCCTACGAGCTGGGTCTTCTTCATGGTACCGTAACCCACGACGACTGTCGCCTCGAGCATCTCGGTATCATCGGCAAGAACGAAATCTATACGGGTGCGGCCGGCGACATTTTCCTCGGCAGTCTTGTATCCGAAGAGCTGGCATACGAGCACAGCGTCGCTTTTGGCCTTGATGGAATAGGAGCCGTCGTTATTTGTCATAACTCCTGTGGTGGTACCTTTTACCATAACGGCGGCCCCGACAATGGGCTCGTTCTGGGAGTCTCGTACCACACCGGTAATCGTAGAAGTCTGTGCGAAGGCGCTAAGTCCCGCAAAGAGGGCGATGATTGCCAGCGCAAACCTTCTGTGAATCGTGATTTTCATCATAAATGGTCCTTAGTTAATAATTACGTTTTTGCAAGCCAGGACGACATCAGGTTGAAAATCAGAACGTTTTCAAGGGGTTGAAAAAATTAGTTAGTTATTCGTTTTTAAAATTGTTTAAAAATTTGCGTTTCATTTATAAATACAGTGCAAATATAACATCTGTTTCGGAATTATCAAGCGTGCAGCGCACATATTTGCGCAAACCACGATAAATTTATAGAATATTTTGGAAAATGATTGAAATGTATTACCTTTGTCACGCAAGTCAGACGAACGCCGGAAGGCTGTTGAAATAGGATTGTTTGTCGAGGGCGCCCCGATGAGAGGCGTTAACTTATCATTGTTTTATCAATAACACAAACAATTCAGTATGAAATCAACCAGAATCCTGATCGCTGCCCTGGCAGTCGGCTCCGTGCTCTTCTCCGGATGCAAGAAGGAGGTGTTCACGGGCATCGACTCCAGCAAGGCCGCCGCAACGGACTTCGAATACGACGAGACCATGTCCTCCGCGACATCGGCCGCTTTCGTATGGAATCCGTCCGCGGCCCTCGCAGCAGGTGCAACTTCATTCTCCGTGCAGCTTGCCGAGAAAGACGACTTCTCCGACATCGACATGTACGATACATCGAAGGGCAAGACCATCCAGGCGGATGCATCTCCCAACGACGGAGTCGTTTTTACCGGACTCAAGGAATATGACCGCTACTATGTACGCGTCAGGGCGAACTATCCCCGCTCCATCTACTCCGACTGGACAGTGCTCAAGGCCGGCGACCAGATAGCCTGCGTCAGCGTAGGCCACGGCATCGTGGCCATGGGCTTCGGCACTCCCTCCGAAATCAACCTCAATTCTCCTTCCTACAGCCGCATCATCGCCTCCTGGTCCGTCGTCGGACTTGCAGACGGTTATGCTCCCGAATGGAAGAAGAGCTCCGAGTCTTCATGGACCTCCCTCGGCGAGATCAGCGTCGCACAGGTCGAAATCAACGATCTCGAGGCTACCACCAGCTATGACGTCCGCGTCAGGGCTTTCCGCGACAAAGACGGCTCCAGGGAATACACCGACTATGTCAGCGGCACTATCGTGACTCCCGAGAAGCCCGCATTCACTCCCGACATCACCACCGCAGAGCAGTTCATCACTTTCGTGACCACCATAGCTGCGACGGCTGCCGGTTCCGATTCCTACACGCTTGAGAACGACATCGACCTCGGCGGCGAAGCACTTCCCGCAATCGAAGCATTCGCAGGCAAGTTCGACGGCAAGGGCTTCACCATCAAGAACGCCACCGTTTCCGACAACCTCTTCACCACCGTCAGCGGCACCTTCTCCAATGTGACCCTCTCCGGATTCACCATGCAGAACGGTCTCATCGGCAAGGTCACTGCAAGCGGCAAGGTTTCTGGCGTCACCCTCGCGGCTGACTGCAAGATCAACTTCCCCCAGCCTGACGAGGCCGTCAACTACGGCTGCCTCGTGAACGAGAACGAGGGCACCGTCGAGAACTGCACCAAGGCTGCGGCCGTTTCCATCAAATATGCCGCACTGCCCAAGGCAAGCGGCAACTGGGGCGGTATCGTGGGCTACACCACCGGCAAGGTCACGGGCTGCAAGAACACCGGCGACTTCGCAATCAGCGTGGATGAGCCCGCAAGCGGCACATTCCACACCTTCGGAGGCGTGGTCGGCAAGTTCAAGGGCAGCGCAGGTGAAGTACTTGTCTCCGAGTGCTCCAACACTGCCGCCGTCAGCGTCGAATACGGCACCGCTGTCTACTTCTACACCGGCGGCGTGGTCGGAGGTTCCGAATCTGCTGCAAGCGCTCCCGGCAACTACGGCATCATCGAGGGCTGCACCAACGAGGGCGCAGTCTCCATGCACTACATCAGCGGCGGCTCCGGCGCATATCCCAACTGCGGCGGCGTGGTCGGTTACACCGAAGGACAGCTCAAGGGCTGCACCAACAAGGGTGACATCACGCTTCTCTGCGACTCTGCATCGAATACCTGGACCTGCATCCGTCTCGCCGGTGTCGCCGGTGTCGTTACGCGCGGAGCCAGCGACTGCCACAACTTCGGCAAACTCTCCCTCACCGCTCTCGGTGCAGGCGGTACTGCCGGCAACAGGGGTTCCGGCAACATCGCGGCAAGCTGCATCGCAGGCGTCATCGCTGCAGCCGGTCCTTACAGTGAGGACGGCAGCGGAATCCTCTTCGAGAACTGCACCAACAATGCCGACCTCGACATCACCTACGGAACCATCACCGAGACTCCCAACAGCTACTTCGGAGGTGTGTTCGGTTATGTCACCGCCAAGATCGACAATTGCGTCAACAACAATAACTACAAGGTCACCAGCCCTCAGAGCATCAGCCGTCTCGGCGGAATAGCGGGCGGCGCCGACTACGATGTCAGCAACTGCGTCAACCACGGCAAGCTCAACGTCATCCAGCAGACCAGCATCGCTTCTGTCAACTGGAGGTGCTTCGTCGGCGGCATCGTCGCTGACGCCAGCAAGGCTACCGGCAGCGTCACTTACACCAAGTGCACCAACAACGGAGACCTCGACTACACCTTCGCAGGTACAGCGGCCCCGAGGGCTTACGCCAGCGCTGTCGGCGGCATCCTCGCCGCGAAGAAGAGCGGCGGCAATGCCGACTTCGTGGACTGCGCCAACAACGGCAAGCTCACCTACTCAAGTACCGACACGGTCAATACCGCAGACCTCTGCGCCGGTGACTACAGATAACGGTTAACAGCAATAAAGTATGAAATACAACAAGTATATTGCAATGGCGGCCGGCCTTTTGGCAATCGCCGCCTGCACCAAGGAGACGGAAACCAAAGGAGGCCTTGACAGCTCAAAGCCTGCCGTTTCATCCCTCGCCTATGACGAAGGAACTTCCACCTCCACAGCAGTCGGATTGACTTGGTCTGCAGACCAGGCCATATCCGCCGGTGCGACTTCATTCACTGTCGAGCTGACTAAAGACCTCGGCAACGCCGACCCTGTGAACGCATCTGTCTATAAGGTAGTATATGCTCCCGAGACCAGCTATGTGTTCAAGAGCCTCCAGAAGGACGACTTCTACTATGCCCGCATCAGGGCGAACTACGACGGGTACAAGTATTCTGACTGGACCTACATCGGCAGCGCTTCCGCTCCCTCGGCCATTCAGGTAGGCACCGGCACGGTCCAGGCCACCTTCGGCGCTCCCGCCAACCTCACTGCAACCGCGACTGACCAGAGCTTCAGGGCCAACTGGAACGCCGTACCTTTCGCTGATTCCTACACCTTCGAATACAAGGCCGCCACTTCCGGCGAATGGTCCGTGGTAGACGGCCTGAAGGCCACGACTTATGAGGTTGAAGGTCTCGTCGCGCAGACCGCTTATGACATCCGTGTCAAGGCTCTCCAGGGTGAGAAGGCTTCCGAGTACACCACCGCCAGCGTCTCCACCACCGAGCCCAGCAAGTTCAACCCCGCAATGGCCGATGTCAACGCCTTCATAGAGTTCATCAGGGTCGAGGCCGGGAACGCTTCATCAGCTTCCGAATTCAGCCTCGAGGCCGACATAGACCTCACCGGTGTCGCGCTCAACCCCGTCGAGACCTTCAAAGGCACCCTCGACGGAAAGGGACACGTCATCAAAGGACTCAAGAGCGGCGCTCCCCTCTTCACCACCCTCACCGGAACAGTGAAGAACATCACATTCGACAAGAGCTGCTCTTTCGAACCTACGGCCACATACTTCGGCATCGTCGCCGGCAACAACCAGGGTACGATTCAGGGTATCACCAACCAGGGTGATGTCGCTCTCAGCGTATCTTCCGTAGATGAGCCCCGCCTGGTCGCCGCCATCGCAGGTCTGTCCAGCGGTGAGATTTCCGACTGCACCAACGAAGGGGCCGTCAGCGTCGTCATCGACGGAGCAACCGTGGCAGTGGGTACCGCTGGTATCGTCGGCTACAGCTCAGCTCCTGTCACTGGATGCACCAACAAGGGTGCCGTTTCATTCAGCGCGGCATATCCCAGCGCAAAGGTTCAGATTGTGGATGCTACCGGCTCTCTGCCCTCCACCGGCGGTATCGCCGCTTATGGCGCAGCAGGCTTCAGCATCACAGGATGCAACAACCACGGAAAGGTCAGCCACAGCTATAACCAGGCCGACAAGATTGGCGCCAACATGAACCGCAACCAGATTGGCGGTGTTGTAGGTTCTCCTTGCGGAGCAGTCAGCAACAGCAACAACTATGGCGAGGTCAACGTCTCTATCAAGAGCACCACTCCCGGAACCGCAATCGCCTACGAGTTCATCGCTTGCGTCGGCGGTATCGGCGGAGGTGACTATGCATTCACCAACACGAATGACGGTCCTTTCTCCAATACCAGCTACATCAACTGCGTCAACGAGGGCAACATCATAATCGACAGCGATGCCTCCAAGTCCAATTCCGCCATCGGCGGCATAGTCGGCTGGCCCGGACAGGAGAAGCCCACGACCGGCACATCCGTCAACGGATGCACCAACAAGGGCAACATCACCGGCAAGGGTGTCGCAAAGATGCGTCTCGGCGGTGTGGAAGGCGGAACCGGCATCATGGAGAGCAGCACCAATGAAGGTGTCATTACCCTCGAGTCCGGAGACGTCGGCTCAGCCATAGGCTCCCTCTGCGGATTCCACAGCCAGGGTCATGCCATCACCGGCTGCGCTGCCAAGGGTGAAGTTATCGCCAAGGTAAAGCTTACCGGCGGTATCGGCGGATTCATCGGCTGCATCGGCAATGCCGCACACGACACGGGTGCCGATTGTGTAGTTGACTGCAAGATTACCACCAGCGATGCCTCCTCCAACACAGGTTTCATTATCGGCTACTTCAACGGTAAGACCCAGAACATCGTCCTCGGTACTCCTGCAAGCCCCATCCAGGTTTCCGGCAGCCTCAACGGCGCCCCCGCATCTGCCAGCAATCTGTGGAATACCGTAAACTACGACGCGGCAGTACACACCATCAACTATGTCATCAAATAGTCGATACATAGTCTTGTATAGTTAATCGCAAGAAAGGGCGGCCATTGGCCGCCCTTTCACTTTTTATCACCTGTTGAAACACTCGAATATTGTTGGTGAGAAGCAAGAATCGGCATAATGCCTTCCTACCTCTTTTGCAGCTCTCTCACCTGCTCGACTGTCAAACCAGTGCCCTCGGCAACAAGCTCGATAGACACTCCCGCAGCCAATAGCCTCTTCGCTATGGCGCGCTGCTCCTCCGCCCGTCCGGCCGCGAGCCCTTTCGCTTCGCCTTCGGCACGGCCTTTGGCTTCGCCCTCGGCAAAGCCCTCGTCGTGGGCACAATCGATTGTGTTTTTGTAGTCCCAGTCCCGTCTCATTGCATCTTCATATTCCTCCTTCTGCTCTGCGGTCATCCCCACATAGTTCGCCTCGCTCAACAACGATGCGA
>JAFLUX010000019.1 GCA_022508605.1 Bacteroidales bacterium | reverse complement strand
CCGTACGTCGGTTTAGCAAACCGGTGGTTTCAGCCACTCACCCACCTCTCCAGTCTCACCACGCTTTGTCAAACGGGACTGCAAATATAATCATTTTTTCTAAAAATCAAGACATCCGGGAATCCGGCTATCGGCCGTCCGCATATGCGAGCGTGGCCGCGCTGATTCTGACCCCGGGGCCGAATGCCCGCATCAGCGCCTTTGCGCATTCCGCCATGGTGGCCCCTGTGGTGAACACATCATCCACAACGAGTATATGACGCGCACCGGAGTGGCGCTGTGCGACGGCCCGCCTCACAGCAAAGGCTCCGGCCACATTGGCGGCCTTCTCCTCCGTCCCGAGTCCTGCCTGGCTTCGGGTGTGCCGCATGCGTTCGAGCAGGCGCGGCTCGGCAACGGCTCCGGGCAGCTGCCCGGCCACGGCGGACGCGATAATCTCTGCCTGATTGTACCCACGGCGAAAACGCCTGGCCCAATGCAGGGGGACGCAGCAGACTATGTCGACCCCCGAATAAAGCCCGGACGCGCACAGTCTTTTTCCCAGCATCGCGCCGAACCACCGTCCGGCGGCAAAGTTGCGGCCATATTTGACGTCTTTGGATATGCGGTCGTAGCCGCCGTCCCTGTCGTATGAGAACAGTGCCGCGGCATGCAGATACTCCGTATGCGATTCTTCGGAGAGCCGCCCGTTGAAACTGTCCGCCATTGGATTGCGCGGCATGCGCTCGAAGTGTGTCAGCGGGAGCTCCGCAAGGCAGGAACAGCACAAATGCCGTTCCCCAGGAATCAGCGTCCTCCCGCATACTATGCACCCCCTCGGCATAAGCAGGTCGCCGAGGGCTGCAAGAAGTTTTTCAGGTGTAAGCGAGGTTAAGCGCGGGTCCATAGGCATCAGGCCGCTCCCTTGTCTTCCGCCATGGCCGCCTCCACATCGTCGGGGGCTATAGGCAGGCGGGCGGAGCCGAGCCTGCGTGCGCCGTCATCCGTCACGAGCACATCGTCCTCGAGCCTTATGCCGCCGAAGTCGAGATAGGCTTCCAGTCTGTCGTAATTGACCCTGCCCTTGTCGACCCTGCCTTCTTTCCAGCGGGAAATGAGTTCCGGGATGAAATATATGCCGGGCTCGTCGGTAATCACATTGCCGGCGGCGAGCCGCCTTGCCATGCGCAGGCTTCCGAGTCCGAGCTGGTCCGAGCGCTGCTGGTCATCATCGTATCCCACGATGTCTTCTCCGAGGTCTTCCATGTCGTGCACGTCGAGTCCCATGCTGTGCCCGAGTCCGTGCGGCATGAACAGCCCTCCTATACCTTCCGCCGCCATTTCTGCCGGGTCTCCGCTTACAAGCCCCAGCTGAGAGAGGTTGTCGAGCATGTGACGGGCCACGGCCACATGACAGTCGGCATATTTGATTCCGGGACGAATCATCTTGAACGCCAGTTCGTTGCATTCATATACCGTCTGGTATATATCCCTCTGGCGGGCGGTGAAGCGGCCGGAGACGGGATATGTGCGGGTGTGGTCCGAGGCGTAGTGCTCATTGGATTCCACCCCGGCGTCCACAAGCAGGAGCCTGCCGGCCTCCAAAGCCTTGTCGTGGGAGTGGCAATGGAAAATCTCTCCGTGCTGTGTGAGTATGGTGGGGAAGGACGTGCCCCAGCCCCAGCCGGCGGACACCTGCTCCATGTCTCCGACTATTTCCTGCTCCGTCCGTCCCGTGCGAATGCCTTTGCGTGCTGCCGTATGCATCCTGTACCCGAGGTCGGAAGCCGCATCGAGCAGCGCGAGTTCATCCGCGTCCTTGGCAAGACGCATCTTCACCACTGCACGGACAAGGGGATCCGATGCCAGGGGGCATCCTTTCTTGCTCTTGCTGAAGGTTTCTTCCGGAGGCACTCCGAGGAGCCGGCCTGCAAGCACGGCGTTGTACCAGCGGGACACCGGCAGGAAATGAATGCGCCGGCCCGCGTCGCGTGCCGCAATCACATCGCGCGAGAAGTCCTCGTATGGGGCGGAACCGTCTGCCCCCGCCCCTTCCGCGAGCGTGGCCACAGACGGCATGGGCCCGGTCCAGATGATGTCGTCTATATCGTAGTCATCGGCATATACTGTGTCCCGTCCGGAGTCGAGGTCCATCAGAGCCGCGAAGCGGGGCTCATCTATGCCGAAGAAATAGAGCCAGTTGCTGTCCTGGCGCCACTTGTAGGCGCAGTCGCGGTATTGGGCCGCGGAATCCACGTTGCCGATGAAAATCACGATGCCGCTTTCTCCGGCAAGCAGGCTGCGAAGATGCATGCGCCTTTTCTGAAATTTGTTCATATCGGTTTTCCGTTACAAATTACGTATTTTATGCAGGATGTATCCGCCGAGTACACCCAGTTGGACACCAAGTTGTGGCAGGGTTTCATCTTGGGATGGTCGAGGCTCACGAGTATCGCGTCGGCCAGCTTGCCCTCTGCGATTACTCCGGCATCTATCCCGAATGCCTCTGCGCCGTTGCGTGTGGCCCATTCCAGCACCTGCGATGCGCTCAGCAGGGTAGCATCCCCGCTTACCTTGGCCAGCAGGGCCGCGGTTTTCATCTCCTCCCGCATGTCCAGATTGTTGTTTGAACTGCAACCGTCGGTTCCGAGGGTTATCCTCACTCCGCTCGCGATGGCGTCTTCATACGGAAAGCGGCCGCTGCCGAGTTTCATGTTGGAGCAAGGGCAGTGCGCGACCGTGACGCCGCGTTCGGCCAGAATGTCCCATTCCTCCCTGTCCACATGCACACAGTGTGCCGCAATCACATCAGGACCGAGGAAGCCTATGCTGTCGAGGTAGCGTACCGGAGTCATGCCGGTCTGCGCAATGCAGTCGCTGACTTCGCGGGCCGTTTCGGAGAGGTGTATGTGCAGCTTGCGGCCGTTCTCCCGCGCGAGGCGTGCGGCGAGCTCGAGGGTCTCCGCCCCGCAGGTGTATACGGCATGCGGGGCAACGCACAAGCTCAGCCTGTCGCTGTCTTTCCATTCGCGCAGCCGTGCTTCCTTTTCGAGCCTCTGCACCCCCGAATGGTTGTCCATCATGGTCACGCCTATGCAGGCGCGCATTCCAGACAGTTGCACTTCGTCCATAGTTTCGTCTATGTCGAAATACATGTCGTTGAAAAACACGCTGCCGCCAGCTTTCATCTCCTCTATGGCGAGCCGGCTTCCGCGGCGTATGTCCTCCGGCGTCAGTTTGTCCTCGTATGGCCATATCCAGTCGTTCAGCCAGCTTTGCAGGGGCATGTCGTCGGCATAGCCCCGCAACAGTGTCATGGCCGCGTGTGTATGGGTGTTGTAGAAGGCCGGGAGTATGGCCATGGAAGATGCGTCTATCACATTTTCCGCCTCTGCGCCCGGGGCCGCATGCAGGCATGCGAAGCGGCCGTCTTTTATGAGTATGTCGGCGGGAGCCCCGTCGAGAATCACGTTTTTTATCAGCAGGCTCATTATCTGAAGTCTTCGTATTCCGGTATCAGCAGTTCGCTGATGAAATCCTTTATGCTCTGCTCGTCCCGCGGACAGATGAAAAGCACGTCTTCGAGGTCGAGCACCAGATAGTCTTTGAGGCCCTTCACGGCCACCAATTTGTTGCTTTTGGGCGAAAGCACCATGGAACCGGAATTGTGCCGGCTCAGCAGTTTGCCGCCCACGCGTATGGCGTTGCCTGACACGTCTCGGTCGTAAAAATACTCGTACAGCGACTCCCAGTTGCCGAGGTCAGTCCAGTCGAAGCGCGAGGGGATGGCCATCACCCTGTCCGACTTTTCCATCACGGCATAATCTATGGAAGTCCGGGGCATGTCCTGATAGATGCGCTGCAGGTATTCCTGCTCGTGAGGCGTGGAGACGAACTGCTCCCAGCCGTTCCATTGCCCGGCTATCTGGGGCACGTATTTGGCGAGCTCTTCATAAATGACCGAGGCCTTCCAAATGAATATTCCGGAGTTCCAGAGAAATTCGCCGCTGTCTATGAACACTTTGGCCATCTCTCTGCTGGGCTTCTCAGTGAATGTCTTCACTTTCACCGGCTTGCCCTCCCAGGCCGGTCCGTCTGTCTGTATGTATCCGAAATTCGGGTCCGGGCGCCTTGGCATGACTCCGAGCGTGAGTATCACGTCATGCTCCGCGGCATAGTCCAGACCCTGCCGGACGGTGTCCCAGAAAAGGGCGGTGTCGCTTATCATGTGGTCGGCGGGGGTCACGAGCACGACGGCTTCGGGGTCACGTTTGAGCAGGGTGCAGGTGGCATAGGCTATACATGACGCCGTATTCCGGTTGTGCGGCTCCAGCAGCAGGTTTTCTTCATGCAGACCGGGTATTTCCTTCAATACGAGGTCGCGGTAGCGTTCGAGGGATACCACGAGTATGTTCTGTTCGGGGACGACCCCGATGGCGCGCTCCCACGCCATCCTGAGAAAAGATTTGCCGCCGCGCGAAAAATTCAGGAACTGCTTTGGCCGTGAATCGCGGCTTACGGGCCAGAACCGCGTGCCGAGACCTCCGGCCATGATCACGCAGTATGAGTGATGCTCGTTCATTCCAGTGTTACTATGGTTACGCCCGAACCGCCGGTGCGCACGTCTTCGTCCCTGACGGATGCCACGCCCGGAACGGTGCGGAGATATTTCTGTATTTCTTCATGCAGCACGCCGGTGCCCTTGCCGTGGATGATTCGCACCTCGTTCATGTTGAGCATGATGGCGTCGTCCACGTAGTGCATGACAGTGTCGAGGGCCTCGGCAAGACGCTGGCCGCGGAGGTCTATCTCCGGAGAGAAATTGAGCTTGCGCGAACTTATGGCCGCGTCCGTGCGCTGCTGCACCGGGGCGAAAACCTTGCGGGACAGCTCCCGAAACTCGTTAGATGAGATGCGCACCAATCCGTCGGCCTTCATCGTGCTGGATATGTTCCCGACGGCTATGGTCACATTCCTGCCCTTCACGCGCGTGACCTCTCCGACGAGCCCGTTGCTCCGGACCTTGACTTTCTCGCCCACCTGCAGCGGCTCCTCCCTGTGCTTAGTCTCTGCCGCAGCGCCTCCGGAAGCCTCTTTCCTGCGCCGCTTCTCCAACTTGTCTATCTTTCGGTCTATGTATTCGTCCCGCTCTTTCTGCTGGCGGCTCTTTCTCTCCTGCAAGGCGCCTATGAACCCTTGCAGCTCGGCCCGTGCCGCTTTCGTCTGCTCCTTGTCCGCCTGCGATTCCTTAATTACACGTATGGTTTTCTCCACCTGCGCCCCGGCCCCGCGGACTATCTGCTCGGCCTCCTTGCGCGCCTCCTCGATTATATCCTTGCGCTGCCTGCGTATGTCTTCCAGCTCCTGCTGGTAACGTTCGGTGAGGCCTTCCAGGGCCTTGTCGGTGTGCCGTATCTTCTGCAGCTTCTCATCCAGCTGCCTGCGGTTGCGGGCTATCTTGCGCAGGTTGCGCTCCATGCCCACGAATTCTTCTCCGGCCCGCGCCTCCGCGTCCTTGACTATGGACTCCGGCAGCCTCATCTTCCTGGCCAGCTCGAAAGCGAAAGAATTTCCCGGAAGCCCGGTCTCGAGAGCGAACATGGGGGCTATCTTGGAAGAATCGTACAGCATGGCCCCGTTTATCACGTGCGTGTCGGCCCCGGCGGCATACAGTTTCAGGTTGGTATAGTGGGTGGTTATCACGCCCCATACCCCGCGGCGGTCGATTTCCGCCAGTATCGCCTCCGCTATGGCCCCTCCTGCGGCCGGTTCCGTGCCCGACCCGAATTCGTCTATCAGCACGAGCGTGCTGCCGTCGGCTTCCGCGAGCATCCTGCGCATGTCAGACAGGAAGGAGCTGTAGGTGCTGAGGTCGTTTTCTATGGACTGGTCGTCCCCTATGCTCACGCAGATGCGGTCGAACACCGGAAGTTCTGAAGTCTCCGAAGTCGGAATCAGCATGCCCCACTGGAACATATACTGCAACAGCCCGACGGTCTTCAGGCACACCGATTTGCCTCCGGCATTGGGCCCTGAAATCAGCAATATGCGCTTTGTCGGGTTGAGGCATACGGTGAGCGGAACCATCTGCTTGCCGTCCCTGCGCAGCGCCCTTTCGAGCAGCGGGTGACGCGCCTTGCGCAGCGACAGCGACCCGTCCTGGGAAATGACGGGCATGCCGGCGATGAAGTCCAGTGCCGTCTGCGCTTTCGCCATGATGAAGTCTATTTCCCCGATGAATCGCGCGGAATCGAGCACCTCCGGCAGATAGGGCCTGAGGAACACGGTGAACTCCCTGAGTATGCGTGCGATTTCACGGGTTTCGGAAAAATGCAGCTCGTTTATGTCGTTTTCCAGCTCGAGTATTTCCGCCGGCTCTATGTAACTTGTCTTTCCGCTCGCCGACTCATCGTAGACGAACCCGCTTATCTTGCGTTTGGACGCCGCGCTTACGGGGATGAGATATTTTCCGTCACGCATGGCCACCGATGCATCGGGGTCCGCAAGGCCGTCGGCCTGGGCCTGCCGCAGGATGGCCCCCGCTCGTCTCGATATGGCCGTTTCCTTGTCGCGCAGCTGCTTGCGTATGCTCTGCAGCTCTTCGGAGGCGGAGTCCCTGATGTCTCCGTAGCGGTCGATAATCAGGTCTATGCGGCGCAGGATTTCCGGAAAGCTGGCGACGGGTGCGCTGAGGGCCTTGAGCAGCGGGTATATTCCGTCCTTCATGCCGGAGAAGAACCCGGTCACGCGGCGCACCGTGTCGAGCAGGGTCTTGAGTTTGGTGAGGTTGAGCGTGTCTATGCTGCTTCCCTCCCGCGACAGGGGTTCGAGGAAAGGCAGACCGTCGATGTATCCCGTCGTCGGGAAACTTTCCTCGAACATCAGTATCAGGCGCATTTCGTCCGTTATCTGCAGGCGCCTGCGTATGGTCGATGCCGAGGTGGACAGCTTCTCTTGCGCCACCCTTTCGGCGGCGTAGTCGGTCTTGCACTTGTCCGAGATTATCTCCCTTACCTTGTCGAAGCCGAGTTTGCTCTCAAGTCTGTCAGTCGTCATTTTCCTGCAGTTTGAGTTTCAAGACATTGAGAGAGTCGATGCGGGTGAGCTTCCCGCCTTGTATGAGGCTTATCTCGCCGGTTTCCTCCGACACCACAATCACATCGGCATCGCATTGTTCGGCGAGTCCTATGGCAGCCCTGTGCCGCATCCCGTAGGATGCCGGGAGGTCGAGGCGGTCGGTGATGGGCAGGGTGCATCGGGCCGCTATTATGCGGTTGTCTCCTATCACCATGGCCCCGTCGTGAAGCGGCGTGTTTTTGAAGAATATGTTCATTATCAGCCGCTGGCTGACTTTCGCATCTATGTTGTCGCCGGTTCCTATGATGCTCAGGAGGTTGTCCCTGCGGCGTATCACTATGAGCGCTCCGGTCTTCGACGATGCCATCTGATCCACGGCAAGGGCCAGTTCCGTCATGGTGTCGCTGTCGAGTCCTTCGGCTTGCCGGCGGCTCAGGAAACGCCTCACGAAAGTATTGTTCCCTGCTGTGCGGCCAATGTTGTTGAGAAATCGGCGTATCTCTGGCTGAAAAATGATTATTATGGCCAATGCGCCCATGTCCAGTATGGCTCCGAGCAGTTCCGAAGTCATGCGCATGCTCAGCGCTTTCGAGAGCACCCGCACGAGGAACAGTATGATAAGCGCTATGAAGATATTCATCGCCGACGACCCCCTTATCCAGCGGAAAATGAGGTATATCACCGCGGCGACCAGCACGATGTCTATGAAATCTACGAGCGAAAAATGCAGGAACTCCATACTGTGCAAATATATCAAATATCCCCGATATGCTCGACTTCAGGACTCAGCCGCACTCCGAACTTCTCGTGTACGAGGGCCGTTATGCGTCTTTCGAGTTCGAGTATGTCTTCGGGCGTGGCATCGCCTGTGGCGTTCACGAGCACCAATGGCTGCTTCTGCCATACGGCGGCTCCTCCGCAGGTCTCGCCTTTGAACCCGCACTGGTCTATAAGCCAGGCGGCAGGCACCTTGATGAATCCGTCGGGAAGTACGTAGTGGGGCACTTCGGAGCTTCCCGCGGCATCCGCTATGCGGGTGAAATCCAGGGCGCTCACCACGGGATTCTTGAAGAAAGAGCCGGCATTTCCCGTCTCGGACGGATCCGGCAGCTTGCTGCGCCTCAGTTGTATGACGGCTTCGCGCACCTTCGCGGGCGATGACGCATCGATGCCTTCCAGCCCCTTGTAGTCCAGTCGGGGCCTCGGCTTGCGCGACACCCGCAGCAGCGCCGATATGACTATGTAGCGTCCGCCGCTGTTCTTGAACACGGAGTCGCGGTATCCGTATCCGCATTCGGCGGCCGTGAACTTGCAGCTCCGGCGCTCCTGCATGTCGAAGCAGGACACTCCCGATACCAAATCCTTGAACTCCACGCCGTATGCCCCTATGTTCTGCACCGCCGCCGCACCGACCTCGCCGGGAATGAGGGAAAGGTTCTCTGCGCCCCAGAGTTCGTGCGAGCAAAGCTCCTCCACGAGAGCGTCCCAGCGCACCCCGGCGCCGACGACCACGGACAGTTCGTCGAGCCCCATGTCCACATACTTTATCTTACGTATCGCGCTGTGCAGTATGGTGCCCGGAAAATCTCCGGTAAACAGCAGGTTGGACCCTTCCCCTATGTGTTTGAAGGGCTTCGGCAGACTGTCGAAGTCCAGCCCCGAAAGTTCGGCGAGGCTTTCGTATTCGACGAAGCATGCGCACCTTACCTTCATGCCGAAGGTGTTGTGCCCGCTTAAATCGAAATTGTGCTCGATGCGCATATCCGTGACTGCTTTATCGTTCCGCTATTTTCTTGAGTATGCGGCTCAGCTGGTCCGAACAGGATGTGCCCCTGCCCGCGCAGTTGATGCCGGCCAGACGCTCTGCGGCAAATTCCGCCGGTGCCCCTTCGAGCAGGGCGCCTATGGCCTGAAGGTTGCCGTTGCAGCCTTTGACATAGCGCAGGTTGTGGATTTTGCCGTCGATGAGGTCGAAGTCTATCTGCCTCGAGCACACGAGAGGGTCCGTTGCGGCGCAGATATGCCTGACGCCGTTTTCCACCCTGTCCGAAAGTATCTGCGGCCCTTCCATCATGCCTTTGCCGTAGATGACAGGAACAGTTCCTCCATCTGGGAGTCGTCTATCCTGGAGGGCGAATCGATCATCACGTCGCGGCCCTGGTTGTTCTTGGGGAATGCTATGTAGTCCCTTATGGTCTCCTGTCCGCCGAAAAGTGCGCAGACACGGTCGAATCCGAATGCGAGACCTCCGTGGGGCGGCGCTCCGAACTTGAAGGCGTTGATGATGAAGCCGAATTTGTATTCCGCCTCCTCCGGGCCTATTCCGAGCACTTCGAACATGCGTTTCTGCATGTCGGCGTTGTGTATCCTTATGGAGCCGCCGCCGAGCTCCGTGCCGTTCAGCACGAAATCGTAGGCATTGGCGCAGACCCGTTCCAGGTCTTCCTTGGCGTCCGAATAGAACCACTTTTCGTGTTCCGGCTTCGGGGCCGTGAACGGGTGGTGCATCGCATAGAAGCGTCCGTCTTCCTCGCTCCACTCCAAGAGGGGGAAATCCACTATCCACAGGGGGGCGAATACCTCAGGATTCCTCAGCCCGAGCCTGTTGCCCATCTCGATGCGCAGCACTCCGAGCCTGTTCTGTGTCTTGCGCTTGTCTCCGCACATGAGCAGCAGCAAATCTCCTGTCGCCGCTCCGCAGGATGCGGCCACCTCCTGCAATTTCTCAGGACCGTAGAACTTGTCCACCGAAGACTTGATGCTGCCGTCGGCGTTCAGCTTCACGTACACGAGGCCTTTCGCTCCGACCTGCGGGCGCTTCACCCATTCGGTCAGTTCGTCGAGCTGCTTGCGCGTGTACTCCGCCGCTCCGGGGACGGCTATGGCACCGATGTAGGCGCTCTCGTCGAACACTCCGAAGCCGCAGCCCTTCACGAGCTCCGATACTTCATGTATTTCCATTCCGAAGCGTATGTCCGGCTTGTCCGAGCCGTACTTGTCCATCGCATCGTACCAGCTCATGCGCGGCAGGGGATTGGGGATGTCCACGCCGAGGGCGTTTTTGAACATCTGCCTCATCATCCCTTCGAAGGTGGACAGCACGTCCTCCTGCTCCACGAAACTCATCTCGCAGTCTATCTGCGTGAACTCCGGCTGCCTGTCAGCGCGCAAATCCTCGTCGCGGAAGCATCTGACTATCTGGAAGTAGCGGTCGTACCCGGCGACCATCAGCAGCTGCTTGAAGGTCTGCGGACTCTGGGGCAGGGCGTAGAAGGTGCCGGGATTCATGCGGGAGGGAACGACGAAATCGCGGGCTCCCTCCGGCGTGGACTTGATGAGGCACGGAGTCTCTATTTCCATGAAACCCTGGGCGTCCAGGTAGTTGCGTACCTCGTGCGCGAGCCTGTGCCGCAGGGCGAGCGCCCTCTGAAGGGGCGGGCGGCGCAAATCGAGGTATCTGTACTTCGCGCGCAGGTCCTCTCCTCCGTCGCTCTGCTCCTCTATGGTGAACGGAGGGACGGACGACCGGTTGAGGATTTCTATGCTCTCGAGCCTGATTTCAATGTCGCCGGTCGGCATCTTTGCGTTCTTGCTCTCCCTTTCGAGCACTTCTCCGCTTGCCTTTATGACATATTCGCGTCCGAGCTCTGAGGCTGCGGCTCCGGCGGGGGAGTCGGCTTCGGCCACGAGCTGCGTTATGCCGTAGCGGTCGCGCAGGTCTATGAATGTCATTCCGCCGAGTTTTCGGGATTTCTGCACCCATCCCGACAGGGTTACTTTCTTGCCTTTGTCGGCGAGACGCAACTCGCCGCAAGTGTGGGTTCTGTACATATAGTCGAGTATCTAATATTCCTGAATGCAAATTTAGCAAAAAAAGTGTCTCGTCGGCTTTATAGAATAATTTATTAAATTTACGGGAAAATTGAAACTCGGAACACGGCAATGAGCTCATTCGTAGTGGAAGGCGGGCACCGCCTTAGCGGCAGCATAAGTCCCCAGGGGGCAAAAAATGAAGCACTTGAAGTCATCAGCGCAGCGTTGCTCACGCCCGGAGAGGTGCGCATAGGCAACATCCCTGAGATACTCGATGTGCGCAACCTCATATCCCTGCTGGAGGGCATGGGCGTGAAAGTGGTGCGTCATGCCAAGGGAGACTACAGCTTCACGGCGTCGCATATCAACGAATTTTATGTGTCCAGCGCCGAGTTCGTGGAAAAATGTTCGCGTCTGCGCGGCTCGGTCATGGTGGTGGGCCCCTTGCTCGCCCGCTTCGGCCTGGCCTATTTCCCTAAGCCGGGAGGGGACAAAATCGGACGGCGCAGGGTGGATACCCACATCGACGGATTCATGAAGCTCGGAGCCGACTGCTCATACGATACCTCCCGCTGCGCCTACAAGCTGACTTCGCACGGCCCACTGAAAGGCAGCTACATGCTGCTCGACGAGGCCTCGGTCACTGGCACTGCCAATATAGTGATGGCGGCCGTGCTTGCCGAAGGTGTCACGACCATATACAACGCCGCCTGCGAGCCTTATGTCCAGCAGCTCTGCCGCCTGCTTTCCGCCATGGGCGCGAAAATCGAGGGCATAGGGTCCAACCTGCTGAAAATAACGGGGGTGAAAGAGCTGCACGGAGCGACGCATACGGTGCTGCCGGACATGATAGAGGTGGGCTCTTTCATCGGCATGGCGGCAATCAACCGCAGCGAACTTACGATTACCGACGTGCATTTCGACGAGCTCGGCATAATCCCGGAGTGCTTCCGCAGATTGGGAATAAGGCTCGAACAACGGGGCGACGACATCTGGATACCCGAACAGGAGAGCTACATCATAGAGAGCTTCATAGACGGATCCATAATGACCATGGCCGATGCCCCCTGGCCGGGGCTCACTCCGGACCTGCTGTCCGTGCTGTTAGTGACGGCGGTGCAGTGCCGGGGCAGCGTGCTCATACACCAGAAGATGTTCGAGAGCCGTCTGTTCTTCGTCGACAAGCTGATAGACATGGGGGCGCAGATAATCCTGTGCGATCCGCACAGGGCCGTCGTCATAGGGCATGACCACCGTATGCAGCTGCGCGGCGGGCGGCTGACATCCCCCGACATACGCGCCGGTATCGCCATGCTGCTTGCGGCGATGTCGGCAAGCGGCACTTCCGTAATAGAGAATATCGAGCAGATAGACCGGGGCTATGAGAACATAGACACCCGCCTCAACGCCATAGGGGCCAGGATTACTCGCCAGTAGCTGAAAAGAAGTCCGGATTGAATACGAATCTGTAGGTCTTTTCTCTTTTCGCGCTGTCCGAACACGTGTATGAAGCGCTTTCGCACAGATTGTTTGTCAATCCGGCATCGCTGTATTCATGCATTACAATGCTCCCGGATTGCACGGATTTGATTTCTATTCTCCCTATGATCGGGAACATCGGTCCCTCGCTGCTAAACCCGAAAGATTTGCTTTCTCCGCTTTCGATGCGCAGCATGTCCGGAACTTGGGCTGCCTTGCCCTCGAATTTAAGTTCGACAGGCCCCGGACAATTATTTACGTACTCGATTATGCTCGTGTAGTAATAATCGACCCTTTTGTGCTGGCAGGAGCAGGGAAGGAGAAATATGCACCCTGACAGCAATATTTTCCAAATCAGCCTGTTCATTTATTCAGTATTTCTTTCAGCAGCGCCCGCGTGCTATCGGAAGCAGGCACGAGCGGCAGACGCATGCAGTCCGTACACAGGCCGAGCTGCGCAAGGGCTGCCTTTGCGGGGATGGGGTTCGATTCGACAAAACATGCCTTGAACAAGGGGGCGAGTGCGTCATTAAGCCTTTCCGCCTCGTCCGTGCGGCCCTCGAGCATGGCGTGGACCATGGCGGAAACCTTGTCCGGCGCAATGTTGGACGCCACGGAAATCACGCCCCTGCCCCCGCACTTCATCATGTCTATGGTGAGGTCGTCGTCGCCGCTGAGCACCATGAAGTCGGCGGGCGCCCCGTCTATGATTTCCCTTGCCTGTTCCAGCTTGCCGGAAGCCTCCTTGACCCCTATTATGCCAGGCACCTCGCGGGCAAGCCGCAGGCAGGTTTCAGGCAGCATGTTCGCCCCTGTCCTCCCCGGCACGTTGTATAAGACTATGGGTTTCTTGCTGAGCTCGGCGATGGTCTTGAAATACTGGAACATTCCTTCCTGCGTAGGCTTGTTGTAGAATGGCACTACCACCAACCACGCATCCACGGCGGCGCAGTCGAGCATCTCCATGCGGGCAAGGGTGCTGCCCACGGAGTTGCTGCCGCAGCCCACGAGCAGGGGACGTCCCCCGGCATGGTCGTGGGTGATTTCCAGCAGGCTCACCATTTCTATGTGGTCGAGTGCCGGAGTTTCGGCCGTAGTGCCGAGCGGGACGAGAAAATCCACCCCGCCCTTCACCTGACGGTCTACAAGGGATGCGAATGCCTCGTAATCCACTTCTCCGTCATGTGCGAACGGAGTCACCAGTGCAGTGCCGCAGCCTTTCAGTTCCGGAATTTTCATTCGGCAGTTCTGTTTATAAGTTCTCGAAATGTTTCCTGAGTATCAGCTCCTTGAAGGTATGTACTCCGCTAAGTCCTTCGGTGAGGGTGGCCGCCACTACTGCGCCCTCCGCGAATCCCTGGCGGGAGAATGCTTCGTGTGAAATCTTGATTTTATCCACGTCGGACTTGAATTTGACGACATGGGTGCCTGTTTCTTCGCCCTTGCGCACCGAGGTTATGTCGGGTTTGACTCCGAGATGGTCTTTTATCAGACGGGCCATTTCCTTTGCCGTGCCGCTGGGTGAGTCAAGCTTGTGGACATGGTGTGTTTCTTCGATATGGGGGATGTATCCGTAGCCTTTCAGTATGTCGGAGATTTTCTCCAATGCGGCGTAGGCGGCATTTACTCCTATCGAAAAATTCGACGACCAGATCATGGGGGTGCCGGCGGTGTAGAATGCTCCGATGACGGCTCCCATGATGTCGTCCCATCCGGTCGTCCCTACGACCGCAGCCTTGAAATGTTCCGCAATCCACTTGTAATTGGCCCGAAACGCTTCCGGCGTGGTGAAATCTATGCACACGCATTCGCGTGCGAGATCCTCAGGAATGGAACATACGTCTTCTGTTGCGGCGGCCAGTTCTATGCCGCGCTGGAGCAGGACTCCTTCAATCATACGGCCCATGCGTCCGTATCCGCTTATAACTACTTTCATTGCAAGATATTTCTAATGATTCCGCGGGCCGCCAACCTGGCGCCCTCTCCGGAACCTTTGATTACTAAGGGATAGGTGTCTCCGCTGTGGATCGCTATCACGTTCTCCGTGCCGCTGATCCAGTAGAACGGACTGCTTTCCGGCACGAGGCGCATGCGAATCTCCGCCTTGTGGCTGCCGTCGGCATTGCGTCTGAGGCTTGCGACGAAGCGCTGCCGCATCCCGAGGGCATCCAGTTCGTCCTCGCGGCGGATAAACTGCGGCTCATCCTCGTCGAGCTTCTTGTAGAAATCTTCGAGACTGCCTTCGAAGTATTCCGGGCCGAGCATAGGCACGATTTCCACATCCTTTTCTTCCAGCTGCACGCCGGCTTCCCGTGACAGGATGATGAGCTTGCGCAGGGCGTCGCGGCCGCCGAGGTCTATCCTCGGGTCGTATTCCGTAAGCCCCTCGGCCTGCGCGCGGCGAAGCAGGGTGGCGAATGAGTCGCTTCTGGTGCCGTCGTATCCGGAAATGATGTAATTGAGGGTGCAGGACACGACGGCCTCTATCAACGATACCCCGTCACCGCAGTTCGCTCCGTCGGAAACCGACTGGAGGGCCGGCAGCGCGTTGCCCACCGTCGTGTCGTAGCGGAAAAAACATCCGTTCTCGGCGGCCGCAGCCTTGATTGCGGCATAGTCCACGTATGGAATGGCAAGCGAACGGCGGTTGGAAGTGACCACGTTGATGCCCGCATTGAACAGGGGGATGAACTGGCGCCAGATGTCGTCGCTGTCGGTGCAGTCCACGAAAACGGAACGCCTCCTGGCCTCCGCCAATACTTTGTCCACGAAGTTGCGGTCGCTTGATACCTCCTTGACCACGATATGTTTTCCGGCGGCGGGGAAGCGTCCTCCGCAGGCGCCGATAATCTCTTTGAGCGCTTTGCCCACGGCGCCGTCGCCGGCCACCCACACATCCACGGTCCTCAGGCTGCGCTCTTCGAAAAACTCCCTGTGTATGGATGCCACGGTGCTGCGGGCCACGTTGCTTCTGACGCGGACGAAGAAATTGCCGTCCTCGCTCCACGGTTCATCGAGCGCCTTTATCCCCGATTCGCGCAAGGCCGTGGCCATGCGGCGCAGGGCGCTGTCCCCGGCGAGAGGGCCTTCACCTGTGAGACAGACGAGGGTGGTGCCGTCGATGGGGTCGTCTATGGATGATACGCCTTTCCACTCTGCTTCGGAGGCGTTGCGTTCGCAGATGACGGTGCCCGGATGGGCGGGGTCGAAAGTGTTGCGTATATTTATGGCCATGCCCTTGTCCCTGGCCGGGGCCACCGCAGGGGCGTAAAGGACCTTCGCTCCGTAGCGGGCCATGTCGAAGGCCGCCTTGTAGCTGATTTCCGGAATGGTGCGGGCGGACGGGACCAATTTAGGGTTGGTGGTCATGATGCCCGGCACGTCTGTCCATATCTGCAAGTCGTCCGCATCGAGGGCGGCGGCATAGATGGATGCGCTGTAATCGGACCCGCCCCTGCCGAGCGTCGTCACCTCCCCCTCGCAGTCGCCTGCGATGAAACCGGGGGCCACGAAAATGCGCGTTCTGGGACAGTTTCCGACGGCCTCGCTTATGTTTTTGCAGGTAAGTTCCATGTTCACCTGCCCGTCAGGAGAGAGCCGCACGAGTTTGCGGGAGTCGAGCCAGGTGGTGCGGTAGCCCTCGCAGGAGAGCTTGTATTCGAGAATCCCGGTCGACAACACTTCCCCGTAGGCCTCTATCACCGGAGGAATGCACCGTATTTCCGAAAAGACCTTGCGGCATTCGGCCGTCGCGGCGCTGCGCTCGCTTCCGGTGAACAGGCGGTTGATTATGGTGATGTGACGCCCGAGCAATTCATCTATCTGGCGTTCTGGGTCTTCGGAGCGGCCTATCTCTATGAGCGCATCGGTACAGCCTCCTATGGCGGAGCTGACAAGTACGACTCTGTCTTTTTCTGCCGCTTTCTCAACTATGTCAAGGACTCTGGACATCGCCGTGGCATTGGCCACGGAAGACCCTCCGAATTTCAGTACAATCATATCCGTTATATCCGTCTTGCAAATTTAGCAAAAATATCGAGAGACTCCAGAACAGTCCGGCAATTCTTTCCGATTCGCCGATTTTTCTTGCGCAAGCCGCGAATCCCTCCGCTGCCACGCTTTTTTGTCCGCATTGACGGACACTCTGAGGCACCGGAACAGCTGTTAATATACGCAGGAAAGGGTGACCGCATGGCCACCCTTCCGATATGGAGAAATGTTTTTTATTAGTCTTCCTCCTGCTCCTGTGCGGCGTATTCGGCGAGGAGCTTGTTCTGGACATCGCCGGGGACGGGCTGATAGTCGGCGAACTCCATGGTGAAGGTCGCGGAGCCTGCCGTCAGCGAGCTCAGGGTGGTGGAGTAGCGGTAAAGCTCTGCAAGCGGCACGCGGGCCTTGAGTATGGCGAAGCCCTTGTCCGCACCCATGTCGCCGAGCATGCCGCGGCGGTTCTGGAGGTCGGACATGACGGCGCCCTGATACTCGCTCGGGGTCATCACTTCCACGTTGTAGATGGGCTCGAGAATCTTCGGACCGGCATTGCGGAAGGCCTCGCGGAAAGCGTTGCGTCCCGCGATGATGAAGGCGATTTCCTTGGAGTCCACGGGGTGCATCTTGCCGTCATATACGAATACACGTATGTCGCGGGCGTAGGAGCCGGTCAGAGGCCCTTCGACCATCCTCTCCTTGATACCTTTGAGAATGGCGGGCATGAATCCGAGGTCGATTGCGCCGCCGACGACGCAGTTGTAGAACTCCAGCTTGCCGCCCCATTCGAGCTCGGTGATATCCTGGCTCTTGACATTCAGCTGCGTCTCCTTGCCGTTGATCATGAACTTGGTGTTCAGTTCGCCCTCGGCAGGGCATACGAGCAGATGCACTTCGCCGAACTGTCCGGCGCCTCCGGACTGTTTCTTGTGGCGGTACTGTGCGCTTGCCACCTTGGTGATGGTCTCGCGATAGGGCACCTTCGGGGCGAAAAGCTCCACTTCCAGTCCGAACTCGTTGTTAAGACGCCATTTGACTATGTTGATATGCTGCTCGCCGTTGCCGGAGAGTATGGTCTGACGGAGCTCCTTGGAGTATTCCACCACCACGGTGGGATCCTGTGCGGAAATCTTCTTGAGCGCGTCTCCGAGCTTCTGGTCGTCCTGCTGGACCTTGGCCTTGATGGCGCAGCGGTACTTGGGGGCAGGATACTGTATGCGGTCGTAGCTGATGCCTGAGCCGGGGATGGCGAGAGTGGTGCTGGACTTGCTGTTCTTGAGCTTCACGGCACAGCCGAAATCACCTGCGTGCAGGCTGGTGACGGGCTCTTTCTTGGCTCCGGCCACTGCGAAGAACGCGGAGAAGCGGTCCTTGTTGCCGGATACCGGATCTTCGAGGTCCATGCCGGTGGTGAGTATGCCGCTCATGACCTTGAAATAAGACACTTCGCCGAGGTGCTGTTCCACGTCGTTCTTGTAGATGAACAGGGAGGCGGGGCCTTCTTCCTTACAGTCGGGGGCGGGAGCGACGTTCCTTATGAACTCGAGGATGCGCTTTACGCCTATGTCTTTCTTTCCGCATACGCAGAACACGGGGTACACTTCGCCGGCCGTGATGCCCTTGTTGAGACCTTTGCGTATTTCGTCTTCGCTGAGAGTTCCGGCCTCGAAATATTTTTCCATGAGGGTGTCGTCGAACTCTGCGGCCTTTTCTATGAGCTGCTCGCGGTATTCGGCGGCCTGGTCAGCGAACTCGGCCGGTATGTCCATGACCTCGCTGCTTCCCTTGTAGCATTTCATCGTGAGCACGTCTATGATGCTGTCGAACGCCGCACCGGTGGACGTGGGGAACTGCACGTTTATGATTTTGCTCCCTAAAGCCTCTTTCATGGAGTTCTGGACGCTGTCCCAGTCGGCCTTGTCGGCATCGAGCTGGCTCACGGCGATTATCACGGGGAGTTTCTGCTCCTCGGCCCTGCGGATGAAGTTGTCCGTGCCCACTTCCACGCCCTGCTGGGCGTTCACCAGAAGCAGTCCGCTCTCGCATACGCGGAACGCGGAGTATGCTCCGCCGATGAAGTCGTCGGACCCGGGGGCGTCGATGAAGTTGATTTTGCAGCCGCCGTATTCAGTGTAGAGAGGGGTGGCGTAGATGGAACGCTGGTTGATTTTTTCCAGTTCGTTGCTGTCGGACAATGTATTCTTGTCCTCTATGGAACCCATTCTTGAAATGACTTTGCCCTCGAAGAGCATGGCTTCCGCCAGAGTGGTCTTGCCGGACTTGGTTGCTCCGAGAAGTACTACGTTGCGGACATCTTTGGTTGAATATTCTTTCATTGTATCAAGTGTTGTTAATTATCAAAGCACGCAAATCTAATAATTTTTACTGCGATTACCAAAATAACACTCGAACACCTGCATGCCGGTGTATCCCAATTCATTCAAGAGGAGTTCATCGAGGTCGTCGGGGCATACCCGGAGACTGCGGCAGATTCCTTCATAACTTGTGTACGACCCGGTCTGGAGCAGGGAATAAAATCGCTGATAAATGCTGGCTTTCATGTTTGCGTTCCGTTTAGCTCCGCAAAGTTTGCGATATGCATCGAAAAATCCAATAAATCCGCACCCTGCCGGGCGCTGAGACCGGTGGTTTTTGCGAAATTTTTAAACAAATGTTGAAATTTTTTAGACAAATGTTGCATTTATCGCTATAGGACAAACCTTGCTGTTGCTGTAATTTTGCAAATGATATGGACAAAGTGCACCGGCGTATAAAAGAAATCCGGAAGGAAACCGGCTACACCCAGCAGCAGATGGCTGACATGATGGATGTGGAACGCACCACATACATCAATTTTGAAAACGGGAAAACAAACCTTAGCAAACACTTGGAACGCTTCATCGAAATTACGGGCAGCAGCGCTGCGGAGATTTTCAGCGGCGACCCCGTCACTGACGGTTATCTGCAGGAAAGCAGCATCTTCGACCGTCTCGGAGAAATATCCGACCAGCTTCAGGAAATCAAATATCTGATTCTCAGCGGGAATTCCGGCAAGTAAGAGCGCATGTTGGCGTTTTCGGCATTTGTGATTATCTTTGTAATCCATGCCGCACGCAGTCAATTTGATAAGCGCAATGCAGCCGGGCCGCAGGGAGGCCGGTTGCGATGAGGCCGGACGCGGCCCCATCGCCGGCCCGGTATATGCCGCGGCCGTGATTCTTCCTGCCGGCTTCCACCATCCTCTGCTGAACGACTCCAAAAAGATGAGCCGCTCCAACAGGGACAAGATGCGCGCGATAATCGAACGGGAGGCGGAAGCGTGGGCGGTGGCGGCGGTGAGCGCTGAAGAAATAGACGAACTGAATATCCTGAGAGCCAGCATAAGCGCCATGCAGCAGGCCGTCCGCAAGCTGGGCGTGAGGCCGGATTTCCTGCTCATAGACGGCAACCGGTTCATGCCTTTCGACGGCTACTCTTACGCGACCGTCGTACACGGCGATGCCACTTACGCAAGCATCGCGGCGGCCTCAGTGCTTGCCAAGACGTGGCGGGACGAGAAGATGGAAGAACTTTCACGCCTGTATCCCGGCTACGGCTGGGAGCGCAATGCGGGCTATGGCACACGGGAGCACGTGGAGGCGATAAAGCGTCTGGGCTATACCCCTCAGCACCGCCGCAGTTTTCACCTTAAGGAATTGGAACCAACATTGTTTTGAAAATGAAAAAGTTACTTGCACTGATTGCCGGTGCGATGCTGCTCCTCCCAGGGGGGCTTCGCGCCGATGAGGGCATGTGGATGCTTCCACTGCTCGAGAAAATGAATGCGGATGCCATGCGCAATCTCGGTTCGCGCCTTACCCCTGAGCAGATTTACAGCGTCAACAATTCATCCATCAAGGATGCGATAGTGCAATTCGGAGGCGGCTGCACCGGAGAAATCGTTTCCGGCTCCGGCCTTCTCCTCACCAACCACCACTGCGGATACGGCAGCATCCAGGCCCTGTCTTCCACCGAGCACAACTATCTGGAAGACGGATACTGGGCCTCGAGCCGCAGCGAAGAACTGCCGGTGCCGGGTCTTACCGTGCGCTTTCTCCAGAGCATGACCGACGTCACCGACGAGCTCGCTGCCGGGGCAGACAGGAACGCGCTCATAGAGGAGGCTACCAAAGCCAACCCCAATTGCCAGGTGAGGATAGTCAGTTTCTATAATGAAAACGTGTTTTATCTCATAGTGTCGAAAGTGTACCGCGACGTGCGTTTCGTGGGTGCGCCGCCTTCATCCGTGGGAAAATTCGGAGGCGATACCGACAACTGGATGTGGCCCCGCCACACCTGCGATTTTTCCGTGTTCCGTGTATATGCCGGGCCGGACAACGAGCCTGCCGACTACTCGGCCGACAACAAGCCTTTTGTGCCCCGCCAGTTCCTCGGCGTATCGCTCAAGGGCGTCCGTGAGGGCGATTTCGCCATGATTATGGGCTATCCCGGCAGCACGCAGCGCTTCCAGACCGCGGCCCAGCTCGAAGACATGCTGGAGACCAACAATATCCGCATTGCCGCCAGGGGCGTCCGCCAGGACATACTCTGGAAAGCCATGAGGGCGGATGAGAAAGTCGCCCTGCAGTATGCCAGCAAATATTCCGGCTCCTCGAACGGCTGGAAAAAATGGATAGGCCAGGAGCAGGCTTTCGAGGCCCTCGACATCATAGGCCGCGAAAAGCGCAAGGAACAGGAACTCAATGCGTGGATTGCTGAAAGTCCTGAGCGTCAGGCCGCCTGGGGCGGAGCTACGGACAGGATGGCGGCCAGCGTGGAGTCTCTCAAGGCCCCCCTGCATGCCGCCACGCTGCTCAGCGAGAGCATGGGACGCATAGAACTGCTCAACTTCGCTTCGGTAATGACGCGTGCCATACGGAATGCGGCAAAGTCTTCGACTCCGGAGCCGGAGGCTATAGCTGCGGCCATCGATGTGCTTTACGGTCTCTACAAAGACTATGATGCCGGCGTCGATTACGACGTGGCCGTGGCCATGACCGACTTCTTCAAGGAAAACGCCGGTCCCGAAATAGCCCTTGTCGTGGACGGCAAGGACATACGCAAGTCGGACACCCGCAAGTTCGTGGACAATCTGTTCAAAAAGAGCATGTTCACTTCAGCAGAGAAACTGTGGTCCGCAAAACTCACGCGCAAGACCATAGAGTCGGATCCCGCTGTCAGGCTGGCGCTCGCGATATCCGAATGCACGGCATCACTGTACTCTCCTGTGATAGAGGGCCGCGGAGCCGTGGGAGAAGCCACCAAGGCATACGCGGCGAGCCTGCTCGCATGGAAGGAGGGCGAACCGTCATATCCCGATGCCAATATGACCTGCCGCCTCACCTACGGTACGGTGAAAAGTTATGAGCCGAAGGACGGCGTGCTGTACAAGTACTACACTACCCTTAAAGGCGTAATCGAGAAAGAGGATCCGGATAACTACGAGTTCAGGGTTCCTGCCCGCCTGAAAGAAATATACGAAAAGGGCGATTACGGCAGGTATGCCGATGCCGACGGCGAGCTCGTGACATGCTTCATCACCAACCTCGACATTACCGGCGGCAACTCCGGCAGCCCCGTCATGGATGCCGACGGCAATCTCATAGGCCTCGCCTTCGACGGCAACTGGGAGGCCATGAGCAGCGATGTCATGTTCGAGCCCAATCTCCAGCGCTGCATATGCGTGGACATACGTTATGTGCTGCTGATGATAGACAAGTTCGGGGGCGCCGGTTATCTGCTTGACGAAATGAATATAGTCGGATGATGACGAAAGAGGAAGTTTTGCAGGCGCTGCGGCAGGTGCGCCACCCGGCCCGCGGAGACAAGGATATCGTGACGCTCGGGATGGTGCACGACGTAGTCTTGCAGCCTGTCTTGAAGGTTACATTGGGATTCCCGCGCAGGCGCGACCCGCTCACTGAATATCTTGTGGGTGCAGCGCGCGCCTCCCTGATTCGCTCCGGAGCGGAAAATCCTGAGGTCGATGCCGTGGTCGTGGATGAGGCGCCTCAGCAGAAAAAGCCGGAGTTCGACACCCAGAACCTGCGTAATGTCAGGCATATAGTGGGTGTGGCGTCGGGGAAGGGTGGAGTAGGCAAGTCCACCGTGGCGGTGAACCTCGCCTGCGCCCTTGCCCGCCTGGGTTACAAGGTTGGGCTTGCCGATGCCGACGTGTACGGACCGTCCGTGCCCCTTATGACGGGGACGGAAGGCGAGGCGCCGCTGGCGGAGACGGAAAACGGCCGGGAACTTATAATACCGCTGGAAAAATACGGCGTTAAGTGGATGAGCATAGGCTATTTCGCCGAACGCGGACAGGCTCTCATATGGCGGGGGCCTATGGCGAGCAATGCTCTGAAACAGATGATATTGCAGGTAAAATGGGGAGTCCTTGACTTTTTGCTCGTGGACATGCCCCCCGGCACGGGCGACATACATATAAGCCTGCTGCAGGAGGTTCCCATGGAGGGCGCCGTGCTCGTCACTACGCCTCAGGAGGTGGCCCTGGTCGACGTGGAGAAAGGTGCCGGCATGTTCCGCAACAAAAACATAGAACGCCCCATATTCGGTGTGGTGGAGAACATGTCGTGGTTTACCCCGGCGGAGCATCCGGATGAAAAGTACTACATTTTCGGCCGGGACGGCGGGGCGCGAATGGCGGAGGCCCTCGGAGTAGAGCTTCTGGGACGCATCCCGCTTGTGCAGAGCATACGCGAGAGCGGCGATTCCGGGGAACCGGTAGCCCTCGGCACGGCTCCGGATGCCGGAGCTTTCCTCGAGCTTGCCGCCAGGCTGTCCTCCAAACTGGGTTGACGCTATGGAAGTTCGCGCAAAAAAGGCTCTCGGGCAGCATTTCCTTACTGACCAGGGCATAGCGGGCCGCATCGTGTCGGCGCTTTCCGCAGTGTCGGGTCCGGACTCCGTGCGCGACACTCTGGAGATAGGGCCGGGGACAGGGGTGCTCACGCAGTATCTTCTTGAAAGGGCGGACATAGACCTGAAGGCCGTGGAACTGGACGGAGAGTCTGTGGTTTATCTGCTGTCCCGTTTCCCCGGCATCCAGGGGCGCCTGCTCCAGGCCGACTACCTGCGTCTTGACATGCACCGTGTCTTTCCCGGCAAATACCGTATAATAGGCAACTTCCCGTACAATATTTCTTCGCAAATCTTTTTCAAGATACTCGACGACAGGGAACGGGTGCCGGAAGTGGTATGCATGATTCAGAAGGAGGTGGCCGAGCGCATAGCCGAAAAGCCGGGGAGCAAGACCTACGGCATACTGAGCGTGCTCCTGCAGGCCTGGTACGACATAGAGTATTGCTTCACTGTCGGACCGGGCGCTTTCGCTCCGCCGCCGAAAGTGCATTCCGCCGTCATCCGCCTCACCCGCAACGGGAGGACCGGACTGGGTTGCGATGAAAAACTCTTCAAGCAAGTGGTCAAGACCGCATTCAATCAGCGTCGCAAGACTTTGCGCAATGCCCTCAAACCTTTGACTGGCAGCTCATTCGCGGATGCCTGCGATTCCTCTCCGGTCGCAGCTCTGATGGACCTGCGGGCAGAGAGGCTCGGCGTGGAAGATTTCGTCGCCCTCACCTGCGCCATTGCGCCGCATATACGTTAATCCGCTCCCGGATGCAAGATTCTGCTTTTTCCGTCATTTATATAAAACGATGAGGTTCATGAGGTATATATGCATCGTGCTGTCGGCCATGCTCGTCATGGCATGCTCGGCGGCGGAGGAGGCGTTTCTGTACAACGAATGGTCTTCTGCCGGATTCGAGGGACGGACGGTGTGCGCCGTGACGGTGCGCCGCAGCGAGAGCGGCATGGTCTGGTTCCAGTGCGGAGATTTGAAAATCCGTCCGTCCGGCTATCGCTTCGAACGCCAGATGCGTGCGCTGTGCGAGCTGATTGTTAGCCCTTTGCAATATCCCGACGATGAATACTACCCGGCCGAACTGCTGTGGCTCGAACCCATAGACGAGGGCACGTTCACCGATGATGCCGGGGTTTCGGGAGCTGACGGTCTCGACATTCTCATAAACTCCTGGATAAGTTCCTGCGAGGATGCCTACCTGACGATACACTACAACACATGGTGGGGCGCACGTCCGGGACACCACGATTTCTATCTTGTCGCAGGCACGGATCCGGACGACCCCTACGTATTGGAACTCAGGCATGACAGCCATTCGGACGGCAGAGAACAGTTGTCCGAGGGCATAGTCTGCTTCGACATAAACGCTTTGCCCGATACGGGCGGAGAAATCAAAACGTTGAGCCTCAAGTGGAAAAAACTTGACGGCAGTACGGGGGTGGCAAAATTTGGCTTCAGGACAAGAAAATAGCCTGACTGAGAGGGAACTCGTCCGCCTTGTGGGCAGAGGAGATGCGGGAGCCCAGCGCGAGCTGTATCAGCGCTACGCTGCCCATCTTACATCCGTGGCCTCGCGTTATCTTGTCGACAGGGACAGGGTCAAGGATGTGCTTCAGGATGCATTCATCCGTATCTTTGAGAAATTCGGAACTTTCCGCTACAGGGGGGAAGGTTCGCTTAAGGCATGGATGTCCAGGATTGCTGTAAACGGAGCGTTGCAGGAGCTGAGGCGCAGAGAGCGCCTTGTGGCCGTAGAGCAATTGCCCGACCCCGTGGATGATGAAGACCCGGACACTGACGGCGTGCCGCTTGAGGTGATTCAGGAGATGATAAAAAGAATGCCGGACGGTTACAGGACGGTATTCAATCTGTTCGTGTTCGAGCAGATGCGGCACAAGGAGATAGCGGAACTTCTGGGAATAAAGGAGAATACGTCCGCATCGCAGTTTCTGCGCGCAAAGGCTTTTCTTGCAAAAGAAATCAAAGAATATAGAAAATTGAACGATAATGTCTGAAAAGAATTGGAACGATAGGTTGCGTCGTCGCATGTCCGACTTCGGGGAGACTCCGCCCGAGGGCCTGTGGGAAGCTGTTGAGGCAGGTTTGCCGGGAAGGGGCGCCGCTTTCCCGTGGTGGTGGGCCCTCTGCGGCGCGGCGGCCGCGATTGCTGCATTGCTGCTCGTGCTCAGGACTTCCGGGCCCGCACCGTCCGGCTCGCTTGTGGCGGAAACGCAGCCCTCCGTGGATGTTGTTGCTTCCGGGGATAAAGCTACTGACGGGGATGAAGCTGCTGCCGTTGATGTTGCTGCTGACGGGAATGTCGTTGCTGCCGTGGCGGGACTTTCCGGTGCCAAGGAAGCATCCGGGTCGGAATCCGCCTCCGGGGCAGGCTCTTCGGACGGTTCCGCTTCTGCGTCAGCGGCGGTTTTGGAAGTCCCCGGCGGCATTGACGAGGCTCTTGTCGTGAAGCCCGGAGATGTCGGAACTCTTGTGGCGGAGGCGCACACCGGGCTTGCAGCGGAACAGGCCGCAGGCGATGGAGCGGCGGCTGCCGGTGCGGGAAACGGTGCGGTATCGGGCGACGAGGCAGCGAGTGTAGCCGGGCAGGGCGGTGCGGAGACGGCACAGGATGGGGCAGGAAAGAGGCATTCCGCGACTGATGCGGGCACCGGGTTTGTGTCGGGAGGCGTGCCGGATATAAGAATACCGAAGACATTCCGTCCCGGGCTGTCCGCCAGTCTTGTCGCCGGGGCCTTTACCGGCGCTCCGTCGCACAATTCTTTCACGGAATACGGAGGCATTTCATCCATATCTTCCGTTCCCGGCATAGGACGGGCAGTCCCGTTCGCCACGCTCAGCCGCAACAAGGAGACCGAAACGAACGTGTACTACAACATGGATTTGCGTGTAGGGCTTATGATAGATATCAGCCTGACCCCCGCGTGGGGCATCGAGTCCGGAGTACAGTTGAGCCGTCTTGGCAAAACCGTATCGTCCTCTGCAGGAGAGCTGTCCACAAGCACCGAAAGCAGCGTTTCGTATATAGGCGTTCCGCTTTTGGCCGTGTACACTCCGCTGAGAGTCAGGTCCTTCTCGCTCTATGCCTCGGCCGGACCGACCTATGAATATGCCTATTCCGAGACATGGAAGACCTCGTCCAGCATCGGCGGCGTTTCCGTGGCCTCTGACAGCGGCACGGACAAAATCGGCGCATCGGCATGGTCGCTCGGCATCAATGCGGGGGCCCAGTTCCGAATTGGCGGTGTCGGCGCCCTGTTCCTGCAGCCTGGCCTGTCCTGGCATTTCAGGAGCGCGGACGCCCCCGAATCCTACTACACCGTCCACCCTCTGGCCTTCACCCTCTCCGCCGGCCTCCGCTTTGAATTCTGAGAGCGCGGGCGGCAAGTCTGTCATCTGCAGGAAAACTCTCCGGTCCTTCATCTGGGCAAGGTAAAGTTGCGAAACAGCTGTTTTAGATACGGTTGTCTCGCAGCCTTGGCCGGTTTTGCCTTATTTGTGAATAAGAAATAGTTGGCATGAGTTTAATTTGCCTACAACTTGCCGCTCGACCTTCATATGTGGATAACTATCTGTTAGTCAGTTTATATTTAATTTGCCTGTAATTTGCCGAGACATGGATACAAAGAAACTTCGTCAAAAGATTCTCGATTTGGCTATGCGGGTCTTGCGGAACAAGTTTGCTGTGTAATCACTTGTCGGCCGCTCTCTTTGTCATCAGTCGGGGTAACAGGACTCGAACCTGCGACCCTCTGGTCCCAAACCAGATGCGCTAGCCAACTGCGCCACACCCCGAAAACGTCTCCCGGCGAATCCGCGGACAAGAGTCCTGCGGGCGGAAGATTCGCGGGGACAAAAATAAGAAATTATTTGCAGAAATATTAATTCGTCATGTACATTCATCAGACAGACAATTGGCCACGCTTTACGTGGGATGCAGGGTTCATAGAGGCCAAACTTGCCAAAGTCAACAAGGCGTCGTGCTCAATTCCGGGCAGGAGTGGCGCTAATCCAAATCCGTAAAGAATGTGGGGATGTTGGCAATGAATACGTCTTTTCCGCGCAGGGCGTCGCGCTTTGCCATGAGTTCGGACAGCAGGATTTCTCCGATGAGGTAGCGGCTTTCCTTGGACACATACTGTTCGTCCACAGAGAGGAAATGCAGGAGCGAGGGAATGTCCGTTTCGCTGTAGCGCACATAGATTTTCAGGCGTACATCGGTGGTATATGACGGTTTGTCCTGAAAATGCAGTTTCTTGTACTCGTAGCGGTAGCGGTGCTGGCGGGCCATGATGTCGCTCAGGATGGACGAGGCCGTGGGCAGGCTGCCTGCGCCCTTCCCGAACATAAACTGTCTGTCGTAGCATTCTCCGCGTATGACCACGCCGTTGTATTCGTCGTCCACGCTGTAGATATATCGGGACGGCGGCACGAACTCCGGCATCACGAACATAGTGAAGTCGCTCTCGCTGATTTTCGCCACCTGGGCTACCAGCTTGATTTTTACATTCTTCTCGCGGGCGTAGCGTATGTCCGATTCGTGTATGCTGGAAATGCCGTAGGTGAATATGCGGTCCGGATGCACGTATGCCCCTATGGCGTGTACCGTTATGATGACCAGCTTGAACAGGGCGTCCAGTCCGTCGATGTCGAAAGACGGGTCGCTCTCCGCGAAGCCGAGTTCCTGGGCCTGGCGCAAGGCGGTTTCATAGGGCATGCTGTGGTCGAAAACCCGCGAGAGTATGTAGTTGGAAGACCCGTTCAGAATGCCCTTGACCTCCAGCAGCAGGTCGTTGTCGTAATATTCCTCCAGATTGCGTATGACGGGGATTGACCCGCAGGAGGACGCATCGTAGAGCAGGGCGGAGCCGCAGCGCTTCTGGATTTCGATGAACTCCTCCAAGTGGAACGCAAGCATGGTCTTGCTGCCTGACACGACGTCCTTGCCGCTGCACAGCGCCTTCTTGACTATGCGGTAGGCCGCATCGGCATCGTTTATGACCTCCACGACGAGGTCGATTTCCGGGTCGTCCAGGATGTCATCCGCCCTGTCGGTAAAAATGGAGGCGTCCAAGGTGCGGGGCTTGTTTATGTCGGCGATGCATATCTTCACGATTTCCGCATTGGCGTTCTTGCTTTTGAGCAGCACCTCGTAGATGCCGCGTCCCACGACGCCGAAGCCGAAAAGTCCGATTTTGATTTTGCTCATATTACTATTAATTGGGTGTACGGTTTCTATTGGTTTACGAATGGATAGAGGATGTCGTTCAGCAGCTCGTGCTCCACAAGAAAGCCGTCGTGCCCGAACGGGGAGTCTATTTCATGGTACAGGCAGCCTGGAATACCGGCGCTCATCTGCTTCATCTCCCCGGGAGGGAACAACATGTCCGTAGTGAGGGCCACCGCAAGCGTGCTGGCCGTGACTCTGCCCAAGGCCGCCGCCACGCCCCCTCTGCCGCGCCCGACATCGTGAGAGTCGAAAGTGTCCAATATGGTATGGTAAGAATAGGCGTCAAAGCGGCGGCGCAGTTTTTCTCCCTGATACAGCTGATAGGTGGAAGCGCGGTGAGAGGCGGACGGTTTCAGCGCATCGTCCGCATCCTGCTGCGTGAGGTTGTAGCCGCTGCCTCCGCGATAGCTCAGCAGCCCTATTGCTCTGGCTGCGGCGAGTCCTGCCGCACCTGCATTCGGACTGTTACTGCCGAAAGTGGAGTCGGCCTCGATGGCCATGCGCTGTGTCTGGTCGATTGCGATAGTCCATGGACTGGCCTTGGCGGCAGTGGCAATCAGCACCAGCTTGCGTATGAAACCGGGGTCTTCTACCGCCCACTCCAGTGCCTGGAATCCTCCCATGGAACTGCCTATGAGCACGTCTATGCCGTTGATGCCGAGTGCATCCGCAAGCAGACGGTGGGCGGCAACAAGATCGCGGACAGTAAGGGACGGGAAGTCTCCGTACCACGGACGTTCGAGCTTCGGGGCATGCTGCAGAGGCCCTGTGCTCCCGTATGGAGAGCCGAGGATGTTCGCGCAGATTACGAAATGCTGCGCCGGATCCAGAAACCGCCCCTCCTCGACCGTGTGCGGCCACCAGTCGGCCACGTCCGAGTTTGCCGTGAGCGCATGGCAAACCCATGCGACATTGCTCCTCGAAGCATCCAGCGTGCCGTAAGTATGATATGCAATGACAGGGTTTTCGAGCACCGCTCCGGACTCCAGATGCAAATCGCCCCGATGCCTGTAGTACTGCACCATCTTTTCAGATTTTGTCCAATGCGGCGGCAAGGTCGGCTATTATGTCGTCCACATGCTCCGTGCCTATGGACAGACGTATTGTAGCCGGCGTGATGTGCTGGTCGGAAAGTTCTTCCGGCGACATCTGCGAATGGGTGGTGGTATAAGGATGTATCACCAGCGATTTTACATCGGCCACATTGGCGACGAGGGAGAAAATCTCCAGCGAATCTATGAATCGCCATGCCTCATCCTGTCCGCCTTTGATTTCAAATGTGAAGATGCTGCCGCCTCCGCCGGGGAAGTAATGCCTGTACAGCGCATGGTCGGGGTGGTCGGGCAGCGAGGGATGATTCACTTTCGCCACCTTCGGGTGACCCGCAAGGAACTGCACCACCTTCAGGGCATTCTCCACATGGCGCTCCACCCGCAGCGACAGAGTCTCCAGGCCATGCAGCAGCATGAATGAGTTGAATGGAGAAATGGCGGCTCCGGTGTCGCGCAGGATAACGGTGCGGATGCGGGCGACGAAGGCCGCAGGTCCGGCAAAATCCGCAAAGATGATTCCGTGGTAGCTCGGGTCGGGTTGCGCCAATGAGGGGAACTTGCCGGGCTGCGCTTTCCAGTCGAAGCGTCCGCTGTCCACGATTATGCCTCCGAGGCTGCTCCCGTGTCCGTCTATGAATTTGGTCGCCGAATGCACGACTATGTCTGCTCCGTGCTCTATGGGGCGTATCAGGTATGGAGTGCCGAAAGTGTTGTCTATAATCAGCGGAATCCCGTGCCTGTGGGCGATATCCGCGACGGCGCGTATATCGGTGACATCGCTGTTGGGGTTGCCGAAGACCTCCGCGAAGATGACCTTGGTCTCATCCCGTATGGCGGCCTCCAGAGCCTCTTTGTCATTGATTCTGACGATAGTATTGGCGATGCCCTGCCCTGCGAGCGTATGGCTTATCAGGTTGAAAGAACCTCCGTACAGATTGTCCGCCGCCACTATATGGTCGCCGGGGCCGAGTATGTTCTGCAGCGCATAGGTGACGGCCGCTGCTCCGGAAGCGACGGCAAGGGCTGCCACACCGCCCTCCAATGCCGCCATGCGTTCTTCGAGCACCGCCTGTGTGGAATTGTTCAGGCGGCCGTAGATATTGCCCGGTTCGGTCAGGGCGAAGCGGTCTGCCGCATTCTTCGCGCTGTGGAATACATAGGAAGAGGTCTGATATATGGGCACGGCGCGGGCATCGCTTGCCGGGTCCGGAGTCTCCTGCCCGACGTGTACCTGCAAAGTCTCGAAATGTAGATTTTCCCGTTTCATGGTGTTGATTTATTTTTTGCAAAGTTCGTGTTGCTGGGCGAATTTTACAAGAAGTTTTCAAATATTGGAATATATAGCTATATTTGCGTGTATAGTCAGAATAATTGTTTGTTCGCCGCCGCCCGCGCGGCCCGTATAGGAAAAAGATTCTTTGCATGGATATTCTCGACAAGACGGATTTGCAGATATTGCGCATCCTGCAGACCAATTCGCGGCTGACTACAAAAGAAGTCGCATCGCGCGTGCATCTTTCCACTACTCCGGTTTTCGAGCGCATCAAGCGTCTGGAGAACGAGGGATATATCCGAAAATATGTGGCGGTGCTGGATGCCGGTAAGCTGAACCGCGGTTTCGTCGCATATTGCTGCGTCAAGCTGCTGCGTTTCAACCGCAGCGTCGCCCTGGATTTCACGCGCATGGTAAAGGACATCCCGGAGGTCACGGAGTGCTACAACATCACCGGGGAATACGACTATATGCTGAAAGTCCTCGCCCCGGACATGAAATACTATCAGGAGTTCATCATCAATGTGTTGGGCACCATGGACACTCTCGGCTCGGTCACGAGCATGTTCGTCATGGATGAGGTCAAGCACGACTACGGCATCCCTCTGTAGCGCCGCGCCCGGCCTGCTGGCTGTCCGTATTCCCGCTTCCTATGGGATTAGGCCTGCGCAGACACAGCTTTCGCCTGCGGACAGTCCCGTGCAGACGCTTGCGGACCAGTACTGCCGGCCGGCTCCTTTGTTATAGCGAGAAGCTGAAATTAGAGATTGAAACGCAGTCCGGCGTCGAAATTGAACATAAAGGGCTTGTCGGTGCGCACGGATTTGGGCTGGCTGCCTCCGTGGAACCAATAGCGCACGGAAGGGTCGACATAAAGTCCCAGCTTGTCAGACAGCTTGAACTCCAAACCGAGGCCGAGCATGGCGCCGAATTGGAATCCGCCTGCCTTGTCGGTGATGATGCTGAATCCGGGGTCGGAGAGGCGGTAGCGGTTGGATATGCAGTAATCCGCGGAGAATCCGCCTTTTGCATAGATGTCGAAAGAGCCGTCCGCCGGTCGGAGCAGTTCGTAATACAGGTTCACCGGCACTCCTAAATACTGGACATCATGGAAGACGGTGCCCTCGAACTTGCTGGCCCCGCCGCTGTAGCTGCCCTTGAATGAGCGGGAGAGAAGGGAGTAGTCCACGCCCGTGCCTATGGACAGTTTGTCTGCGAGGCGGAAGCGCACGCCTAAACCGACTGTGAACGGGACTCCGTATGTGGAAGGCCCGCTTTCGCTGATGCCCGCATCTTCTGAACCGGCACCTGGAGCCATATAGCTGATGCCGTTGCCCCTGTATGAAATGTTGGAGTCGTTGCCGCTGAGTCCGCCCTGCGCGTACAGGCCTGAGAATTTTGCATGCTTGCGCGGACGGTAGGCATTTGCCGCCGCATTCCAGCCGTAAGACTCTCCGGGCTTGTCCCTCGACGGAGCCTTGTCTCTCGCCGGTGCCTTGTCCTCGTCCGCCGGGGTTTCTTCCGCCGTGACGCCATTCTGCGTGATGACATTTTCCGTGGCGGCATCTGCTGCCTGGGCTTCATTTCCTGATGTCGCCGCCGGGGATGCGTATGCCCTCCGTGCGGCGGCATGTCGTACTGCGGGGCGCTCCGTGCCCTCCGCGCCTTCCTGTGCGGTGCCGTTGTCCGTATTGAGTCCCGCTGTCAGGCCAGATGCTTCCTGCTCCTGCCCCGGCACTTCCGCCAATATCCCTATGCTGTCGGTTCCGGTGCCGATGCGGCCGAACGTGCCCGAGAAGAAAAGACCTGCGGCTATGGCGGCTGCCGCAAAAGCCGGCACGGCCCATTTCCACCAAACGAAAGCAGGGGCCGCGGAGTCGAGGCGTCCGGACACGGCACGCCACACGCGCCGGGGAGCTTTCTCTCCGGCGTCCTGAAGCACCGACCTTAACTGTCGGTCGAATTCCTGCCAATTGTCCTGCATCTTATCGCCTTTCTTTTTCCTTGATCTTCGCCTGCAGCATCGCCCGGGCCCGTAGAAGCTGCGAACGCGATGTGGACACCGAGATTCCGAGGGATTCCGCTATCTCCTGGTGCGAATAGCCTTCCACCACATACATGTTGAACACGGTCCTGAATCCTGCCGGAAGTTCCGAAATCATACGGCACAGCTCTTTGTATCCCAGGTCCTGTACTGCTGACGGGGCATCGCTCGACAGGGACACGGCCGCGTCCGCATCTTCGCTGCCCTTCAGCACGTCGTTCTTTCTGAGACTCATCAGTGCGGTGTTGACAAAGATCTTTCTGGCCCAGCCTTCGAAGGACCCGTCACCCGTATAGGTGCCGATTTTGGCGAACAGCGTCACGAACCCGTCCTGCAGCACGTCTTCGGCCGACTCCCTGTCCCCCATATACCGCAGGCATACGGCGAACATTTTGTCTGCCAGTGCGTCGTAGACGGCTTTCTGTGCACGCCTTTCGCCTTCTCTGGCCTTCTCGATTGTCCGAGTATTAAGATGCGATTTGTCTCCAAAAAGTTGCATCGGGTCTCAAAAAAACTCAAAACCTCAAAATGAGTATGCGAAAATAGACAAAAAATCAATACTTTTGCAATCGTATGAGAAAAGTCCTGTCAAGTTTGGTCCTCGCCATGTTTTTCCTGCTTTCCGGCGCTCGGGATATGCGGCAGGCGGCAGGCGGGCCGGGGCTCCCGGACGGCGTGGACAGCGCCCTGCTGGATGCCGTCTGCCTCATGGAGACGGGACGCCTCGACGAAGCGGTGCCTATGCTTGATTCGCTTGCCGTACTGAGTCCGGACAATGATGCCGTCCAATACTATATAGGCCTTTGCAAATACTCCTCCGGCGATGCCCCCGGCTCTCTCGGACATTTCCGCCGGGCCCTGGAGCTCGACCCCTCCAACGGGTGGTACAAAGAGACGCTTGCGAATCTTTACACCGGACTCGGGGAAGGCGCCTCGGCAGCCGCGCTATACAAAGAGCTGAAGGCCTCGGATCCGGGCAAATTCCAGAATATCTACATACTTCCGGCAATAGCCCAGGCCTACCGTCTCAAACGCGATTTCCCGGCGTTCTTTTCCACCCTCGCGGAACTCGTGCGCGACAGCGAGACGGACGATGAAAGCAAGTACAGCGCCCTTATGGCCTGTCTGGGCAATTTCGACGCCCGCACCTTCAACGACATATTGCCGAGCCTCGACACCCTCATGCAGACCTATGCCGAGGCGGAGCCTCTAAGCCTCCACGCACATTCCCTGCGCATGGAGATGGCCGCCCGCACGGGCAAGGACGACATAGTCATACGTGAATGCGCGAAGATGATGGAGCTTGCGCCAGAGGATGCCTCCATGCAGCTCCAGTGCCTGTCCATAATAGGCGACACCCTGTACAAGCAGGGACGGGACAAAGAGGCATTCCGTACATACGAGGCGGCCCTGAAGATAGACCCGGAGTATTGCACGGTGCTGAACAACTATGCCTACTACCTGAGCCTTCGCGGCCGGCGCCTTGCCAAGGCCGAGAAGATGAGCGCGGTCACGGTGGAGCAAGAGCCCGACAATCCCACGTATCTGGACACCTACGGCTGGATACTCTACCTGCGCGGCAAGGCGAAGAAAGCCAAGCCCTACTTCAAGCATGCCATGATATACGGCGGACGCGACAGCGCCGTCATACTCTGGCATTTCTCCGTCGTGCTGGAAAAGCTCGGAGAGACGGATCTCGCTTCATACTACCGCAATCTTGCTGAAACAAAAAACAAATGAGAACGGCAAGAATATTAGCAGTTTCGATTCTGGCCATGATTTGCGCCGTATCCCTTTCCGCCCAGACCCTGTCTTCGCGGCAGGACAGGAAGGCCAAGTTGGAGCGCGATATAAAAATGCTTGAAAAACAGCTCGATGCGGCCACGTCCAAAAGAGACAATGCGGCCTCCCGGCTGAATATACTGAAGGCCCAGACCGATGCGCGGCGCGAGCTTCTGAAAGAGAGCGAGGCCGAACTGAAGGCTGTGGAAGACAGCGTGCGCCTGTGCCGCAGAAGAATAGAATCGGCCACCGCCAGGCTCGACACCATGACCCGCTATTACACGCATCTCGTGGGAAAGGCCTACAGAAACAGGGACTCGCGCCTGTGGTACATGTACATATTGGCCAGCGACAACGTGGGCCAGGGACTGCGGCGCTATTCCTACCTGCGCAGGCTATCTGCCCGCATGAACGAGCAGGGGCGGGAAATCATAAGCGAGAGGGAGCGGCTGGAAGCCGAAAAGCAGCGCTTCGACAGTCTTCGCGTGCTCGCCGGACGGCTGAGGGACGAGAGGGCCGCGGAAGTCGGCAAACTGCGTAAAGAGGAGGACAAATCGCGGGAACTTGTCAAGAGGTTGCAGCAGGACCGTTCGCGCTACATTTCCCAACTGACATCCAAGCGCAAGGAAGTGGAGGCGCTCAACCGTGAGATCGCGCGCCTCATCAGCCAGGAAATAGACGGCGCCGGCAAAGGCGGAACCCAGCCCGGAGTGGCAGGCGGGCGCAAGACGGACACACGCATAGACACAAAACTGTCGAACCAGTTTTCCGCGAACAAAGGCAAGCTTCCATGGCCTGCCGACGGACGTGTCGTGAGCCATTTCGGGCGCAATCCACATCCCGTGTACAGCAAACTCGAAATGCCGTTCAACAACGGCGTGGGCATAGCGGTGCCTACGGCGGCTCCGGCCAAGGCCGTGTTCAACGGGGTAGTGAAACAGATAGTGCTTATCCCCGGGTACAACCAATGCATACTCGTGCAGCACGGGGAATACTTCACATTCTATTGCAAACTCGGCTCCGTCGCCGTGAAGTCGGGAGACAAGGTAAAGACGGGGCAGGTACTCGGCTATGTCGCAGACGGGACCGACGACACGCAACTCCATTTCCAGCTCTGGAAAGGCAAGACCCCCCAGAATCCGGAAAACTGGCTGCGCTGATTCCCGTCGGGGCTATTCTTCGCCGGTGACCCACACGAGCACGTGCCTGTCGAAGGTCATGTACTCGACTTTGAGGTCTTCTTCGTAGCCGTCCTTGTTGATGAAAGTGGCATCGAGCTCCCCTTCGTCCTTCGGACGCACCGCATCGATTTCTATCTGCTCTGCGAAATCCACCTTGTACTGCGACATTTTCTTGTACACGGCCTCCTTTGCGCACCAGTAGATGGCCAGCTGGGCGCGGCGGTCGTCGGCATCGTCGTCCAGTTCGTCGATTTCATCCTCGGACAGGGCCTTCCTCTCCACGGCGCTGAAATCACGGTCGAGCGATTCGCAGTCTATGCCGACCTCCTCGACATCATTGAGTATGATGGCGACATATTTGTCGGTGTGGGTGATGCTGATATTGATGGCGTTGTTTTCTATATAGGGCTTTCCGTTGTCGTGGTGACTCAGGTAGACCTTTTCTTCGAACATCACGTCGAGCAGCGCGCGCACAGCAAGTTTCTGCTTGCGCACCGATTCGCTTTTGATGTAGGAAATTTCTTCAAGTTCGTCGGAAGGCACCGAGGTGAGGGCCATCAGTTCAGCTTCGGTCTCCGTAATTTGCCAGACTCCTATGCGCGAGTGATAGTCGTCATCGAGATCTTTCTGTAGATATAGTGCCATAAACAATTATAACGCGGCAAATATAATGATTTTTTTATTATGGAAGAAATTTTGTAAATTTGGGGGATTTTAGAACCCAATTTTAAAAGAAATGAAATATTTGACCAACGAAAAATTGACCATAGTCGGCGCCGGCGGAATGATCGGCTCCAATATGGCCCAGACCGCGCTCATGCTCGGCCTCACTCCCAACATCTGCCTGTATGACATTTATGAGCCCGGCGTGCACGGAGTGGCTGAAGAAATCTATCACTGTGCTTTCGAAGGCGCCAATGTCACCTGGACCGTGGATCCTGCCGTAGCTTTCACCGATGCGAAGTACATCATCTCCTCCGGCGGCGCTCCCCGCAAGGACGGAATGACCCGTGAAGACCTTCTCAAAGGCAACTGCAAGATTGCGGCTGAGTTCGGAGACCTCATCCGCAAGTACTGCCCCGATGTCAAGCACGTAGTGGTCATCTTCAATCCTGCCGACGTGACGGCCCTCACCGCCCTGATTCACTCCGGGCTCAAGCCTAACCAGCTCACGTCCCTTGCCGCCCTCGACAGCACCCGTCTGCAGGAGGCCCTCGCCGCCGAATTCGGCGTGCAGCAGTGCAAGGTCACCGGCGCCCGCACCTACGGCGGCCACGGAGAGGCCATGGCGGTTTTCGCCAGCAAGGCAGTCATCGACGGCACCCCTCTCTCGGAGAAGAATCTCTCTGCTGAAAAGTGGGCTGAAATCAAGCACGCCACGGTACAGGGCGGTTCCAACATCATCAAGCTCCGCGGCCGCAGTTCCTTCCAGAGCCCCGCATACCAGGCCGTGAAGATGATTGAAGCCGCGATGGGCGGCCCCGAGTTCACCTGGCCTGCCGGCTGCTATGTCAACGACGACAAGCTCGGCTACAAGAATGTCATGATGGCCATGCCTACCGTCATCGATGCGAACGGCGTCCGCTACTGCGCTCCCGAGGGCACCGAAACCGAACTGGCCGACCTCCGCACTTCCTATGAGCACCTTTGCAAGATGCGCGACGAAATCGTCAGCCTCGGCATAGTTCCTCCCGTGGAGGAGTGGACCAAGGAGAATCCCAACCTTTAGTCTATCCGAAAGGACAATATTACAGGGGATGACCAAAAAGTCCGAATGGACTTGGAGGTCATCCTCTTTCATGTTTTACAGGTAGCTGACATAATTTCGTCAAAAATATACGGCTAATTTCAAAAAAAGCCGTATGTTTGTCGTGTCATGAAAAAAGATCTACTGAAAGATATATCGGAATCAGGCGGGATGGCGACAAAACGGGAGCTTATGGGAGGCTCCGGATATTATGCTATCAACAAGGCAATAGAGCGCGGAGAGGTGATACGGCTGAAAAACGGAATCTATGCTCTGGGTTCCGCTCTTGCGGACACTATGATAGACGTGGAGCGTATAGTTCCGCGCGGCGTTTTGTGTCTATACTCCGCTTGGGCGTATTATGGTCTTTCCACGCAAATACCGGATGCCTACTATATCGCCGTAGATAAACATCGAAAGGTGGTAGTCCCGAGCTTTCCGCCCGTCACTCTGTGCTATTGGCAGAAGGAGTATTGCGAGCTTGGCGTTACAGAAGCGGAAATATCCGGGTACAAGGTGCGGATATATGATTTGGAGAAGTCCGTGTGCGATGCTGTCAAATTTCGCAATAAAATCGGCAAGGATGTCTGTGCGGAAGTTCTGAAAACATACCTCGCACGGAAAGACCGTAACATTGCCGTTCTCACTGCATACGCCAAAAAGATGAGAATCGCCACAACACTGACTCAATATCTTGAAATAGGACTTTAATGATGGGCATAAAGAATTTCTCGGTTTCGAACAGAACAAAACTGCTCGACATTACAAGGCAGAACGAGGGTCTGGCATATATGCAGGTTCTGACCCGCTTCCTTCATGAACGCTTTCTGTACCGATTATCTGTAAGTGCTTACAAAGGCAACTTTTTCCTGAAAGGCGGTGCGCTCCTGTATGCGCACGAGCAGTTCAAGGCCAGACCGACCTTGGATATAGACTTTATGGGAGATAGAATCG
>JAFLUX010000018.1 GCA_022508605.1 Bacteroidales bacterium | reverse complement strand
GCGGAATAGTCGCTTGCCCCGGGGCTGAAAACGCCGCTCCGACGCGCACCTCATCCTGTACCAATGCAGGAGACATTTCCCTGCTCGGCCCGATATGCGTGCGGGCCGGCGGCATACAGGGAAGCACAGGCAATATCGAAACATGCGGCAACAGCGGCATCCTGAGTCTCGGGGCGCAGGCGGATTCCCATAGCGCGATAGGAGGCATCGCAGGCTTCCACTCGCCGGCCCATAGTCTGACCGCATGCATTTCTGCAGGAGATGTTCTTTCGGAAGCGCCGGCGATGGCCGGAGGACTCGTGGGCAATGTACCGAATGTGTCAGGACGCACGGGCGGGGCCTGCGAGGTGGATTGTCTTGTGAAGAATCTTGACCCGTCCGGACTCAAGACCGGCATGATTGCCGGTTTCTACGACGGGACAGCGGCCGTCACCTTCGGTACGCACGAGGGCCCAATAACGCTTCAGGGACGCATCAGCCTGGACGGCGCCGATGAGATAGCCATCACGGCGTCCAACTACGAAAAGTATCTTTCCGGCTCGGCCAACAGCACGAACAAGATCTATTATACACAGTTCGCACCCATGGCCGAAGGCACTATAACGTACTCTGACGGCAAACCGGCCGCGGGAATCACCGTAAGCGACGGATTCAACGTCGTCTATACCGACTCGCAGGGAAGATACAGCATAAGCACCGGCAGCGACACGCGATATATCTACTTCTCCTATCCTTCGGATGCGGTGATAGAGAAAAATGAATACGGCTGCCCGGCGTTTTTCACTAAATACACGGGCCCCGGAACCTACGATTTCACTCTTACGCGCCAGGCGGTAGAAAACAGCTTCAGGCTCATAGCCATGGCCGACCCCCAGTCCCACTATGTGAAGAACAGCGGCTACAACAAAATAGACATAGCCCGTTTCGGCGAGGAGTCGGTGCCTGCGGTAAATGCGGAAATCGCCGCTTCTTCCGTGCCCTGCTACGGGGTCACGCTCGGGGACATCGTGAATACCGTGAGGGAAAGCGATTCCTCGCCGGGAATGACACAGATGAGGGAAAAATTCTCTCTCATAAACATGCCGGTTTTCCAGACCATGGGGAATCATGACCACACCTTCTGGTACGGCAGTTCCAACCCTCTCAAGACGGATGCAGGCAGCTCTACGCTCTATCTTGCCGCGCAACGCACTTTCGAAGACTGCTTCGGCCCCGTGAATCTGTCTTTCAACCGCGGGAAGGTGCATGTCGTATGCATGCGCAACATAAACTACGACAGCATCACCGAACCACTGAAATACCATGCGGGATTTACTGCGGCACAGTACAGCTGGCTTGAGGCCGACCTGGCCAACGTGCCCTCGGACTACATGGTCATATTGTGCGTCCATATCCCGGTGAATGACAGCTCCGGCGGGGACAACCTCTCCAATGTGCTCAGGCTCATCGGAAGATTCCCCAACTCACGGGTGCTGTCCGGGCATACGCATTTCGGAAAAACCGTCTACAATGTGCTCGGTGCAGGAGTGGACGAGTTCGTGCATCCCGCCGTCTGCGGCATGTGGTGGACCAGTAAACTCAACGGAGACGGTGTGCCCAACTGTTACGTGACCCATGATTTCGACGGCAACGCCCTGACCAATTCGGTACTTCGCGGTGTGAACGAGAACATGAACGACACCAATTACCAGATGAGGATATACCGCGGCAATCTGCTATGCGGCGGATATTATGGCTATTTCCAATGGCCGTATGCGGACAATACCCTGATGATCAATGTATTCAACGGAAGCTCCAGGTGGACTGTGAAAGTCTATGAAGACGGTCAGTTCTCCGGATATGCCACCCTGATGGGCAGCAACAGCCAGACCTTCCCTTCGATTTCTCCGGGCCAGGTCTATGCCGTAAACGACAAGTCGAGCCAGGACTGGTGGACCCTCGGGTATTACAAGGGCAATCAGGGACGCTCCCGCAACAGTACCGACAATTATACTTCCAATCACCATATGTTCAAATATGTGGCCAAGAGTCCGTCTTCGGCCATAATGGTCGAGGCTACTGACCCCTATGGCAATACTTACACCTGTACCGAGGTATGGGCCAACGGCTTCACCTATCCTTCATACATAGCCAAACCATAAACGATATGCATAATAAATCATCAATCTTTCTTACTCTCGCACTGCTGCTGTATGCCGCATTCCTGCACCCTGCAGGACTTGCCGCCCAGTCAGGGACGGTCGGAGGTTCGGTAGCATCCTCCGACGGGGAGCCTCTGGCCGGTGTGGTGGTGCAGTGCAAAGGGGCCGTCGCCGTGACCGGTTCACAGGGCGAGTTCACAATCAAAGCCAAAGTCGGGGACGTTCTGGAATTTTCATTACTCGGATTCAAGAAGCAGACTTACGTGGTCCGTGCAATCAACTCCGGCATCATGGTCACGATGGAAGACGACACGACTTTCCTCGATGAGATAGTGGTCGTCGGTTACGGAACACAGAAAAGAAAGGATGTCGTCGGTGCCATAGAGCAGATTTCCGGCGAGAAACTTACTTCCCGCTCCAATCCCAACGCGGTCCGTTCCATACAGGGACAGATTCCGGGTCTTACTCTGCAGTTCGATGACGGAAAACCCAATCACGGCGCAACTCTCAATATCCGCGGAAATACCCAGAGTATAGGTTCTGGAGGCTCCTGCCTTGTGCTTGTAGACGGCGTGGAGTCCGGCCTGGACAATGTGAATCCGGAGGATATCCAGACCATCTCCGTGCTCAAGGATGCGTCTTCTTGCGCAATATATGGGGCCAGGGGAGCTTTCGGGGTGATTCTCGTGACCACCAAGACGCCTTCGGCCGGCTCCGTCAAGGTCAAGTATTCCGGTTCCATGAGCGTGCTGGCGAATACTGTGGACTTCGACTTCGTAACAGACCCTGTATACTGGACCCAGCAGGCCCTCGACTCCTACAAAGGATGCTACGGATATTATCCCACGGGCTTCAACAACCTGTTCCCGTACTCCGATGAGTGGTTTACCGAACTCAAACGCCGCTATCAGGATCCCGGCTACTCGGAGTACCACAATCCCGTCGGGGTAAGCGCTTCCGGACAGTGGCAGTACTATGGCTCCACTGACTGGTGGAAGCTGATGTACAAAGACTACACTACCAATACCCAGCACGAAATCAATGTCAGCGGAGGCAATGACAAGGTCCGCTTCCATATATCCGGGCGCTATTTCGCCCAGGACGGTATATATAACACGGATTTCGATGACTACTGGAAGGCGAGCGTACTTGCCAAGGTCCAGGTGAACGCCACCAAGTGGTGGACTATCGACGACAACATAAATTTCTACCGCAGCTACTATCTGCAGCCTGTACTTTTCCAGATTGCCCAGTCGGTGAAGGGACAGATAGAGCATCAGGCATATCCCATGACAGTGCCTTACAATCCCGACGGCACTTTCACCGATGCCGCGGTGTGCGTGGGATACAGCGCTTTCGTCACGGGAAACAGCTATCAGCTCAACCATGCGTTCAAGATGGGAAACAACCTGAACAATACTTTCCACATCCTGAAGGACCAGCTTGACTTCCATCTCAATTTCGCATATGCCTTCAACTGGTCGCGCCGTGACCGCCGTACCAACGTATATGCTTTCGGTACAGGTCCGGAGTCCATGTCTTCGCGCCCTGCCTATGACGATTTTGAAGAACTCTGGATCAATCAGGACTATCTCAAGGGAGAAGCCTTCCTTGCCTGGAATCCCAAGTTCACGGGCAGCGCCCATTCACTGAAGATGACCGCCGGGGCCAATCTCGAATGGAAGACCAATCACGGTACGGTGGGACTCGAGCGCAACGCCATACGCGAGGACAAGGCCAACTTCCAGCTCATGGGCACGGATTACTACTATCTGAACGACTACAATTCCAACGACTGGAGCTTCCTCGGATTCTTCGGAAGACTGAATTATAACTTCAAGGACCGTTATCTTCTGGAGATGAGCGCCCGCGCGGACGGGTCCTCCAAATTTCCGGTGAATTCCAGATGGGGCTTCTTCCCCTCGCTGTCACTGGGCTGGCGCTTTTCAGAAGAGCCTTTCTTGTCCGGGGCCAGGGAATGGCTGGACAATGCCAAGGTGCGCCTTTCCGCCGGTTCTCTCGGAAACGGTTCCGTGGCCGCCTACGCATATACGCAGAACATGACCGTGGGCACGTCCTCGGTATATATCAACGGGCAGAAGGTTTCGGTCACTTCGGCACCGGATCCTATCCCTTCCAACCTGACCTGGGAGCGCGTGACGACCTATGATGTCGGTCTTGACATCGACGTGCTGAGTAACAGGCTGAACCTCGTAGCGGACTACTATGTCAAGAACACTACCGACATGTACACTGTCGGAAAGACCCTGCCCGCTGTCTACGGAAACAGTTCTCCCAAGGGGAACAACGCCGACATGCGGACTTACGGCTGGGAACTCAGCCTTGCATGGAGGGACAATTTCAATGTCGGAGGAAAGCCCTTCGGCTACGGTGTCAAAGGAATGCTGTGGGATGCCCGCTCGTTCATCACCAAATACAATAACGACACCAAAATCCTGACCGACTACTATGAGGGCGAAGAGCTCGGAGAAATCTGGGGTCTGCATGTGTTGGGCCTTTTCAGGGATGCGGCCGACGTGGCGAATTCAGCCGACCAGAGCGCCTTCCTCACGCAGAACAGGCGCGGCAACAAGTTCGAGGCCGGAGACCTGAAATTCGCCGACCTCGACGAGAGCGGTGCCATCAACTGGGGGGACCATACCGCGGACAATCCCGGCGACCTCCGGGTGATAGGCAATACCAATCCCCGCTACTGCTACGGCATCAATCTCGATATGAACTGGAACGGAATCGGGCTCAGCCTCTTCTTCCAGGGAGTGGGCAAGAGAGACTGGTATCCGGGCATCAACTGCGGCTCTTTCTGGGGCAAATATGCGAGGCCTTACTCCATGATACCGGTGTCCCAGATAGGCAAGGCATGGACAGAAGAGGATCCGGATCCCAATGCATTCTGGCCCAAACTGTCATCGTACCTCGCCACCGACTCCATAGGCACACTCGAAAAGGTGGCGAACGACAGGTATCTCGTGGATGCATCCTACTGCCGCCTGAAGAATATCACCCTCGACTATTCTTTCCCGAGGAAACTCATCGGCAAGATGGGGCTTCAGGGACTCAGGGTGTTCCTGTCCGGAGAGAACCTTTTTACATGGACTCCCATGCACAAGTGGACGACGGTCTTCGATCCTGAAGTCATCTCTGCGGGGGATTCCGACCTCAACGGCGTTTATAACGTGAATTCCAAGGTGGACGGAACCAGCTATCCCATGCTCAAGTCCGTCACGCTGGGCCTCAATGTCACATTCTGATGAAAAACGATATGAAAACAACAGCGATTAGAATATTTGTCTGTGCGGCCTTCCTGTCCTCGGTAGTGTCCTGCTCATTCTTCGACATGATGGCGCCGCAGAAAATCCAGGCCGATGAGTGGTTCTACAATGAGAACTCCCTGAGGATATATGCCAATGGGTTCCTGAACGAATATACTCCGGACTACGGAACAATATGCTGGGGAGACGAGGACGCCGCCGACTGCATAGCCAGGACTCTGACGAGCAGTTTCTACACCGGCTCATGGAGTCCCAACGACCAGGGAGGCTGGGCGAGCAGTTCGTGGAAAGCCCTGTACAACATTAACTATTTCCTGGTCCATCTGAGGGAGACCCCCGGAGTGAGCGAGGAAGTCCTGGACCACTATGAAGGCGTGGGACGTTTCTGGAGGGCCTGGTTCTACTTCTCGAAGGTGAAGACCTTCGGTGCCGTGCCCTGGTATGACGAACCGATAGACTCCGACGACATGGAAAGCCTGTACAAGGACAGGGACTCACGCGAGTACGTGATGCACCGGATCCTCGAAGACCTCAACTATGCATCCGAGCATTGCCTGACCAGCGGAGCCTATGTCAACAACGGACAAATCAACGGCTATATAGCATCCCTGTTCAAGTCCAGGGTGTGCCTCTTTGAAGGAACCTACAGAAAGTACCACAAGGTGGAACCGAGTTTCCAGAAGCCGTGGTCTACGGAATACGAGAGCGCCGACGACTTCCTCCGTGAGGCTGAAAAGGCCTGTACGTTTATAATGGACAGCGGCCAGTACACGATAGTGAACACTCCGGCGAATGTCCGTACCCAGTACAGGGCTCTGTTCAATTCGGGTTCGGTAGACTACCGTGAGGTGCTCTGGGCCCGGGAGTATATCGACGGAACTATCATGAGTCCTGTCACCTGGTACTTCAACTCCAGCACTTCCGGACACTGCTGGTCCATGACCAAAAAGTTCCTCAATACTTATCTGCACCTGGACGGCAGCAGGCATACCGACAAGCCCGGATATGAGCGTCTTTCATATGTGGACGAACTTTCCGAAGACCGCGATGCCCGTCTGGCTCAGACCATCATCACCCCGACCTATACCAAACTCCAGTCCGGCAAACCCGGACCGGCCGTCCCGAACTTTCTCATAGCTCGGACAGGGTACCAGGTCATCAAGTGGAGCATAGACAACGATGCATTGGAATCCACGTCGCTCAGCTACAACTGTCTGCCCATCATGCGCTATGCCGAGGTGCTGCTGAACTATGCCGAGGCGAGGGCCGAACTCGGGCTTTTCAATGAGAACGACTGGAACCGTACCATCGCCGTGCTCCGCAGCCGTGCCGGCGTGTCGGCCAAAATGCCGGAAACGGAGGATCCCTACCTTGTGAGCTACTTCAAGAATACGGTCGATGACATGTATCTTCTTGAAATACGCCGTGAGAGGGGAATCGAACTCTTCATGGAGGGGCGCCGTTTCGATGATCTCTGCCGCTGGCATCTCGGCGAACTTATAGAGGATACATGGGAGGGGATGTACCTGCCCGAAGGACAACCTCAGGACCTTCTTGCCGACGGATCCAAGAAAGTGTGCCTCGTGGAGGTGAAAACTTCCGAACAGCCGGATACGCAGTATCTGGACATGTCTACCAACCAGTACATAGGTCTGAACGAAAACAACTGCCTGGTATTCGAGATGGCAAGAAGGATCTGGACGGAGAAGATGTACCTGCGGCCGATTCCCGTAAACGCCATAGAGGTAAACAATAATCTGACGCAAAACGTATTGTGGCAATGAAAATGATGAAATATTTCCTTACTGTCCCGCTTTCCATACTGCTCCTGTACGCCTGTGCCAAGGAGCCTGGCTATGGAACGGACCCTTCGCTGCCCGGACCTGTGGCCTTTGTCTATGACGGAGAAAATTCGTCGGATACCGACATGGCCTTTTCCTGGGACGCATCCGAGGCCATATCGGCCGGTGCCCGTTCTTTCACCGTGGAGGTGCTGTCCAATGCCTCCGGCTTCGACGTCAATCCGGACCACCGCATAGTGCTGTGTTCGGATGCCATCAATGACTGCGCCAGCTTCACGGGCTACAAGAAAGGGTTGAAATACTACATAAGGGCGCGTGCCAACTACAGCGCCGCCAGATATTCCGAATGGGTTTGGCTGATGGACGGAGATGAGAAGGCGATAGTCAAGGTGGGAACCGGACTCGTCGACCCTTATGAAGACCTCGTGCCTGCAAGCCAGCTTGGCTTCCGTTCTGCGCACCAGATAGGCATAAACTGCTCGGCCTCCGCTTTCAAGGACAGGGCTGGGGATATAGGATATGCCTACAGGGTCGCTCTCTTCAAGGATGAGGCAGGGAACGATCTCTGTCTTGCCCTCGACCTGCCCGCCGGACTTTGGGAGAGCGGCAGCGCCGCGAAGCCGGCCTATTTCCCCGGCGTGGTGTTCAGCGGACTTGAACCTGCCACCGATTACTGGTGCCGCATCACCGTTCTTGTGGGTAAAAAACATCCTGTGTCAGAAATGGTGAAATACACCACCCCCGCGGATGACGGCGTGCGGGCGGCATCCTTGGCTGCCGGCTCAGCAGAGGTGGGGGATGTGCTGCTTACAGAGAACTTCGACTGTCTTTTCTGGGGCGGCAGCTATGTGAACGTCCTGCCCGGCATCATGGCATCCGGCGCCCATTCGGCATCGTCCATTGTCTTCCCTGCGGGCGACTGCACATCTGACAATGCCCCCGGAGAGGGCAAGGATTTCTATTACGGCAACTTCTGGCAGGGAGAATCCTTGCTCGCGGTAATGAAGGCCGTCAAGGGTTCCGGAACTTCCTTCGGGGATGAGTGGGGCCTTATGCTTGAGAATACCGCCGGCGGAGAAGATGCCTTTGCGACCTATGCAGGCAGCGTACTTGTCGGAGGCGCACCGGGCATGTCCGGCATAGTCGTGCCTGCGTTGCAGGGGCTCAGGAGTTCGGCGACGGTAAAGTTCCGTTTCCGTGCATGCAACTGGTTCGATGCGCAGAGCGGAGAATTGGACCCGTCGGACGTTTCGGTGTGGGTATTCGACAAGCTGTCGCTTTCCGACGCATCCGTCAATCTGTACGGCAGCGGGCTTGCCGGTGCCCAGGCGAGGGAGTACTGCATGAGCCTTTCCAATGACTCCAAAAACTATGGGTGGAAAGATTACGAAGTGACCCTCGACAATATAGGCCCGGACTCGAGAATCGTGCTCGGAACTCCTTCTTCCGGCATATCCGGGGGACTTAACAGGATGTTCATCGACAGGGTGGAAGCCGTGCTCTTCAAATACGACGACGAAGACATCAAGCCTGAATCCCGTCTTGCTTTCGCATCCTCCGGCCAACTCGGAATACAAATGTCCAGCGACCCCGCCTGGAATGCGGATGAGAATGTCAAATATGACTATACCGCATACCTGTACAGGGATGAGGCATGTACAGATATCCAGCTCGCCCTCGAGCTGCCCAAGTCGCTCTGGTCTACACGCCACGCCCTCAACAAAGAAGACCATCCCGGCTTCGTGTTCGGAGGACTTGCTCCGTCAACCGACTACTGGCTGAAAATCGTTTGCCACCATACCGAACTGGGCGATATCACAAGCGACGCGGTGCGCTATTCGACATCCCCGGACAGGCATGTCAATCCGTCGGCTGCCGCCGCAGGGTCGGCCCAGCCTGGCGATATCCTCATCAGGGAGAGCTTTGACGATATGCAGTGGTTCGGCGACCATGTGCAGGCGCTCTGCGGAGTATCGAGAAAGGACCGCAAGACCTTCGAGTCCATATCCTTCCCTACTGGGGACCGCACGGGCGACAATGCCATATCCACTTCCGAAAAGCCCGGCGACTTCAATCTCGTCAAGTGGTCTAACGAAGTTGCGCTGTCGGATATTTCGGTGCCTCTGTCAGGCACGGATTCCGATTTCTGCAGGGAATGGGGATACATGATCGAGGCGAGCGGCGCGGCGGTGAACGGTCTGACATGCAGGGCCGGTTCTCTCAAAATCGGAGGCAGCAGCAAGATTTCCGTGCTTGTGGCCCCTGCGATTCCCGCCCTCAAGGGACCTGCGACCGTGAAGGTCAGGTTCCGCGCATGCAACTATACCGATGCCACGAAGACAACCTTCGACACTCCTACCAAGGCTCTGTTCGTCTTCGACGGCATTTCAAAAATCGGAGGCAGCTGGAACCTGTACGACCAGTTCTATTCCACGGCCACAAAGCAGGAGGTGCTCTTCGATCTCACCGACACGGCATCGGACTACGGCTGGAAAGACTATGAGCTTATCCTCGAACATGTGCTTCCAACCTCGCACATAGGAATAGGGGGCACGCGTCAGGTGCTTGCAACAGGACAGAACCGTTTCTTCGTGGATGACATAGAAGTAGAGTTGGTAAAATATGAATAGAAGTTTCAGAATCTTCCTGCTGGCCTCCGCCGCAATCGCTGCGGGGGCCTGCGGAAGTCCTGAGAGGACGGAGACCGAGGACCCGGGTACCGTGATAAGCGAAATAAACGGAACCCTCATCGATTCCTCCTGCAATGCGGTGGGGCTCGTGTACGATTCGACGAGCGGAAAGGGGATACCGGGAGTAGCCGTGTCGGACGGCTACAAATATGTGCTTACAGACGGAAACGGAGTGTACCAGATGCCTGCGAACAGCTATTCCCGCATGGTCTATCTCTCCATCCCCGCCGAGTATGAGATTCCCGTGGACGAACATCATCATCCGCTTTTCTTCTCGCCCCAGGGCATAAGCCACAGTCGCCAGACAAGGAACGATTTCGCACTCACGCCCCGCGCGGTGCCGGTGGAGAATTTCACCCTTGTAGGCATATCCGACCCTCAGTGCAATACCGCGGAAAAGGTGAGACGGTACTGCACCGAGACCATTTCCGATATCGTGTCCACGCTGGATGGCTATACCGACGGGGAAGTGGTGGCAATCACGCTCGGGGACATTGTGCATGACAGCGTGGAAATGTGGCCGGACATGTATTCCAGCATGTCCGATGTCGGACTCTCTGGAGGACGGTACATCCCGTTCTTCCAGACCATAGGCAATCACGACCATTATGCCTCTGCCGACAGCGAGTATTCGGCCGTGCAGAACTTCATGGACACCTTCGGACCGACCGACTACTCCTTCAACATAGGCAAGGCCCATATAGTGTCCATGGACAATGTGCAGGTGACGAAATCCAACGGCAAGAGCTGGAGCTACTACATAGGATATACGGACAAACAATACAGGTGGCTCCAGGAGGATTTCGCGACCGTCGAGGACAAATCCGACAAGATTCTCATCTTCTGCGGGCACGGTCCTTTCCGCAGGGGAGGCGCATCAGGCAGCGGCGGAGATGTCAACGTCGACGCCCACTATTCGGATTTCCTCAAGCTCTTCACCCAGTTCAAGGAGGTCCACCTGCTCATAGGGCACCGCCATTTTTCGCAGATGTGGGTCCATACGGACTATGCCTCGGCAGGGAATCTGCCCATATATGAGCACATAGAATCCGCCGCCTGCGGCGCCTTCTGGCTCTCTAACTCCAACCTCGACGGAGCGCCCAACGGATACACCATCTATTCCGTACATGGCAACCGGATGTACGACTGGGTGCAAAAAGGCACCGGACGGGATATAGATGACCAGATGACTGTCTACAACGGAAACCAGGAGTACACCGGAAGCAAGTCATACCCGTATGTTTGGTATGAGGGCAGGACCGGAGGCTCCTCCAATATACCATCCTACGGCAATTCCGTACTGAAAGGCTGTTTCGTGGCCTCCATATGGGGCGCCGACAACAGGTACTGGAAGGTGGCGCTGTATCAGAACGGCGTCAAGGTGGGCGATTTGCAGCGCATTTCCTCCGAAAACAGCCAGAGCAACGCCTGCGTGACCTCCTACTATTTCAACGAACTGGGACTCAACCATTCCGATTACAGCATAGGCACCAGCCACTACTGGTACATCAAGGCCCCGTCCGGCTATCCGAACAGCGAAAAGAACTGGGAGATCAGGGCGACACAGACCATCCCGGGCAGCGGTGTCGAACATACCTATGTATGCAGCAAAATGACTTTGGACTATGAAGGCATATAGAATCCTGTTGGGAGTCTCTCTGTTTTTGTCTCTCTGCGCCTCCCGGGGGCAGGCCCAGGAATACCTCGGAGCGTGGGAAGAAGGCTATATGGACATACATCACATCGCTACGGGGCAGGGCGACTGCATCTTCGCGGTCCTTCCGGATTCCACGACCCTGCTCATGGATGCGGGCGACAACGGCCTTCCGGACGGTTCCCGCCATTGGTACCGCAGGGTGCCCGATGCATCCATGCCGACAGGCGGATGGATTTGCAGGTACATCAGGCATTTCTCCCCGAATCCCTCGGAGATAGACTATGCCCTGCTTACGCACTTCCATGGTGACCATCTCGGCACGCCGGGCGGGGCTGTGCCCGGTCCGCACGGCTATGCCTTGTCCGGCCTCACCTACGTGGGCGATTCCATACGCTTCAAGACGCTCCTCGACAGGGACTACCCTTCATACGACTTTCCGAGCAGGGAGAATATCCTCAGGGAATGTCCGTTTTTCGGGGAGTATCGCAAATTCGTCGACTACCAGCGGGCGAACGGGATGGATATGCAGAAGTTCGTGCCGGGGCGCGGAGACCAGATAGTCCTCAGGCACAAGCCCGGCAAATACCGAGGGAAGTTCGGCATCCGCAATCTTGTCGGCAACGCGAGGGTATGGACCGGCAGGGGAGACGAGGTCATGACGATGTATCAGGGAGATTCCACCTTGTTCGATGAGAATCAGCCGAGCTGCGGAATACGCATAAGCTACGGGAAATTCACGTATTACAACTGCGGAGATATTCCCGGGCTGAATTTCAGCCGCTACAAATGCAAGGAGAGGGATTTCGAGTCTTATGTCGCTGATGTGTGCGGCAGGATAACCGTGATGAAATGCGACCACCATGCCGCGACGGACGTGATGAACGAAAAACTGCTCAGGGCATCGCGCCCGGAGGCTTTCATCATCATGGCCGGACACAGGGAACACCCGTATCCTCCTACCATGGAGCGTATGCTCGACAGGAGCATATGGCCGGATGACAGGGACTTCTATATCACCACCGATTCTTCGCGGGAAGACCTCGGCGAGACCATGTGGTCTGTGTTCAAGCCATATGGACACATAGTAGTGCGTGTGTATCCTGGCGGAAGGACGTACAGAATTTTCGTGCTCGATGTTTTTTCCGGGGACTACAGGGTGAAGTATGCATCGCCTTTGCACAAACTCTGAAATCATTGAATGGTGTCTGAATGCGTGTTTTCGGCAAGACAGGTTATATATAAGGTAGAGTAGAGCAAAAATAATGACCGGCCTGAGGACGGACGCAAAACATGCGTCCTGCTTTCCTGCGCAAATATTTGTGCAGGAAATTATTTTTATTTCATAATGTAGACCATTGATTTTGACCAGAGCTTCAAAAAAAATAACCATTTTTGAAAAAACTTGCACAAACGATTGCGTTATTTATGAAAAAAATTATTTTCGCCATTGTCCTTTCGGTGCTTGCGGCGGCCTGCCGTCCGGCTGTGCAGCCGGAGGATCCGGGTGGGGACCCGGAGGTACCGGAGACGCCGGATACACCTTCCGGGACGCCTTCGAAACCAGGGCCGGCGGAACTTCCGTCCGTCTCTTCGTTCAAGCTCGGCGATAGCTTCACGGTCACCTTCGACCGCCCTCTGTCCATGCCCTACAAGGGCTTCAGCAAGGGGGACAAGATTACGCTTAAGCCCCGTTGGGACAGTTCCGCGACATACGAACTGGAGTGCACCGAGGCTTCCGACAGCGAAGGTGCGAAGTTTTCCGTGCCTGCGCACTTCATCGGTGGCATGTGCGAAGTGAGTTGCCCGCGCTTCAGCGGCGGAGTGACCTTCGTGGATGTAGTGGACAGCACCGAGGTAGGCAAGGTGCCTGGCAAGACTACTTACGGGCGTGTGGTCGACTGGGACGGCAAGCCCCTGAGCGGGGTCGCCGTGTCGGACGGGGTCATCGTCACCTCCACCGATGCCAACGGCTGCTATTATCTGGCCTCCCAACGCAAATACGGCTACGTGTTCATTTCCGTGCCCGGAGGCTACAGGGTGGCTGTCAACCGCACCATTCCCCAGTTCTTCCGCCGTTTCACGACCGACCGCTATACCGAATACGAAATCAACAATTTCGTGCTGGAACCGGAGAACAACAAGACGCACCGCGTGGTAGTCTACACTGATACGCACCTGGCCAACCGCACCAACGACATCAGCCAGTTCTCGACCGTATTCAAGCCGGACCTTGCGGCCCAGGCGGAGAAGGCGAGGGCGGAAGGGGTGCCCTTCTACGGGCTCACCCTCGGCGACCTGGCCTGGGACCAGTACTGGTACGACAACCAATATTCCCTGGAGAACTACTACAAGACCATGTCCGACCTCGACCTGCCTGTGTACAACGTGCCGGGCAACCACGACAACGACCCCTATGTGGCCAATGACTTCGGTTCCGAGGCGGCTTTCCGCAAGTGGATAGGACCGACGTATTATTCGTTCAATATAGGTGACGTGCACTATATATTGATGGACAATACCATATTCAACAACAAGGGCGGCTCGCAGGGCGTGGTAGGTGACGTGCAGGACTATACCGAGGGCTTCACCTCGGACGAGCTGAAGTGGCTGCGCTCCGACCTTGCCCTCGTGCCGGCGGGGTCAACCGTATTTTTCGGCACCCACATACAGTATTCTTCGCGTCCCTCCCTCAATTCTTCCGGAGCATTTTCCTACGGCTATTCCATGCCTGCCCAGTTCCGCACGGAACTGGTGGAACTTTTCGCCCCCTACAATGTCCATTATCTGTCGGGACATACCCATGTGTCATACACCAACGAATTTACGGACAAGCTGATGGAGCACAACGTGGCCGCGGTCTGCGGCACCTGGTGGTGGACCGGATACTATACGGGCGGCAAGTGCAACATCTGCCGCGACGGCACGCCTCAGGGTTCCAAGGTGTTCGACATCAGCGGAGATTCCGTCAAATGGCGCTGGAAGCCCATGGGACACGACGAGAACTATCAGTTCCGTGTGTACGACCTTAACAACTGCCTCATATCCAAGTCCCTCTACTGCAAGTCGGGCACGAAAATCACGGATGCCTTCTTCTCGGAGTATGTGCATGGATACGATGTGCAGCGCTCGGACAACAAGTTGCTTGTCAATGTGTTCGACTATGACGACAAGTGGACCGTATCGGCAACGGAGGGCGGCAAGGCCCTGTCCGTAAAGAGGGTCGACACTTATGACCCCCTGCATGTGGTGCATTTCAACACGAGGAGGATGAATACCAATTCCACCGCGATGACTTTCCCCACGCTCATGACCTCGCATATGTTCGAGATAAGCGCCTCGACCGCCACTACCCCGGTGACCATTACGGTCACGGACCGTTTCGGCAGGGAATACGTGGAAACCGTAGCGCGGCCGCGGCAGCTGTACGACATGACTATATCATCAATTTATTAATAACATTATGAAGCAAATCAATTATTTAATCCTTGCTTTCGCTGCGGCGCTCGCCCTGCACTCCTGCAAAGAGGCGCCCGGTTCCTATACTCAGCGCACGCCTATCTTCAGGGTGCTGGGTCCTGACGGATCCGAGGGAGGGGAGATACGCATCGACGGCAAGGCCCAGTCAATCGACTTCACCGTGCTTTCCACGGAAGAGTGGAGGGTCGAGGTGGACGGACCGGATGCATTCTCGCTTCCTGTTCAGACCGGCGGAGTGGGCAAGACCACCGTGTCGCTGCTCGCCGCAAGCAATGAGACCGGGGCTTCCCGCTCCGGAATCGTGACATTCTACTCGGGCACTGACTCCAAGTATGAGTTCGGGATTAGCCAGGAGGAACAGCTGCCCTATCTGGACGTGACTCCGACGAGCGTCAGCATAGGCGCCGAAGGGGATGTGTTTACCGTCACCGTGGACACGAACCAGTCCTCATGGGCATACGACCTAGGGGACGGACGTTCATGGATAAGCGAGACGGGCCGCACCGACTACACGGTCACGTTCACCGTGCCGGAGAACACCAGCGGGGCCAGGCGCAGCGCGGAGATACGCTTCTTCGCCGTGGAGTCGCCTGAAATCCTCAGCTATGTGTCAGTGGACCAGTCTATTCCTGCCGCGCCGCCGACAGACTATATCCTCGATGTAGTGTTCAATGCCGACCGCAGCGCCAAGGACAACTCTACCCTGGGCCTGAAAGTGGACAACAGCCGTCTGGACAGCGACGTCAGCGTCGCATGGAGCGACAAGTTCGGCCGTTATGTCGCGCAGTTCAACAACTCCACGATAGCCCGCACCAACATGGACACCGGCTATTATTTCATCCCTTACACTACTTCCGACACGTTTGCAGCCAAGCTCGCTGACGGATTCTCCTACGAACTTGTATTCTGCTGCTACAACGACGCCGTTGCAAAGCAGGTGAAGCCTTTCTCCTCCACGCAGGCCGGCGGTACCGGAATGTGCTTCAGGGCCGCTACCGGAGAAATCAACTTCGAATGCCATGTCGGAGGTTCCTGGAGGGAGCTTTACAGCGGCATCCTTCCCGTCCGCGGGCAGTACTACCACGTGGTGGGAACATGGGACAAGGCCAACGGCATATGCAACCTGTATGTCGACGGACAGCTCACCGCTTCCGTAAATACCACGGGCGACTTCAAGTTCATGGACACCAACAATGATGCACGCTGGTTCGGAATCGGCGCGGATCCTACCGCAGGCGACAAGGGAGAAGCATCTTTCTACGGAGAGGTGGTAATCGCCCGTCTGTACGACAATCCTATGAGCGCAGAAGAGGCCAAAGCCCTTTATAATCTTGTAAAATAAGAGCCATGAGACAGATAAAATTCATTTTTACAGCAGTTTTGCTCTTCTTCTCAAGCCTCGTTTTCGCTCAGCAGAAGACAGTCTCGGGACGTATCGTGGATGAACAGGGAGTCTCCGTCATCAACGCTGCGATTATCAATACTGCCACCAAGGACGGAGTCATCAGCGACTATGACGGCCGCTTCTCCATCTCCGCCGCTCCGGGACAGGTCCTGAGGGTGGAACTTATGGGCTATCAGAATGCCGAACTGAAAGTAGGCTCCGCGAGCAGCGTCACGATAGTGCTCACGGAAGATACGCAGATGCTCGACGACGTCGTCGTCGTGGGTTATGCGGTCCAGAAGAAAATCAACGTGACGGGTGCCGTCTCCTCCATTTCTGGCGACGAACTCAATGCCCGTCCCGTGACATCCGCGATGCAGGCGCTCCAGGGTGCGGATCCTTCGATGAATATCCAGATAGGTTCCGGAAATCCCTCGGCAGGCAGTTCCGTCAATATCCGAGGCGTCCCCTCGGTCAATGGCGGTTCTCCTCTCGTGCTCATCGACGGTGTTCCGGGTGTTTCACTTGATCATATCAATGCTTCCGACATCGAGTCCGTGTCCGTGCTCAAGGACGCTTCCGCGAGTGCGATTTACGGCGCCAAGGCTTCCGCCGGCGTTATCCTTGTCACCACGAAGAGCGGCTCCTCGGGCAAGACCCAGGTCAGCTACTCCAACAGCTTCGGCTGGATCAAGCCTACTACTCCCACGGATTTCATCACTTCCGGTTACGACTGGGCAAAGGCCGTTGATGAGGTGTACTACGCCCGTTATGGCTACAGCGCATTCCGTTATACCGATGCTGACTGGGCGGCCCTCGAAGCCCGCCGCAACGACAAGACCGAGAATCCCGAGCGCCCCTGGGTGGTCGTGGACGACAGCGGTCAGTACCACTACTACGGCAACTACGACTGGTACAACGCCCTGTTCAACAGCAACCGTTTCCAGCAGCAGCACGACCTCTCCGTATCCGGAGGCAACAAGGCCGTGCGCTACTACGTGTCCGGCAAGTACTACGATCAGGAGGGCTTGCTGAGCGGTCCTGCCATCCCGGTGAAGGAGGCATATCAGAACTATGCGTTCCGTGCAAAACTGGACGCCCAGCTTTACAAGTGGGCGAAGTGGAGTACCAACGCCTCCCTGCATGCGGTGCATCAGGTATATCCCGGCACCACCAATGAGGCCATGACCATCTCCGCTCTCGACCAGGCTCTCGGCCCGAATCTGGTGCCGCGCAATCCTGACGGATCCTATGTCATATATCCCTACGATGTCCGCGGCGTCGGCGTCGGAAAGGGACGCGGCGCCCTGCTCACGGACGAGAATATGCGCCACGACATAGACAACCGTACCCTTACCCTGTCCAACAGTCTGGAACTCACTCCTTTCAAGGGATTCTCCCTCAAGGGAACCTACAACTTCACCAACTATTGGAGGCTCTACCGCGACCGCAACCAGGCCGCCACGTATTCCGACAAGATAGGCACCATAGTCACCAACACCGCCTATTCCAAGGATGAGTACAGGGAGAGGCACTATCAGTACAACGTGCACAGCGTCGACGTGGTCGCCACCTACAAGGCCACCTGGGCGGATGACCATCACTTCCAGGCCCTGGCCGGAACCAACTTCGAGTCGAGGCGTACTACCGACCTGACCGTCGACCAGTTCGGCGTGGGCAATTCTTCGCTCAACACCTTCAACTCGGTGACGGACGACACCTACTACACCATCACCCAGGACATCACCGCGTACAAGACCCTCGGTTTCTTCGGACGCGTCAACTATGACTACAAGGAACGTTATCTCTTCGAGGCATCGTTCCGTGCAGACGGCACGTCCCGCTTCGCCGAAGGACAGCGCTGGGGCTATTTCCCTTCCGCATCCGCCGGCTGGCGCTTCTCCAAGGAGCCTTTCATGAAGAACACCAGGGACTGGCTTACCGACGGCAAGCTGCGTGTCTCCTACGGTTCTCTCGGCAACCAACAGGTGTCCGACTACTATTACTGGGAAACCATCGGATCCGCCCAGCTGTCCTATCTTTTCGATGACACCGGACGTCCCAAGTATTCCTCAGTATCCGACCCCGTGTCTTCCGGACTCACCTGGGAGACTGTCAACACCTACAACTTCGGTCTCGACCTGAGCTTCCTCAAGGGACGCCTGAACTTCTCCGGTGACTACTTCATCCGCGAGACCAAGGACATGCTTACCGCATCCCTCACCCTGCCCAGCGTCTATGGCGCCTCCACTCCCAAGGAGAACTGCGCCGACCTGCGCACCAACGGCTGGGAACTCAGCCTGAGCTGGAAAGACAGCTTCAAGCTCGGCGGCAAGCCTTTCCAGTACGGAGTCACCGGCACCCTGGGAGACTACGTTACCGTGATAACCAAGTTCAACAACCCTGACAAGTTGTTCAGCAACTATTATGTCGGCAAGAGACTCGGCGAAATCTGGGGCTACCATGTTCCCAAGCTCTTCTCATCCGACGAGGAAGCGGCAGCCTATCAGGTGGCAATCCATCAGGCTACCAATGTGTACCAGCGCGTCTACAACATGGCTCCCGGCGGAGTCGGTTATCTGATGGCGGGTGACGTGATGTTCGAGGATGTCAACGGAGACGGATACATCAACAGCGGCTCCGGCACCGTGGACGATCCGGGCGATATGATGATTATCGGCAACTCGCTGCCCCGTTACAACTACTCCATGCGTTTCGATTTCAACTGGAACAATTTCGACCTTTCCCTGTTCTTCCAGGGCGTGGGCAAGCGCGATTGGTATCCCAGTGCGAACAATGAGGACGTGTACGGTGCAACCCGTTTCTGGAACCTCTACAGCTATACCATCATGTCCTTCATCTCCAAGGATTACAAGGACAACATCTGGACAGAAGACAATCCCGACGGATACTTCCCGAGGCTCCGCCCCATACAGACCTACGGCGGAGGCCCTCTCGCCCAGACCAACGACCGCTATCTCCAGAAGGTCAATTATCTGCGTCTGAAGAACATAACCTTCGGATACACGGTGCCTCTGAAGAAGAGCTTCATATCTTCATGCCGTGTGTACTTCGCCGGTGAGAATCTGTACTACTGGTCGCCCATAAAGCGCTGGAGCAAGGCTGTGGATCCCGAACTCGCCGTCGCCACCGGTATCTATACCAACGGCTCCGGCACCACGGGAACCGGCTACACCATGCCTCTGACCCTCACCTTCGGCCTGAACCTTAATTTTTAATCCGTACGCATTATGAAAAAGAATATAATTTTTCTTTCTGTACTGACTCTTGCGTTGTCGGCCTGCAACCTGACACTCGTTCCGGAGGATGAGGTGTCTCCTGATAATTATTTCAAGACTGAGTCGGATTTCCTGTTGTGGAGCAACCAGTTCTATTCCAACAATCTGGAGGGCGCCGGCTTCGGTTCCACCACGGATGTGTTCCTTTCCAACGGCATTTCGGCCTATGTGAACGGCGGACGCAACCCTGCCACGCAGTCCTGGAGCTTTACCTCGCTCCGCAGGATCAATTACATGCTCGAACACCTCGACCAGTGCAACGACAAGGCCGTCGCCACGAAGTACGAGGCCGTGGGCCGGTTTTTCCGTGCTTATTTCTATTTCAAGCTTGTCCGTACCTACGGCGACGTCCCTTATTATGACAAGGTGCTCGGATCTACCGACCCCGACATATACAAGGCCCGTGACGACCGTGGCTATGTGATGGACAAGGTGCTCGAAGACTTCGATTTCGCAATCGCCAACCTGCCTTCCACATGGGAAGCCATGAATACCCGCGTCACCCGTTGGGCGGCCCTCGGCTATGCAAGCCGTGCGGCGCTTTACGAGGGAACCTTCCGCAAGTACCATGGTCTCAAAGATGCTGAGAAGTATCTGCAGGCGGCAGCCGACTATGGCCGCGAATTCGTGAACTCCGCTCCTTTCACCCTCTACAACAGCGGGGCCACCCCTTATCGCGACCTCTTCGTGTCCGACAATGCGATTACCAGCGAAGTCGTTCTCGCCCGTCATTACGACAACCAGTACGGCAACTTCCACAGCATGGGTTACAATGTCAACTTCAGCCGTGTTTCCCTTACCCGCCGCTTCGTCAACCACTATCTCATGGCGGACGGCACCCGTTTCACCGACAAGGAAGGATGGGAGACCATGGGATACATGGAGGAGACGAAGAACCGCGATCCCCGTCTTGCCCAGACCGTGCTTTGCCCCGGTTATGTCCAGAAGGGTGCCAATGCGGTGACCCCCTGCGAGTTCTATTCCCATACCGGATATGAACCCATCAAGTTCGTCCCCGCGGCGGCAAAGTGCATGTCTTCTTCGGACGACGTGGACTTCATACTGCTCCGCGCTCCTGAAGTGTACCTCAATTTCGCGGAGGCCCTCGCCGAACTCGGCACGCTGACGCAGAACGACCTGGACATCTCGGTGAACAAGATAAGGACTCGTGCCGGAATGCCGTCGCTGTCCCTGACTGCGGCCAACTCGAATCCGGATCCCTACATGCTCGAATGCTATCCCAACGTGACCCGCAGTGCGAACACCGGCGTGATACTTGAAATCCGCCGCGAGCGTACTGTAGAGCTTGCCCTGGAAGAGCCTGACCGCTCATGGGATATGTTCCGCTGGGCGGAGTGCAAGCAGTGCCTGCAGCACTATGTGCCCTGGTACGGTGTGTATATCCCCGGACTCGGCGACTATGACACCACCGGTGACGGCACTGCCAACGTGACTTTCTACAGGACCGCATCCGGCGTGAAAATCAAGGTCGGTTCCAAGGAGCAGGATGTCGTGCTGTCCGAAGGCGACAAGGGATACATAGTTGCATACTATGCTACCGATTACGGCGCAATGTGGGATGACTCCAGGGACTATCTCTGGCCTATCCCGGCTTCTCAGCGCACCCTCAACGGAAACCTTACCCAGAACCCCGGCTATGTCGACGGAGTAAATTAAAGAACTTTTATCATGAAAAAAATATTTATTCTGGCATTGACTCTCAGTGCCGCGCTGTTCACTTCCTGCAAGCAGGACCTTGCTCCCGCTTCCATCAAGCTGGACGTAACTGAATATACGGCCGATTTCGCCGGTGGAGATTTCACCATCGCTGTCCTTTCCAATAGGGACTGGACCGCAAGCACCGATGCGGACTGGATTCACATGTCCCATACCTCGGAAGCGGCCCTCAACGCCCGCACATACATACTCGTGACCGTCATGCCCAATAACGGCGAGGTGCGCAGGGCTACCATTACGATTGCCGCGAACAGCGGAGACGCGACGGCTACCTACACCGTCATTCAGGACGAGAGCGGACGGGTAATCCGCACTCCCGAAAGGTTCGTCGCCTTCCTCGAGTCGGCGGCCAAGCAGGAAGTCACCGTAGACTTCACCCTCGGGGCCGATCTCGACCTCGCCGGCATTACCCTGCCTGCGGTTGACAATTTCATCTACTCCTTGGACGGTGAGGGCCATACCATAAAGAACTGGACTTCCTCATCCAGCCTTTTCGGAGCAATCAGCGCCAGCGGCTCGGTGCGCAACCTTGTCATCGACTCTTCCTGCAAGTTTACCGTCACTGCCGGCACCGAGAACTTCGGTGTCATAGCCGGAAGCAATGCGGGTACTATCGAGAATGTCACCAACAAGGCCGACATTGCGCTGAGCAGCATTTCCGGCGGCAGCAAGGGCGCTGTCTGCGGCGTCAACAGCGGAACCCTGTCGAACTGCGTCAACAATGGCAAGATAGCTTATTCCGGTGCTCCTCTCGCCGAAGGTGTCCTCTGTGTGGGTGGCATCACCGGCAGCTCCACCGGCAGCGTTAACAATTGTACCAACGGTGGGGAAGTGTCCCTGGCGTTCAATGATGCGGTAGACCAGACCGTCTATGCGGCCGGCATCTGCGGAGCTGCGGAGGGCGGCAGCCTGAGCGGCTGCACCAACTCTGCAGCAGTCACTGTCAAGACTCCCGGTTCCGCTGAGGACTGCCTGCTCGCAGGCGGCGTGGCCGCCTACAGTGACGCCGCCATCTCCGGCTGCAACAACGAAGGCGCGGTCTCCGTGCTTGCAGAATCTGCCGACGGCGCTGCCGACGGACCTCTGCACAGGGCATGTGCGGCCGGTATCGCCGCTTATGCGGGCAAGGGTGTCACCTCTTGCAACAACTACGGAGAGATAGCGCTCAGAGGCGGCTACAGCGCCGGTTTCGGTGTTGTAGGCGAGCTGAAAATCGTGTCATCGGCGGTGGCCGGCATTGCCGGCCTCGTCTTCAATTCCGAAGTCAGCGGCTGCAACAACTACGGCAAGGTGAAGTCCTCCGTCCTCAATATCGACAATGCCAAGAGCAACTACAACACCTCTACCCGTGCTGCCATAGGCGGTATCGTCGGCAATGTGCAGGGTACTGTCAGCAACTGTGTCAACTCCGGCAACGTGGAGGCCACATATATCACGAAGGCCCACACCGCGGCCCTTTCCAGCAATTTCGTCACCCAGTGCGGCGGCATTTCCGGAGGCTCCTATGTTTCTGCGGACAAGACTGTCAGCAGCATCGTGAACTGCGAGAACAATGCCGAGGTGAAGATGACCTGCGACAGCAAGGGTTCCAACAACTGCCTCGGCGGTATAGTCGGATGGCCCGGCGCCGAGTCCGGACAGACCGGTGCAATCGAGAATTGCGTCAGTTCCGGCTCCGTCGTCGCTGACGGTTACGGACTCATCCGCGTGGCCGGCGTCACTGCCGGTGCCGCAAATGTTTCCGGCGGCCGCGTGAGCGGAAAAATCAACATTGCCGGCAATATCGTCGGTTCTTATGTCGGAGGCATAGTGGGCTATGAGGCGGCCGTTTATTCCGTCAAGAACGTGAATGTCGACGGCCTGGTCATCGACTACACATGCCCGACGGCGATGAACTCCGTGATATACGGCATAGGCGGCCTCATCGGCCAGCCCCAGAATGTCAACGGTTTCGCTACCGGAGACGGATGCTCCGTGCTGGTGACCATCAACTCCAACCATTCCCGCGACATAGGTTTCCTCGGCGGCCGCAACACCAACCAGAACAGCACGAACAAGATGACTTTCGGTGCTGCCGACAAGCCCATAACCGTGCGCAAGGGATGCAAGATCGTGGTCAGCGGAAGCACCGTGGCCGAGATCAAGGACGCTTCCGACGTGGAGAAGGTCGTGACTACCTCCGGCTCTATCGGAAACCTGATGGGCGCCCTGTGGTATGACAACTGGGGCAAGTACTTCACCAAACATGTAGTGTACGGGGAATAATACATGTTTCAGAGAAAAATGAAAAAGGCGATATTGGCGGCGGCCCTGCTTGTCAGCGCCGGACTTTCGGCCCAGGACTATCTGCCCGGATGGCAGAAAGGGATGTTCGACATCCATTTCATCGCCACGGGGCGCGGGGATGCATCGTTCCTGATTCTTCCTGACGGGACTTCCATACTGGCGGATGCCGGGGATGTGGGTACCGGATGGCACGTGGACCAGCCGAATGACAGCAAGACCCCGGGGGAGTGGATTGCAAAGTATATCCATGATTTTTCCGAGGGCCTGCCTCACCGCGACACCGTCGATTATTTCTATCTTACCCATTACCATGGCGATCATGTGGGGACCTGGGGAATTTCCAAGCCGGGTCCTCACGGATACCGCCTGGCGGGAGTCACCGAGGTAGGGGAGTATATACACTTCAACAAGATAATCGACAGGGAATGCGGAGTATATGCATTCCCCTCAGAACAGTATTTCAGGGACCGTACCGAGAAGTTCATCCGCGAAGCCTATTTCCCCTTCTGCAAGTACCAGCACGACAGCTGCGGCACTGCCCTGGAGAAATTCGTCATCGGCAGCCGGACGCAGTTCAGGCCGCTTTACGACAAGCGCAGCTACCGGAAGAATTTCGAGGTCTACAACATAGCCTGCAACGGCCACATACACACCGGCAAGGGACTCAAGACCCGCCCCATGTATACGGAGGACCCGAATATCTTCGACGAGAATATGTTCAGCGGCGTAGTCCTGTTCAGGTACGGCAAGTTCACCTACTATAACGGAGGGGATATCTGCAGCGGCCCCCATGAGTCGTTCAAGGCTCAGAACCGCGACTTCGAGACCCCCATAGCCGACCTCATCGGCGGACATGTCACGCTCATCAACCCTGACCATCACGGTTGGAAAGAGTCCTCGAACGGTTATTTCCTCAAGAAACTCAGCCCCGAGGTGATAGTGGAGATGTGCTCCAACCGCACACACCCCTATTCCGAGACTCTCAAGCGAATAGTGGATCCCATGACCTACAACACTCCCCGCAAGCTCTATATTACGACTGAGGGCAGCCGGGAGCGTCTGGGAGAGGAACTGTGGCAGTGCTTCGAGCCGTGGTACGGACATGTCGTCGTGAGAGTGTATGACGGCGGAAACAGCTATCAGGTCTTCGTCCTGGATGCGAAGTCCGGCGACTACCGTATACTCCACGCAGGAGAGGTGGTCGAGCTTTAGCCCTTTCCGGACATACCGAACGAATCTATTTTCCGTGGACGGCGGCTGCCGTTCACGGATTTTTAGTATCTTTGCCCCATGTTTATCCTGCAAGCAAACCTCTTCGTCCCCTCTGAGGATGAGATACTGAGCAAAGTGGATTCCGCCCGCATAGCCGCGAGCGGATTTGCGGAGGCGCTGGCTTCCAACCCTACGGAAGCACTCCAGCAGCTCGGAACCGATTTGATACGTTTCGGCCTGAAGGTGGCTTTCGCAATAGTCATCTACATAGTGGGCGCATGGATCATCAGCCTCGTAAAGAAGTCCATGACCAAGGCCTTCCACAACAGCAGGGCGGACAAGACGGTGGTCTCGTTCGTCTCCAGCTTTACGAGCGTAGTGCTGACGATAATACTCATCGTGCTCACCATAAGCACTCTGGGCATCAACACCACGTCTATCGCGGCCCTGCTCGCCGGTGGAGGCATGGCCATAGGTATGGCCCTCAGCGGCACGCTCCAGAACTTCTCCGGGGGACTGCTCCTGCTGACATTCAAGCCTTTCAAGGTAGGGGACTTCATAGAGGCCCAGGGCTATGCCGGCACGGTTACGGGCATGTCCATATTCAATACTCAGATAACCTTGCCCGACAACCGCTGCGTGACCATACCCCACGGCACCCTTGCAGGAGGCAACATCAACAACTACTCACGCAATCCGATAAGGAGGGTGGAATGGAAGATAGGGATGGAATACGGAGTGGATGCCGAAGCCTGCGAAGCCCTTCTTCTCGAACTCGTCCGTGCCGACGAGCGCGTGCTCGATTCGACTTTCCACGGCGCCGCCGATCCTTTTGCCGCAGTGTCGTCCCTTGGCGACAGCGCAGTGGAGTTCGTCCTCAGGGTATGGGTGAAGAACGCCGACTACTGGGACGTGTATTTCTCCGTCAATGACGCGATATACAAGGAACTGCCCAAGGCCGGCTTCTCCTTCCCCTTCCCCCAGATGGATGTGCATCTGAAAAATTGAGGGGGCTGCAAGCCCCCTCCTTGTCTATTTGCCGTAACGGCTCGATATAACGTCCCAGTCGACTATCTGCCAGAGTGCGGCGAGATGGTCGGGCCGGCGGTTCTGGTAGTCCAAATAGTAGGCGTGCTCCCACACGTCGAACGTAAGCAGCGGCTTGAGCCCCCTTTGCAGGGGATTGCCTGCGTTCGCCTCCTGGGTAATGACGAGCTTGCCGTCCGGGTCGGAAGCGAGCCATACCCAGCCTGAACCGAAAAGCGAGGCTCCCTTTTTCTGAAATTCGGCCTTGAAGTCTTCAAAGCTGCCGAAATCCCTGACGATGGCTTCCGCAAGGGCCCCTGTGGGTGCTCCCGGAGCTCCGGCAGGCTTGAACTGGGTGAAGTACAGGGTGTGGTTGAGAATCTGCCCTGCATTGTTGAATATGCCGCCCTCGGACTGGCATACTATCTCTTCGAGCGTCTTGCCCTCGAAGCCGCTGCCCGGGAGGGCCGCATTGAGGTTGTTGACATAGGCCTGCAGATGCTTCCCATAGTGGAATGCCACGGTTTCGGCACTGATTACGGGTGCCAGTGCATCCTGCCCGTACGGCAGCGCTACCGGAGAAAATGTGTACGATGACATGGTAATGAGTTTTTAGGGTTGTTTAGTAGTAGTATTTAAGTGTTTGGTATAGCTGTTCAATGCATTTCTGTACGATGTCCGGGCCGAGTTCAGCGCATCCGAGGCCTGCATCAGCTCCGTCTCCGCCTGCATCAGCTGCGCGCCTGTGCATCGGCCTGCCGCGTAGTTCCTGCGCATGGCGCTCATCCAGTCCTCGGCTATCCTCACGGCTTCTGCGGCCGTGGACATGTCATCCCATGCGTTTTCTATCTCCATGGCGAGCATGCGCATTTGCAGCAGCAGTTTTGCATCGTACGTTTCCTGCTCGTTCAGACTCTTCATGATTTCCGTCTGGAGACGCTTCGACCTCTGCGCCGCCTTGCCCAGCCCGGTGACGGGCACTTGCAGGCTGGCGAACACGAGTCCGTTGAATTTGCCGTTTCCGGCCGCGCTCATGGAGCCGTAACCGTATGCGCCTCCTATGGAAAACTGGGGGAGCAGTTCGCCTACGCCCATCTTCTTTTCCAGCCTTCCCGCTTCCGTGCGGAGCGCCAGCAGCCGGGATTCGTCGAACCCTGGCAGAGATGATTCGTCCACAATGACCTCTGCGGGGGCCGGTAGGCAGGGGAGCGTGTCGCACAGGCGTATGCCGTCGAGCTTAAGGAACTCAAAGGGGCAGCCTATGTCGGTCAGTAAATCCATCTTCAGCAGCCTTATGCCGTTTGCGAGCCTGCGCCGCGCAGCCGCCATCTCATTGCGTTTCAGTTTCAGCTGCATAAGCTCATGCTGCGTGGCAAGGCCTGCATCCGTTGCGCTTCCCAAGTCCTTGCACAAGGTGTCCAGCAGCCTGAGCGCCCCGTCCGCCGTCTTCTCTTTCTCCTGCATCTCCACTATCCTCCAGTATTTGCGCTCCACTGAGTCGCGGCAGTCGCGCAGTACGATGGAGGCCTGTATCTTTTTCGCGTCGACATTCAGGGCCGCCAATTTGTTGCCGGCGCGTATCCTGCCTCCCGCATATACGGGCTGGACGGCGGACAGTCCGAGGCTCCAGCCGTCTGCAAAAGAGCTGTAGTACGGTTTGATGCCGTTCTCCCTCGCCCGGGCGCTCAGCTCCTCATTCAGTTCGTTGGCCCTGTCGCTGTTGCCGAGCACATCGTGCAGGGTAATCTTCAGCAGCGGGTCCATAGCCTTGTAGGACAGCGCGTTGATGCTGGCGGACGGGTAACGCTCCCACCGCGCCTCCTTCAGCCGGAACTCGGCAGAGAGCACATCCAGCCCTGCATTCTTTACGGCGACGCAGTTGCGTTCGGCCATTTCGAGGCAGTCTTTCAGCCCCAGCTCCTGGGCATGCAGCTGGAGGGCGGCGGCGAGAATGCAGAATATGTGGCAGCAGATTTTTTTCATTTGTTGTCGGCGTTTCGGAACAACTGCCAGTAAGAAATCGGCATTATCAGGGTAATAAGGAAGATGCTGAGCATGGTGCCGAAGCATATCGTCACTCCCATGGGCATCCAGAGCAGGTCTCCGCTCAGAATCATGGGCAGCACTCCCAGGGCCGTGGTGCAGGAAGTGAGGAAAATGGGGCGCATGCGCCTCTGTCCGGCGAGCAGCGATGCGGTCTTCACATCCTTGCCTTCGTTGAAACGTGCATTCTCGGCATATTCGAACATGAGTATTCCGTTCCTCACTATTATACCGACGAGAGATATTAGCCCGAGAACGGCCGTTATGCTGAAATCCAGCCCGAATATCCACAGCCCGAATGAGGCCCCGAACAGGCACAGCAGGCTGAGCACCATGGTAAGCACGGCTATGTTCGCCTTGCGGAAGTGTATGAGGAGGAAGATGAACAGGATGAAACAGGCGGCGGCGAATGACCAGCCTATCTCGGGGACGACCTGCCGGTTGGAGGCGGACAGCCCTCCGTATTGTATTTCGGCGTTTTCCGGAAGACTCGGCTCTATCTCCTCCCGTATGAATTTTTTCAGCCCCCTGAGTATGGCAGGCTGGCTTACTCCCGGCCTGAGGTCGCAGCTTACGGTGACGGTCTGCCTGCCGTTTTCGCGGCACAGCCTGGCGAGCTGCCAGTCCGGCCCTATGTCCGCGACCTGACGCAGCGGGACGCTCACTCCCGGCATGGATGTATGCACGAGCCTGTTTCCTATTGCGGAGTAGTCCATGTCCGGCCCTGTGCCCTCGCTGTACAGGTTTACGGGAATCTGCCTCCCGTTTTCCCACAGTGTCGCTATGGTGGTGCCGTCGAAGGTGCCTGCCAGCGACAGCGAAAGCATGGCCTTGGAAACTCCGAGACGCGAAGACTCGTCTTCATCGAGGCTTATGTTCACGATAGGCTCGAAATCGTCGGCGTCGCTGTGAACCCACTGGGTCTGGCCGTCCATGCCCTTCAGGAAGGCGCTGATTCTGCCTGCCGCGTCAATCAGGTCCTCGCGCCGCTCTCCGCTCAGCCTGACGGACACGGGGGCGTCTACGGCCTGATAGTCCATCTGCTTGAAGCGTATGAGCGCATCCGCGAACATGTGTTCGCAGCGCGGCCCGTATTCGCGCAGTATCTCCTCGGTGCTGCGGGAGGACGTCGTGCTTACGATAATCTGCGCTGTCTGTGCCGACGGGAGTATGGGGGCGTATGTGGCCGCAAATCTCGGGGCCCCGGTGCCCACGAATGCGGTGACGGATTTTATCCTCCTGTCTGCGAGCAGCATGCGCTGCAGGGAGTCGGCGTGCTCCTTGGTGCGGCTTATTCCGTTGCCCGCCTGCAGGTACATTTCTATGACGAAGAAATCCCTTGCAGCCATAGGCATCATCTGGATGTTGAGACGGCTGAACATCAGGACTCCGAGCAATATCGCGGCCGCTCCTCCGGCAAGGGTGCCCGCAGGGTGGCGGAAGCAGAAATTCAGGCAGCGTTCGTAGAAGCGCTGGAGCAGGTCGAAGAAACGGTCCTGCACCCTTCTTATTATGTTCCTTTCGCTTTCCTGGCCATCGGTATTTATGAACCTGACCTCGAGGGACGGTACGACGGTGACGGCATAGAACAGGGAAGTCATGAGGGCTATGAGTATGACCCAGGGAAAGAGGCTGACGAAGTCTCCGAGGTAGCCGGTGATGATGCCCTTGATGGGGAAGAACATGAGGCAAATCGCCAGCGTGGCTATGAATGTGGGCATGAACAGCTCCCTTGCGCTGGAGGCTGCCGCATCCACGCCTTTCAGCCCCCTGGAGCTGAACTCCATGTACCCGTCCATGGTTATTATGGAGTCGTCCACTATCATCCCGAGTACCACTATCAGTGCCGCCAGGGTGACGGTGTTGAGGGGAATCCCGGTCATGTACATGGCCGCTATGGTTATGGCCGTGCATACCGGCACCCCGGAACTCGCTATAAGGGCCGAGCGCATGGGGAAAAGCATCAGCATCACGAAGATGACCACCAGCATGGAAATCACGAGGTCGCGCAGGAACGACCACACGCTCTTGCGCACCACCGACGGCTGGTCGCTCACCTTGCCTATGTGCACGCTGTCCGGCAGTTCCATGCCGTATTCATGCAGCACCGCATCCACATCGCGCCCGAAAGACACTATGTCGTTGTCTGGGCGCATTTCGACGTTCACTACAAGGCATGCGTGTCCGTTGCAGGAAACGAACTCCTCCGGGGCCTTGCAGCGCCTTTCCACCTCCGCCACGTCCTTGAGCCTTACGACGTTCCCGTCCGGGTCCGCATAGACTATGCGCCCCGCCACCTCGCGCTCGTCCTCCACGGTGTTGTGCACGTGCACCGGCTCTCTTGTGTGCCCGTGCACGAAGCTTCCCGCAGGCACCGGCAGGGACGAGGCCCGGTAGTCGAGCATGAGTTTTCCGGGGTCTATTCCGTAGGCGGAGATTTTTTCCCTGTCGAGTATGACGGCTATTTCCTCCTGCTGGGCGCCGAGTACCGCGGCCTTGGCCAGCTTTGGAAGTTTTCTCAGCCGCGTGCACAACTCGTCCGCATAGTCCTGAAGCTCGAAATAGCTCTTGTCGGATGATTCTAAGGAAATGAGCAGGGAACTGGTGGTCCCGAAGTCGTCCAGAACGGCAATCGCGAGCACCCCTGGAGGTAGCGTCTGTTTCTTCGCCTGAAGTCCGAGCTTGATTTTGGACCATACCTCGTCTTTCCGGGACTGGGGTATGTCGGCGCGCAGGTCCGCATACAGATAGCATATCCCGTCGCGGCTGACCGACCTGAGCGTCTCCCTGTTTATTTCGTTGAATCCGAACAGATATTCTTCAATGGGCACGGCCAGCTGCTGCTCCACCTCGGCCGCAGTGGCCCCCGGATATATCCCGGCCACGAGCCCCTGTTTTATCTGGAAGGTAGGGAACTCGTCCTTGCTCATCTTCTCCAGGCCGAAAAGCCCGACGCCCATAAGCGCAAGCACGAGAAAGGCGACGATACCCTTTTCGCGTATCGACCAGCGGACCCACCCGCCTATGCCTCCGCTATGCCTGAGATTCTTTAGGTTCATTGCTCAGACGCCTTGACACGCATTCCGGCGGAAACCTTGCGGCTTCCCTCGACTATCACCAGGTCGCCGTCGGAAAGTCCGGATTCCACCGCTATCTCGCCTCCGGCATAACCTCCGGGCACTATGTACTTCTTGGCGGCCACACCATCCTCCGCCGTCCACACATAGCGGCCGTCCATGTCGGTCATCACGGCTGAGGACGGCACGGTGACGACTCTGCGTCCGGGCATTTCGAGCTGCACTTTGCATACCATGCCGGGCATCAGGCCCCCGTCTGTGCCGTTGAGGGTCACGGTGCACTCGTAACTGTGCGACAGCGGCGACGCGCTTACGCCCTTGGTGCGTAGCGTCCCCTCCAGGCGGATGCCGAGCGCTGGCACGTCCACCACCGCCCTTTCTCCGACGGCGTGCACTGGAAATTCCTTTTCCGGCAGGGGGAAGCGGATTTCGGGATTCTTCAGGTCGACTATCCTCATGACGGGCTCTCCGGGAGAGACCTCCACGCCCCTGGACAGGGCGATGCTCTGCACGACACCGCCGAACGGGGCTTTCAGGCAACATTTTTCAAGTGACTTTCGGGCCGCGCTCTCGGCGGCCACGGCCTCGTCGAGCTTGGTTTTCATGTCTATGTAATCGGCTTCCGATATGCTGCCGCTGCCATAGACGGCGGACACTCTGTCCCAGGCATCCCGTGCCTGATCGAGACGGGCTTTCGCCGCCTCGTGCATGCTGATGACCTGCTGCGCTTCGATATGCGCCAGCAACTGACCCTCCGACACCCTTTCCCCCTCCTTTACGGGCACCGACGACAGGGTGCCGGATACTGGGGCGCTGATGGCGGCCTGCCTCGAGGCCTCGACGGTGCCGACATAGCCTGCCGATGAGAAATTCTCGGCGGCCTGCACGCGCCGCACCTTTACGCATACTCCTTCGCCGCTGCCGCGCACGTGGCCTCCCTGCGGCTGATTGCCGCAGCCTGCGGCCAGCATCGCGGCCGCCGCCGTCAACAACAACGCTCTATTCATTTTCAGTGGCTATGCAGTTGATACGTGAGTCGCTTATATATCCGTCGAAACCGTCGTATTCGTACTTGCCGGTGTAGACCAGGTCGAATATGAGCACGTTTTCATATCGTCTGCCGCTTCCGCCCACGGACAGGTCGAAACTTACCGGGTCCCCGTCCGAGTCCGGGCGCAGGGCTACCATCCGGCGTGTCTCTCCGAGCCTGATGCTTCCGTCGCTTTCCGCGGTGGCGTCGAATACCACCGGATCCCCTCCGGTGATGTTCATCGTCAGCTTCATGTGCTTCCCGTAGTCGCCCAGTATGTGCATCTGACCGCTTTCCGCCACGAGGCGGCGCAGCATGGTGGTGTCCCTGAAGCCGAGTGTGTCGGTATGCACCGTGTAACGGTATACGGTGTCGCGGAATATCCTTCCTCCTATGTTGTATTCCCTTACCGTGGTGTCGATGGCGACGGTGTCGCGCTGAAGCTCGTACAGGCGGCCGCTTACGTCCACCGAGCCTCCTGTCTTGAAAGAATAATAGCCTCTGTAGGCCGCAGGGCCCTGTTTCGAACAGGCGCACAGGGCTATGGCCAGAATCATCGGAACGATACAGTTTTTCTTCATATTCAGAGAGGGGAAAAGCCGCAAAATCCGTGCCCGTGACTATTTGTCGGCCATTTTAGCAGGGCGCGAATTTTTTTCTTGAAAAAAGCTGGAATTATCAGGATAATTGCTATATTTGCAGTCCCGAACGGGAGACAGGGGCGTAGCTCAGCTGGTTTAGAGCGCTTCAGTCACATTGAAGAGGTCGTCGGTTCGAATCCGACCGTCCCTACCAAAACGGACAGATTTCAACAATCTGCCCGTTTTTGTTTTGCCCGTCCGCGTGCCGTGCAGGACGCTTATACCGGCGCCTAAAGCACGAAGCTCAGGCCTACCGTGAATGTGTTGGCGTTGCTTATGGCAGGGTCGAATACGGGAGTCAGCGCGTAATTCACGTAGATGCCCCAGGGACCGTACGTGATGCCGCCTTCCACAGTGCCCCTGAAACTGTTGAACAGCCCGTTGATGTCGGAGCGCTTGGAGGGGGCCTTGTACTTGGTGTAGCCTTTTATGAGGTATTCTGCGCTTGCCCCGGCATGGAACTTCACCTTGTCCACATTGTAGATGAATCGCAGCGGGACTCCTATGTAATTTGCGTGAACCTTGGACTTATTGGAGTTGTAGTCGGGATTCTCCTGCCTGATGAGTATGGGAATGACTTCGCCCTCCCTTTCCCTGAAAGTGTAGTCGGACCGCTTGAAGGCTATGTCGAGAAAAGAAAAGCGCAGTCCGAGATTCACTTCTACCGGACTGCCTGCGGAACTGAAGTTGATTCCGAGGAGTTCGAAACTGTAGAAGAAACTCTTGGGCAGACTGGTAGCCAGCATGTCTTCGGATGCAAGCTCCCTCATCCGGGGGCTGTTGTAGGAGATGTTCATCAGGGAGCTCATGCCGAACTGCATGGGGAATACGGCCTTGAGGCTGGTTTTCACTTTCTTGCCCTCGTTGAGCTCAAGCCCGCGGAGGTAGTCGATGTCCTGGGCCGAAGCAGCTGAGGCCATGGCCGCAAGGACGGTAAGGCATGCGATAATCTTTTTCATACGGCAAAGATAGACAAATTATTTTCGGCTTCCTCTATGCTCCCCGCTTTTCCGACATCGAGCATCTTGAAATCATCGGGCACCACTCCGTAGACGGGATACTCGGCACAGGCCCTGAGGTAGAAGTCAATGATGGAGAAACGACCGGAAAATCCGAGCCTGTCGAAGACTTCGAATATTGCGGGAGAGATGTTGTGTATGCCGGCAAAAGCATATCTGCGGCAGGTGGACGGGTCCAGGCCTGGAAACGGGCTTCTGACCTCTCCTGTGAGAGCGTCAGTCCATCCGACGAGTCTCATGTCGGCGTCGAAAAGCAGGTAGCGCCTGGTCTTCCTGTCGCTGACCGCCAGGACGGCGAGCGCCCCGGGACGGAAGGCGGAGCGGAAACCGGCGAAATCCAGGTTGGAAAGGATGTCCACGTTGTGGACGAGGAAAGGTCCGGAGCCTCCTTCCAGCAAGGGGCGGGCCATCCACAGCGCCCCTCCCGTCTCCAGCAGCATCCCGCTCTCGTCCGAGATGGAAATCCTCGCCCCGAAGTCCTCCCGTAGAAGATACTCCCGGATTTGCTGCGGGAAGTGGTGTACGTTGACTGTTATGTCATCGTAGCCGGATGCTGCGAGCTTGCCGAGTATATATCCGATGAGGGGCTTGCCGGACACTTTCACGAGGGCCTTGGGCATGGTGTCCGTAAGTGGTTTGAGACGGGTGCCGAGCCCGGCGGCGAAGACCATCGCTTTCATGGGCTAAAGTATTTTTTCCATGTTCATTTCCCTGTGCGTCAGGCGCACCCTCACGTTGAACTTGCCGGCAAGGTGCCTTGCAAGGTGCTCGGCGCAGTAGACGGAGCGGTGCTGGCCCCCGGTGCATCCGAAACATATCTGCAGGTGTGTGAACTTGCGTTCGATGAAGCGCTGCACGTGGGCCTCGGCGAGCCTGTACACGCTCGCGAGAAATTCCGTGACCTCTCCGTCGTCTTCGAGAAACTTGATTACTTCGGGGTCGTTGCCGTTGAACTGGCGGTAGTGCTCGTACTTCCCGGGATTGTTGATGGAGCGGCAGTCGAATACGTAGCCGCCACCGTTTCCGGTATTGTCTGCCGGAATGCCTTTCTTGTAGGCGAAACTGTAGATGCGCACCTCGAGCCTCGTGTTGGAAGTGCTTTCGTAGAACTGCGGCATGGAGCTCAGCTGAGAGAGCAGGTCATTCAGATAGGGGTAGCTGTCGAAAGGTTTCCTGAGCAGGGCGCGCAGGTTGTCCATGGCGAACGGCACGCTGGCGAGGAAGTGGGGCTTCTTTTCAAAGTAGCCGCGGAATCCGTATGCCCCGAGCACCTGCAGTGTGCGGAACAGCACGAACAGCCTGAGACGCTCGTTGAAAAGATCCTCGTCAACTTCCCGGAAACTGCGCAGCGACCTGACGTATGTGCGTATGAGCTCTTGCTTCAGCTCTTCCGGGTAGCGGGAGCGCGCCTGCCAGATGAACGATGCGACATCGTAGTATATCGGGCCCCTGCGGCCTCCCTGGAAATCTATGAACCAGGGTTCTCCGTCGCGTATCATCACGTTGCGCGCCTGGAAGTCGCGGTACATGAACGTGTCGCCCTGTTCTTCCAGCAGGTCGGCCTTCATCTTCTCGAAGTCGTCCTGAAGCAGCACTTCGTTAAACTCGACTCCGGTGGCCTTGAGGAAACAGTATTTGAAATAATTGAGGTCGAAGTCTATGGTCCTGGCATCGAAGGCCGGCTGCGGGTGGCATACGCTCCAGTCCAGCCCGCTGCCTCCGCGGAACTGGATTCTCGGCAGCTGCTCGATGGTGCGGCATAGCAGGGCCGTCTCCATGGAACTGTACAGCCCGCTTTCGCGCCCCTGCGCTATACTGTCGAAAAGTATCTTGTCGCCGAGGTCTTCCTGTATGTACGACAGGGCGTCTTCGGAAGATGCGAACACGGCCGGCACCTTCAGCCCTTTTTCCCTGAAGTGGCGGGAGAGCGTGACGAAGGCCCTGTTCTCCTCCGGGCTGGTGCCGATTACTCCTATCAGCGAGATATTTCCGGCCTGCATCCTGAAGTAGCGCCGGTTGCTGCCCGACCCCGGAAGTTCCGTGCGGGACTCCGGTTGACGGCCGGTGTACTGTTCAAACAGTCTTTTGAGCGTGTCTTCCATATCCGTATTGCCTTGTCAACAGAGGGAACAGGTGAAAATGCGTCCGGATTCTTTCATCTTTTCTTGCCGGGCCGCGCAAATATAGCAATAGTTTCTTAATTTTGCAGGCGGCGCTCCGCCGGCGTCTTTTGCCGGAGCGGACGCGCAACTTGCAAAGTCTATATGGAACGAAGAGATTTTATAACCAGGACGGCCGCCGCTGCCGGAGGAGCGCTGCTGGCCGCATCCGGGGCGGAAGTTTTCGCAAACAGCAAAAGCGGTAAGAGAATGAAAGTTTTGATGATCAACGGGAGCCCCCGTCAGAAAGGCAATACTGCCACGGCGCTGGCAGAGATAGCCGGCCAACTCGAAAAGAAAGGCATCGACAGTGAAATCGTGTGGATAGGAAACAAGCCTGTGAGGGGCTGCGCCGCCTGCCAGAAGTGCAAGAAGTCGCCGGGCGCGTGCGTCTTCGATGACGACATCACCAATGCCATAAGCGGGAAGTTCGCCGATGCCGATGCGCTGATTGTCGGTGCTCCGGTATATTACGGACAGCCCAACGGCGCCGTTCTCAGCATCATCCAGAGAGCATTCTATTCCAACGGGGCGGCCGTGTCGGGCAAGCCCGCCGCAGCAGTGGCGGTGTGCCGCCGCGGAGGGGCCACCGCGTCTTTCGAGACTCTCAACATGCCGTTCCTGATGATGAACATGCCGGTGGTCGGCTCGCAGTACTGGAACATAGTCTACGGCAGTACTCCCGGCGAGGCTTCCCTGGATGCCGAAGGCCTGCAGACGATGAGGGCCCTCGCCAACAACATGGCCTGGCTTCTCGAGGCTACGGGCGGAAGGCGGGCGCCGGGACGCGAAGACGAAAACTGGAACCGCACCAACTTCATACGCTAAGCCCCCGACGATACTATGGAAATGCGGAAGAAAGTGACCCTCGTGCTGCAGAACGGACGCAGGATGGAGGGCCGCAGTTTCGGATATGACGGCCCGTGCGAGGGCGAGGTGGTGTTTTCCACTGCGGTGGTGGGATATCCCGAAAGCCTGACGGACCCCTCCTATTCGGGCCAGATACTGTGCGTCACATATCCTCTAATAGGCAACTACGGGATTCCTCCCATGGAGGTGGACTCCGACGGCATCTGCAAGACATTCGAGTCCGAGAAGATTCATGTGCGCGGGCTCATCATTTCCGACTACAGCGAAAAATACAGCCACTACGATGCCGTGAAAAGCCTCGGGGAGTGGTTGCAGGAACACAGGATTCCCGGCATCTGCGGCGTGGACACGAGGGCCCTTACCCAGATGCTCAGGGAGGAGGGGGCCATGCTCGGCCGCATCGTGCCCGAAGGCTCGGAGGAATGCGGTCCCGTGGCGGACCCCAATTTGGAGAACCAGGTGGCCGCGGTAAGCTGCCGCGAGGTGATACGCTACGGGCGCGGCGAGAAAAAAGTCGTGCTCGTGGACTGCGGAGTGAAGCATCAGATTCTGCGCTGCCTCGTGGAGCGCGGGGTGGAACTCATAAGGGTGCCCTGGGACTATGACTTCAACAATCTCGAATGGGACGGTCTTTTCATTTCCAACGGACCGGGGAATCCCGCGCTTTGCGGCGTTAGCGTGGAGCATATACGCAAGGCCCTGGAGGGGGACAGGCCGGTATGCGGGATATGCATGGGCAACCAGCTGCTCAGCATGGCCGCGGGAGCCGGTACATACAAGCTGAAGTACGGCCACCGCAGCCATAACCAGCCTGTGCGCATGGTAGGAACGGACAAGTGTTTCATCACCTCGCAGAATCATGGATTCGCCGTGGATGCCGGCAGCCTGCCGGACGGGTGGGAGCCGTATTTCGTCAATATGAACGACGGCACCAACGAGGGCATACGCCACAGCAGCAAGCCCTTTTTCTCCGCCCAGTTCCACCCCGAGGCGTCGAGCGGTCCGGTGGACACCGATTTCTTCTTCGATGAATTTATTTCCAAACTGTAAGTATGATTGACTCCGGTATCAAAAAAGTTCTGGTGCTCGGCTCCGGCGCGCTCAAGATAGGCGAGGCGGGAGAATTTGACTACAGCGGGTCGCAGGCCCTGAAGGCCTTGCGCGAGGAGGGTATCTCCACCGTGCTCATCAACCCCAATATCGCCACCGTGCAGACTTCGGAGGGCGTGGCCGACAAGGTGTATTTCCTGCCTGTTACCCCGTTTTTCGTGGAGAAAGTCATCAAAAAGGAAAAGCCTCAGGGCATATTGCTCTCTTTCGGAGGGCAGACGGCCCTCAACTGCGGGGTGGAGCTGTTCAAGAGCGGGGTGCTCGATGCGAACGGCGTCAGGGTGCTGGGCACTCCGGTGCAGTCCATAATAGATACGGAAGACCGCGAGCTTTTCGTGGAGCGCCTGGATGAGATAGGCGTAAAGACCATAAGGTCGCATGCGGCATCCAGCCTCGAAGAGGCTCGGGCCGCGGCCGCCGAGGTGGGGTACCCCGTGATTATCCGTGCCGCATACGCCCTCGGCGGGCTCGGCTCGGGATTCTGCGAAAATGAGCAGGAACTGGATGCCGTCGCCGGAAAGGCTTTCTCGTTCTCCCCGCAGGTGCTCGTGGAAAAATCCCTGAGAGGGTGGAAGGAAATCGAATATGAAGTGGTGCGCGACTGCTACGACAACTGCATCACAGTGTGCAACATGGAGAATTTCGACCCTCTCGGCATACACACCGGAGAGAGCATAGTCGTGGCCCCCTCACAGACGCTCACCAACGACGAATACCACTTTCTGCGCAAGACGGCGATAGATATAGTCCGCCACGTGGGCATAGTGGGGGAGTGCAACGTGCAGTACGCCTTCAGCCCTGACGGAGAAGACTACCGCGTGATAGAGGTGAACGCCCGCCTGAGCCGTTCTTCGGCCCTCGCTTCCAAGGCCACGGGCTACCCTTTGGCCTTCATAGCCGCCAAACTGGGCCTCGGCTACGGTCTGTTCGAGCTTAAGAATGAAGTCACCAAGACGACTCCGGCCTTTTTCGAGCCGGCCCTCGACTATGTGGTATGCAAGATACCCCGCTGGGATTTGGCGAAGTTCAAGGGCGTTTCGCGCGAGATTGGCTCCAGCATGAAAAGCGTGGGGGAGGTGATGGCCATAGGACGCACTTTCGAGGAGGCGATTCAGAAGGGCCTGCGGATGATAGGGCAGGGGGCCAACGGATTCGTCTGCAACAAGCCTTACAGGCAGGAAGACCTCGATGATGCGCTGAGCAACCCCACCGACACCCGCATCTTTGCCATAGCTGCCGCTTTCGAGGCCGGATACAGCGCGGAGCGCATCCATCAGCTCACCAAGATAGACCGCTGGTTTATCGACAAATTGGAAAACATAGAGGCGAGCTACCGCGAACTCGAAGGCTGCGGACAATTGGAGAACGTGCCTTTCGAGCTGCTTCGCAAGGCCAAGCGCCAGGGCTTCTCGGACATGCAGATAGCCAGGGTGTTCGGCATCCCGGAAAGCGCTGTGCGCGAACGGCGCATTTCTTTGAAGCTCAGGCCCTGCGTGAAGCAGATAGACACGCTTGCCGCAGAGTTCCCCTCGTCTACGAACTACCTCTACCTTACCTACAACGGCGAGACGGACGACATTCCGTTCGACGACGGCTCCGACACCGTAATAGTGCTCGGCTCGGGAGCCTACCGGATAGGCTCCAGCGTGGAGTTCGACTGGTGCGGGGTCAATGCCCTGAACACGCTGCGCAAGAGCGGCTACAGGGCCATAATGATAAATTACAATCCGGAGACGGTGTCTACCGACTACGACGTCTGCGACCGCCTGTATTTCGATGAGCTCAGTTTCGAGACGGTGATGGAGATATGCGGACTGGAGAAGCCTTACGGGGTCATCGTGAGCATGGGAGGGCAGATTCCGAACAACCTCGCCATGCCGCTGATGCGTGCCGGAATCCATATTCTGGGTACGGCAGCGCGCGACATAGACAGGGCGGAGGACCGCAACAAATTCTCCCAGATTGTGGACAAGCTCGGAATAGACCAGCCGAGGTGGAGCGAGCTGACCACTATGGAAGATGTGGACAGGTTCGTTGCCGAGGTGGGATTCCCCGTGCTCGTGCGCCCTTCGTATGTGCTTTCCGGGGCTGCGATGAACGTATGCTACAGCCGAGAGGACCTGCGCATCTTCCTCGACATGGCGGTTGAGGTGTCCGAGGAGCACCCTGTGGTCATAAGCTCTTTCATGCAGCGCTGCAAGGAGCTCGAGTGCGATGCGGTGGCGGACGGCGGCAAGGTCATAGCCTATGCCATTTCCGAACATATAGAGTTTGCCGGGGTGCATTCGGGCGATGCCACGATACAGTTCCCCCCGCAGAAAATCTACGGAATCACAGCCGCTAAGATACGCAAGACCACTGCGGCCATTGCGGCGGAGCTGAATATCACCGGACCTTTCAACATCCAGTTCCTGGCAAGCGACAACTACATCAAGGTCATCGAATGCAACCTGAGGGCCTCGCGCAGTTTCCCGTTTGTGTCCAAGGTGCTGAAAGTCAATTTTATAGATTTGGCGACCCGTTGCATGCTCGGACAGCGTCCGGAGAAGATGGACATAGACCCGTTCGAGCTCGACTATGTAGGAATCAAATGCTCGCAGTTCTCGTTCGCCCGTCTCGGCAAGGCGGACCCGGTGCTCGGCGTGGACATGGCCTCCACCGGAGAGGT
>JAFLUX010000017.1 GCA_022508605.1 Bacteroidales bacterium | reverse complement strand
AGCGTCGGATTCATAATCCGGAGGTCGTGGGATCATGCCCCACCCCCGCTACCAACTTTTCATAACCGTACAAATATTTTTCCGCCGCTGTGAAGCGGCGGTTTTTTATGCGTTATGTCCATGGGAGATGCGGTAGGCCCCGCTCCGTCCCTGCCAGCCTTGTTTGTGTCAGTTGAACAAGGATGATTTGCCCGTCATTTGTCGAAGTTCCTGGAGGCGAAAGGGAGTGCGAGCCTGAGGGCCGTATGCCAATATTCCCAGTTGTGCACGCCGTCCCGGACGCGGAGTTCGCTTTTGACCTTCGCCGCCTTCATCTTGTTGTGAATGTCCTCGGAAAGCTCCAGCAGGAAGTCGTCATCGCCGCAGTCGAAGAACCATTTGACCGTGCGGAGCGATGCGAGGGTGGCCTCGTCAGCGTTCTCCACGAACTTTATGGCGGAGTGCTCCGCCACGCTGTCGGCTACGATCTGGAGTTTGTCTCCCTTGGCGTGCGGCTTTTTGACGGCGTCCGTTTCGTTGTCCAGCCAGGCGCTCATCGCGTAGCAGCTGGAGAACATGTCCGGATGGCGCTGGGCGTAGACCGTGCTGCCTCCGCCGCCCATCGAAAGTCCCATGACGGCGCGATGTCCCTTGTCGCCGACGCAGTCGTAGCGGGCTTCCGCCACGGGCACCAGCTCATTGAAGAAGAAGTCCTCGTAGTTCCACCCCGGCATGTTGAAGTACCCGTTCCACTCGTTCCTGGCATCGGGGTGTCCGGCATTGGGCATGATTATCACGCAGGGCACCAGCTCGCCCGAAGCTATGAACTCGTCCGCCACGGCCTTGAGCGAGCCGCGGGACGCCCAGTCCTGATAGGTGCCATAGAGACCGTGCAGGAGGTATATCACGGGATATTTCCGCTGCGTCTTGCCGAAGCCGTCGGGGAGGTAGACGTTGAATTTGACCTGGGCTCCCAGAACCTCGCTGCGGAGGCTGTCGCATACAACCTTGCCTGCGCTGGCGCTGAGGGACAGGAGCCCGAGGGCCAATATGAGAAATGCTTTTCTCATTTATACTTCATTTCAAACAGGCCGTCCTGTCCCTGGACGAGGAAGCGGCCCCTCTTGTACTGGGCGAGATCTTCGAGCTCCCCGGTGGTGCCTATGCTCATGTCGAGCACTTCCACGGGCTTGCGGCGCTTGAGGTCCCACACGAAAAGGTAGCTGGGATAGCTCTCGGTGCCGAGCCCCGTGGGCATCATGAGCCTGCCTTTGGATATGCAGAGCCCCTGCCCTATGGTGGCGTAGCTCAGGCCGTAGTCCTCCACGCAGTAGGTCTCGATGATGTCGTCCTTCGTGAACACCACCTCGCTGCCTTCGCTGAGCTTGGGCAGGCGGAACTTGATTATGCGGTGCCTGTTGTTTTCGAGGTCCTTGTCGCCCGTGGTGTTGCCGAAGCCGTAGAGGCACTTGTGCTGACGGTCCACCACCCACTGAAGCGCGTAGCCGAAGAGTCCGTCGACATCTTCGAAATGTATCGTCTGCACCAGCTCTGAGCTCTGGAACCCAGGCAGCACGCGCTCGACGAAAAGCACGTCCTTGCGGCCCTTGTAGGGCTGCTTGTGGCACTGGCTCACGTATATCACGGGCATGGGGTCGCCTTTGGCCGCCTTCTCCACGCCGAACGAGCACACGTTGGCATGGTTCACCTTGTCGTGGGTGGCGAGGTTGAAGCCTCCGAGCTTCTCAAGGGCATCCTTGCCGTCGTATTTCCACACCGTGGCTATGCCGGTATGCTGCAGGCTCACGATGTAGTTCTTGTAGCAGTCCATCCCCTGGTAATTGGCCTTCTCGAAGCGGGCGACGTGCCTGTTGCTGAAGCTGTCCGTGGAAAGGGGGGCGGACACGAATCCCAGGTTCTGGGCTCCGGCGCCGTATGCCGCCAGTACGGCGGCCGACGCAAGCAAGATTCCGAGTCTCATGACGAAATCCTCCTCTTACACTCTCTGTCCGTAGGAACGGTCGCCGGTATTCACGGTAATCTTCTCTCCCGTCTCGATGAACAGGGGCACCATGATGCGCGCTCCGGTCTCGAGCGTGACTTCCTTGAGGGCGTTGGACGATGCCGTATTGCCCTTTACCGCAGGCTCGCTGTAGGTGACTTCGAGGGTTACGTAGGTGGGAAGTTCGCAGGTGAGGCACCTTTCTTCGTCTCCGGTCACGAACATCATCTCCACGTGCTGCCCCTCTTTCATGAGGTCGGCGTTCTCGACCACTTCCTTGGGCAGCTTTATCTGCTCGTATGTCTCCTCGTGCATGAAGTTGAATCCGTCTTCTTCGGCATAGAGGAACTGATAGGGCCTGCGCTCGACGTCTATGGTCTCGATTTTCGCGCCCGCGGTGAAGGTGTTTTCAAGTATGCGTCCGTTTTCGAGATTGCGAAGCTTGGTCTTCACGAAAGCGGGCCCTTTGCCGGGCTTGACATGCTGAAACCACACTATCATGCAGGGTTTCTCGTTGAATTTGAGGTAGAGTCCGTTTTTGAAATCTGCTGTTGTTGCCATATAAAAATAATAGTTTAGTGAATATCAATACATCCTGCGAAGATAAACATTCGCGGGAATTAATGCAAATCTTCGATAGCCGCGGCCACTTCGTCGAGCAGCCAGCGGGGGGTCGACGTGGCCCCGCACACTCCGGCCGACTCCGCGCCCTCGAACCACGATGCCTGCAGCTCTTCGGGGGCGGAACACATGTACGTGCGCGGGTTGATGCTGCGGCACCTGTCGAAAAGCACCTTGCCGTTGGAGCTCTGCCCTCCGGAGACGAACACTATCACGTCGTACTGCGATGCGAAGCTCCCTATCTCCCTGTGGCGTGCGGCCATGCGTGAGCAGATGCTGTCGTGCACCGTCAGCCTGTCCCCGACCGCTTCGCGCAGGATTGCGGCTATCCGTGCATAGGTTTCGGGGTTCATCGTAGTCTGGGAGAAAAGTTCCACCGGGCCGCTTCCGTCCGGGGTGCCTCCGGCAATGGACTCCAGCAGCTGCGCGCTGTTTTCCACCACCGTCGCGCGTCCTCCGGCGCTGCCCACCAGACCGAGCACTTCCGGGTGCCCTATCTTGCCGAAAATGACCACCTGCGAGCGTCCTGACGCCTCGCGTATGCGGTTCTGGAGGCGGAGCACCACCGGGCATGTGCAGTCGGTGACTTTCACGCCCCGCTCCGTCAGCATCCTGTAGGTTGCCGGGGGTTCTCCGTGGGCGCGTATCAGCACGGTGTCGCCGGGCCCCAACCCCGCCAGCCCGTCGTGGTCTACGGTGCGCAATCCCCGGGCTTCGAGCCGCGAGAGTTCTTTTTCGTTGTGTACTATGGCGCCGAGGGAATACAGGGGGCCCTCCCCTGAAAGGAGTATCTTCTCAGCCGTGTCTATCGCACGTATGACGCCGCCGCAAAAACCGGAATTAGGGTCTGTCCCTACACGGATCATAAGATGCCGAATTTTCCCTGTACGAGCCCCTGCACCCATGCGAGCTCCTCTTCGAAGCTCATTTCCGAGTTGTCGAGCTCGAAAGCGTCGTCGGCCCTGCGCAGGGGGTTCGTGTCGCGGTGCGAGTCTATGTAGTCCCGCTCGCGAAGATTCTTTACCACGTCTTCGAGCAGGGGACTTTCTCCTTTGGCTTTCATCTCCTCGTAACGCCTCCTGGCCCTCACCTCCTCGCTGGCTGTCATGAAGATTTTCAGCTGCGCCTGGGGGAATACGGCGGTGCCTATGTCGCGCCCGTCCATCACTATCCGCCCCCGGCTTCCGAAAAGCCGAAGTTTGCCGTCCACCCATGCGCGCACGAACGGGGCCGCGGCCACCGGGCTCACCTGGGAGCTGACTTCCATGGAACGTATCTGCTGCTCTATGCAGCGCGCTCCCATGAAGAGGCGTCCGTCGCTTCCGAAATGCAGGTCGAGGCCTTCGAGGGCCTTTTCCAGCGCCGGGTCTATCCTGCCGAGCCGGCTTATCAGCCTTTCTTCCTGTGCGAAAAGCGTCACGCCCCTGTACAGGGCGCCGGAATCGAGATACAGGAACCCGAACTTGCGGGCTATCTTTTTGGCCAACGAACTCTTGCCCGTGGAGGAATAGCCGTCGACCGCGATAATGATGTCAGGAATGTTCATACCGGCGCAAAAGTAGAAAAAAATAACGATATTTGCCGTATGAAGATTCTGATAATAGACGACGAGCGCGCAATACGCAACTCCATGAAAGAGATACTGTCCGACGAGGGCTATTCCGTAGACACGGCGGAGAACGGGGCGGAGGGCCTGAAAATGGTTTCCGCAGGCCGTTACGACGTGGTGTTCTGCGACATAAAGATGCCCGGCATGGACGGGGTGGAGGTGCTCGAAAAAATCGAGGCTTCCGGCGCGGACAGCGCAGTAGTCATGATTTCCGGACACGGCGACATAGACACGGCCGTCGAATGTATAAAGAAAGGGGCATTCGACTTCATCCAGAAGCCTCTCGACCTGAACCGCCTGCTCGCGTCCATCAGGAACGCCACCGACAAGACGAAGCTGATGAGCCACAAGATAATCAAAAAGAAAGTCTACGGGCCTGACCGCATGGTGGGGGAGTCCGAGGCGATACGCCGCATACGCGGGATGGTGGAAAAGGTGGCGGCCACCCCGGCGAGGGTGCTGATTACCGGCGGAAACGGCTCCGGAAAGGAACTCGTGGCCCGCAGCCTGCACGAGCTCAGCGACCGTTCGTCCCGCCCCTATGTGGAGGTGAACTGCGCCGCGATACCCTCTGAACTCATAGAAAGCGAGCTGTTCGGACACGAAAAAGGCTCCTTCACTTCCGCCATAAAGCAGCACAAGGGCAAATTCGAACAGGCCGACGGCGGCACCCTTTTCCTCGACGAGATAGGCGACATGTCATTGGCTGCGCAGGCCAAGGTGCTGAGGGTGCTGCAGGAGCACAAGCTGTCGCGCGTGGGCAGCGACGTGGACATTAAGGTCGATGTGCGCGTCATAGCGGCCACCAACAAAGACCTGGGGGCGGAAATCGAAAAGGGCAATTTCCGGGAAGACCTGTACCACCGCCTCAGCGTCATAGTCATCCATGTCCCCGGCCTGGACGAGCGCAAGGAGGACATCCCCCTGCTGCTCGACTATTTCACGGAAAAAATCTGTTCCGAGACCGGCCTGCCGCGCAAGACATTCGCCCCGGAGGCCGTCAGGATGCTGCAGGAGCGCAGCTGGACCGGGAACGTGCGCGAACTGCGCAATGTGGTGGAGCGTCTGCTGATACTGGGAGACGACGAGATATCGGCCCGCAACGTACGGGACTACGTGGTTTAGAACCTCTCTATCTTCAGCTGCTGTATTTTGTAGAGACTTCCTTTGCTGCTCATGAATATGGTCACGTTGAAAGTCTCTCCGCCGGCTTTCAGTGTGCCGAGGGCGTATTTCATGTTGGCCCTGCTGGCGGTGTGGTCTATGTTGAAGCTGCGCGGGGTGTAGGTCTCGAAAAACGTCTTCACTATCTGGCGGGCCTGGGCCCTGCTGGCGTCGCTTTCCCTCGAGAGTATGGAAATCTCCAGATTGTCCGCGAACCAGGCGGACAGGGCCTCGTAGTTTCCTGCCGCCATGTATTTGCCCACCGGCACGAAAACGTCGTCTCCGTTGCCCGGAGCGACGCTGCGGACCGGCATCTGCATGACATTCTTGAATATGTGGTTCTGGGCCGGAGCCGGGCACGATGCCAGGGCTGCGGCGAGGAGGGCGAGCACGTAATGCTTATGCTTCATACGAAGCCAATCAATTGCAAATATTAAGCCAGTTTCTTATTTTTGCAGGCAATGCGCATAACTTTGCTTACGATGGGACGCACCGACATCGAGTGGGTCGCCCGTGGCCTGGAGATGTACCGTTCCAGACTGGTGCACTACGTGCCTTTCACAGTGAAGGAGCTGTCCGAACTGAAGGGCGTCGCCTCCCTGGGGCGCGAGATGATTAAGCGCAGGGAGGGAGAACTGCTCCTGAAGGCCGTTTCCCCCTCGGACGTGGTGGTGCTGCTCGACGAACACGGCGCGGAATACAGTTCCATGGAATTTGCCGAGCGCCTGGGCCGTCGCCTGCAGGCGGGACGCAATTTGGTGTTCGTGATTGGCGGGGCCTACGGCTTCTCCCCGGAGGTGTACGCCAGGGCCGATTCCAAACTCTCCCTTTCCCGCATGACATGCTCGCACCAGCTCGTGAGAACGGTTTTTGCAGAGCAGCTTTACCGCGCATTCACGATACTGCGCGGCGAACCGTATCACAATGAGTAGGCGAATTGCCATAAGAAGCTGGATAGCTCCGGCGCTGATCGTGGCGAGCGCGCTGCTGCTGCTCGTCGCGTTCGCCGCCCCGCGCTCCGTCGCAGACACTGCCGCGGCGGCCCGCAAGGTGGAAAAACGCCTGTCGCGCCGCATGGCCCGCCTGGACTATTTCGCCGCACACCCCCAGGCCGCACTGCCGGATGACATGGTCATCTACACATACGAGGGGGATTCTCTTATGTCGTGGCGGGGGCAGTTCCCCGTGTACAACGACGACATAGGCCCGCGCATGGTGGTGCAGCGCTTCACCAATCCCAGGGTCAACCTCCGTTCTCCGCTGAGCTATGCCGAAGAGGAACCGGTTTTCATGAACATAGGGGCCAAGTGGTTCATAGTGAAAGCCGTGAAAGATGCGGACAAGACCCTTGTCTGCGGCCTGATGGTGATGAATACCATGGACGGACGCAGCTACAACGGGGTGAATCCGAGGCTCGGGCTGGGACTGCGCTTTTCCGTGAGACCTCTCACGTTCAGCGAAGGCAGCGCGGTGATGTCGGACGGCAGGCCCGTGTTCAAGATTCTGTGCGACTCCCTGTCCGGCCCCGTGACGGCCGATCTCACACTGCTTTGGCTCTCGCTCCTGTTGTTCCTGTGCGCGGACGTGTATTTGGTATACCGCAGGCGCAGCATACGGCGCTCCCTCCTGTGCAGCGCGGCTGCGGTCGCCGCTCTCGCTGCGATGTATTTCTGGGGACGCGGGGCGCAGACGGAGTTTTCAGTGTTCTCCCCCGTGCTCTATGCCGGAGGCAGTTTCCTGTATTCTCTCGGCGCCGTCGTGCTGCTCAATCTGACCATACTGATTTGCGTCCTCAATATATATCTCGTGCGCAGGCGCGTGTGGGCGCGCGCGAAGTCGGTCCCGCTGATTGTCTCCTTGGGCATGCTCGCCATGCTTTCCGTGCTGCTGATTCTGCTGTATACGCACCTGTCGCTGCGCAGCATAAGCTCCAATTCCGGAATCTCCCTGGAAATCTACAAGCTCGGCACGCTGTCCGTATTCACGTTCCTTGTCTATATATCCTATCTGTCCATGCTCACCGCAGTGCCTATGCTGCTGCAGATGCTCCAGCCGCTGGCCTCGCATATCTTCGGAGTGCATTACGACATGTTTTCCGCAAGGGCGCGTTCGGTGCTGGCGCTTGCGACCTCGCTCTACCTCGTGCTTACCCTCGTGGTGCTGGGCTTCGGCAAGGAGGAGGACAGGATGGAGGTGTGGGCTGGCAAACTCGCCGTGGACAGGGACATAACGCTCGAGCTGCGCCTGCTCAACATCGAGCACGCCATAGCGTCGGACGGGGTCATTTCCGCCCTCTCCCGGCTTGAAGGCAGCGAGGTGATAGTGCGCAACCGCATCATAGACAACTACCTGCTGAACGAGTCGCAGGACTACTCCGTGGTGGTGCGGATGCTTCGCCCCGGCATGGTGACTCCTGTGCTTGCGGAGCAGTTCGAGAATGTTGTGAGGAACGGAGTGCCCATATCCGACGGTTCGGCCTTCATGAGCATGTCCGCGTCGGACGGCATATTGTGCAGCTACCGCGGCATCTTCACGTATTATCATCCCGGAGGCCCGGTGTATATGCTGCTGGAGGTGGACCTGAAGGACTTCCTTGCCGGCAAGGCCTATTCCAGGCTGCTCAACTACGACACTCCCGGACGGGCCAATCTGCCTTCCGCCTATTCGTGCTCCCGCTACCATGGGCGCGAGCTGCGTTTCTTCGAAGGGGAGTATCCGTATTCCACCGTGATGGACGACTGGATGTATGCGGCGGTATATACGGAAAGGCTCTGCCACTTCAAGAGAGACGGCTACGTGCATTTCGTCACCGTCATCACGGACGATGAGGCCGTGATAATCTCGCGCCGCGAGATAGAGGTGTTCAGCTACATAGTAGCGGCGTTCTTCATCGCCATAGCCATGTATGTGCTCCTCCGGATCTTCGTTCCCCGCAGGCGGCGCGACGGCTCCGGGGAAACGTATCTGCGCACACGTATATCCCTGACCCTGATGATGTCCCTGATACTGTCCCTCGTGGTCATGGCCACGGTGAGCGTGCTTTTCGTGTACCGCCGCAACGAGGCCAACAGGCAGGCGATAATGTCCGGCCGCATCAATTCCATACAGATGCTGGCCCAGGGCGGGCTGCGCTCTCTCGACGCCGCGGACCTGCTGCGCTCTGCCGAATTCGCATCCCTGATACAGTCGGTGAGCGACAACTCCGGCGCGGACATCAGCGTCTATTCCACGGACGGCCGCATAGTCCTGTGCACCAACCCCGAAGCCCTCGACCGCATGCTGGTGGGATACCGCATAGAGCCGGAGGCACTCGAGCGCATAGTGAAGCTCAACAAGCGCTACTGCACGATACGCGAACACCTCGGCTGGAGGCATTACTACAATATGTATATGCCCCTGATAGGGGCCGACGGACACCTACTGGCCGTCATCTGCTCTCCGTATGTCGAGGAAAGCTACGACTTCGAGCGCGATGCCATCATGCACTCGACATCCGTGATAGCCGTGTTCCTCCTGTTGTTCATACTTTCCCGGCTTATGGAGGCCGCCGTGCTCGACAGGGTGTTCAGGCCGCTCAGCATGATGCGCCAGACCATGAAGCGCGCAGGACACGGCGACATGGGGCACATTTCCTATGGCAGGCGGGATGAGATTACCACCCTCGTGGACGCATACAACCGCATGGTGGATGAGCTGTCCGAGAGCAGCCGGCGTCTCGCCCTTGCCGAGCGCGACAAGGCGTGGAGCAGCATGGCAAGGCAGGTGGCCCACGAAATCAAGAATCCGCTGACGCCCATGCGCTTGCAGATACAGAGGCTGATACGCCTGAAAGACAAGGGCGACCCTTCATGGCAGGACAAGTTCGACGACGTGAGCAGGATGCTGCTCGACCATATAGACATACTCACGGAGACGTCCAACGAATTTTCCACTTTCGCCAAGCTGTACACGCAGGAGTCGGTGCCCATAGACATAGATGCCCTGCTGCAGGAGGAGATGTCGATGTTCGACGGACGCGACGATGTGGAGTTCCGCTACATAGGCATGAGCGGGGCCATGATTTACGGCCCCAGGCCGCAGCTGACCCGCGTACTCGTGAACCTGCTGAACAATGCGGTGCAGGCCGTGGAGGGCAAGGAAGACGCGAAAGTGTATGTGTCGCTGCGTAAGTCCTCGGCCATAGACGGGTGGTACGACATAGTGATAGAAGACAACGGACCCGGCGTGTCCGAAGAAAACGTCCCCAAGCTGTTCACCCCGCACTTCACCACGAAAAGCGGCGGCACAGGCCTCGGCCTTGCCATATCGCGCAGCGTGCTTGAAAAGTGCGGCGCCCTCATAGGCTATTCCAAGAGCTTCACTCTCGGGGGCGCATGCTTCACCGTCAGCTATCCGGCGGACGGAGCGCAGAGGTAGGCAGCCTCCTTATTTCTGGCGGCAGTATATCTGCACCGGGCAGCCCGTAAGCTGGAAATTCTTTCTCAGCTGGTTTTCCAGGAAGCGCTTGTACGGCTCCTTTATGTATTGGGGCAGGTTGCAGAAAAATGCGAATGCCGGGAAGCGAGTGGGCAGCTGCGTGATATATTTCACCTTGACATACTTGCCCTTCCATGCCGGCGGGGGAGTCTCCTCGATGATGGGCAGCATCACCTCGTTGAGGCGGGCCGTAGGAATCTTGCGGGAGAAATTGGCGCACACCTCCGACGCCGCCGAGAGCACATCCTGTATGCGCTGCATCTTCACCACGGAGGTAAATACTATGGGCACGTCGTCGAATGGGGCTATGCGGCTGCGCAGGGCCTCGGTATATTCCTTCATGGTGTTCGAGTCCTTGATGAACAGGTCCCATTTGTTCACCACCAGCACGCAGCCCTTGCGGTTGCGCTGTATCAGCGAGAATATGTTCATGTCCTGCGCCTCCATGCCGGTGGTCGCGTCTATCATCATGATGCAGACATCGGAATGCTCTATGGCCTTTATGGAACGCATCACTGAATAAAATTCCAGGTCTTCGTCCACCTTGGCCTTGCGGCGTATGCCGGCAGTGTCCACCAGCATGAACTCGTAACCGAATTTGTTGTAGTGCGACTCTATGCTGTCTCGCGTGGTGCCTGCCACCGGGGTGACTATGTTGCGCTCCACGCCGAGCAGGGCGTTGGTCAGGGAAGACTTGCCCACGTTCGGCTTGCCCACTATTGTGATGCGGGGCAGGTCCGCGTAAGGGTCTTCGGCGTTTTCTTCCGCAGGCAGGGCCGCCACGACGGCATCGAGCAGGTCGCCCGTGCCGGAACCGTTGGCCGCGGAAATGCTGTAAAGCTCCCCGAGCCCGAGTCCGTAGAACTGGTAGGCGTCGTACATCTTTTCGCCGGTGTCCACCTTGTTCACGCAGAGTATGACGGGTTTGCGCGAGCGGCGCAGGACGTCCGCTATTTCCGCATCGTAGTCGGTGATGCCCGTCGCCGCCTCCACCATGAACAGCACGAGGTCCGCTTCGTCTATGGCTATGCGCACCTGCGAGCGTATGGCCGTCTCGAACACATCGTCGGAATTGCTCGTGTAGCCGCCGGTGTCCACGACGGAAAACTCATGGCCGCACCACTCGCAGCGGCCGTAATGGCGGTCGCGGGTCACCCCGGCCGTGTCGTCGACTATGGCCTTCCTGGCCCCGACCAAACGGTTGAACAATGTGGATTTCCCTACGTTAGGACGTCCTACTATGGCTACCAGACTCATACAGCTGACAATCTTTACAGGCGTCGGATTCTTGTCCTCCGCATATTTTACCCTGCAGGGCGGCATCCTCTTCCTTGTAGCAGCGTATGCCTATCCTGCGCATATCTTCGTTGGAACCCACGTCGAAATTCGGAAAGTCCTTTCCCCGGAACAATATGTTGAAACACATTCCGAGGACGGCTGCTCCGAGCACGACGGCAGCGGCTATGAGAGTCGCTCCCATGTCAGAACACGAAATCCGGACTTATGGGTTCGTAGTTGTACACTTTGTCTATGATGCTCGCGAACACGGGGGCCATGGAGACAGTCTTTATCTTGCTGTCGCCCGCCAGCTCCGGGTGGGGAACCGTGTCCGTGATGTACACTTCTTCCAGGGCCGATTCGTGGATGTTGCGGACGGCGTTCCCGGACAGTATTCCGTGCGTCCCGCAGGCTCGCACGCTCGCCGCTCCCTTCTCCTTCAGCACGTCGGCTGCCTTGCACAGCGTGCCGGCAGTGTCTATCATGTCGTCCACCAATATGATGTTGCGGCCCTCCACGTCTCCTATGGACTTTATCTCCGACACCACGTTGGCCCTCTCACGGGTCTTGTGGCAGATGATGACTCCGCAGTCCTGCCTGTCTCCCGCGAGGCTCTTGGCATAGGAGTTCGCCCTCTTGGCCCCTCCCATGTCCGGCGCAGCAATGGCGAGGTTCGGCAGTTTCAGCGACTTGATGCACGGAAGGAACACCTTGCTTGCATAGATGTGGTCCACCGGGATGTCGAAGAATCCCTGAATCTGGTCTGCGTGGAGGTCGCATGTCATGATGCGGTCCACTCCGGCCGCGGTGAGCAGATTTGCGGCGAGTTTCGCGCCTATCGCCACCCTGGGACGGTCTTTCCTGTCCTGCCGCGCCCATCCGAAGTAGGGGATGACGGCTATCACCTTGTCCGCCGAAGCCCTCTTGGCGGCATCTACGGTGAGGAGGAGTTCCATGAGGTTGTCTGCCGGCGGGAAAGTGGACTGGATGATGAACACCGTGGCTCCCCGCACGCTTTCCGTAAAGCACGGCTGAAACTCACCGTCGCTGAATTGTGTCACCTGGAGGTCTCCGAGATGCACGGGAGCTTCATCGGGCCGGTTTATTGAGTTCAGGGTTTCGATGACCTTGCAGGCGAAGTCCTTCGATGCGCTGCAGGCGAAGATTTCCATTCGATGACTGTGAATCATTTATTTGATGCTTTTAAGGATTGTGCCGATATAAGAGAGTATTTCGTCGCGGCCGAGGCCGGTCTGGGAACTGCTTGTAAACATCGGGGGGAGTTCTTCCCAGGTGTGCGAAAGAATCTCCATGTCCCTTTCTATCTGCTTTTGCAGCGCCATGGGGCCGAGCTTGTCGGCCTTCGTGAAGATTATGGCGCAGGGGATGCCGTTTTCTCCGAGTTCGGAGAGGAAGTCCACGTCGATGGCCCCTATGTCGTGGCGGGAGTCCACCAGCACGAACAGGGTCTGCATCTGCACGGAGTTGTGTATGTAGTCGCGGATTACCTCGACAATCTCCCGCCTCATCCTGTCGGGGAGCTTGGCGTAGCCGTATCCGGGGAGGTCCACAAGATACCACTTGTCGTTTATGAGAAAATGGTTCACCACCTTTGTCTTGCCGGGGGTGGAGGAGGTCATGGCGAGCTTTCCGTTTCCGGTAAGCATGTTTATGAGCGAGGATTTGCCCACGTTGGAGCGGCCTATGAAGGCAAATTCGGGCAGTTCTCTTTTGGGTTTGCCCGAAACCCTGACGCTGCTCCCCGCAAATATGGCCTCCGAGATTTTCATTTCAGCACAAAGGTACAAAAAAAAGACGGTGACCAAAAGATTTTTTGATCACCGTCCCGATAATTTTTCAGGAGATTATTTCACGCTGACTTTGCGGTATTCCTTTCCGATTTTCTCGAGGGCGAGGGTGGCCTTGCGGACACGTGCCTGTGCGGCCTTGTTTCCAACCTTGTCGATGTCAGCGGTGATAGCAGCAATCTGCTCCTTGATTTTTGCAATGATTTCTTCCATAATACTTGGGTGTTAAATGAATGATTTATAAATAAATATAAAAGTGTTTGCGGGGCTGTGGCAATGGCCGCGCAGAACCCCTGAGCGGGCTTTCTGCCGCGCGGATGCATGCGGAAATATGTGCCATTGCCGTCGTCATCTTTGTTGCTCAACGCGCTAAGGTATACATTTTCACTGAATTTTACAATTTTCGGGCTCACTTTGGTTAAGTATCCGGTAAAAATGTGCACAGTTCCGATTGACACAAAAGTTTCTTATATTTGTAAGTGTATGGCAAAGGATTATCTGGAATTGCTGGAACTCCAGCGCATCATCCGGGAGGGTGTCGAAGATGCCGTGCCTGATACGGTGCGCGTGCATGCGGAGGTGGCGTCGGTGCAGCGCAAGTCCGGCGGTCACTGCTACCTCGAACTCTGTCAGAGCGTCGCGGGGAGTCCGGCGGCCAAGATACGTGCCATTATATGGCGCAGCCTTGCCGACAGGCTCCTATCCGGATTCGCCTCTGCGGCGGGAGAACCCCTGAAGGCCGGGGCCGCGCTCGTGTTTGAAGTGCGGGTCAACTACAGCGAACTTTACGGCATCTCGCTTATAATAGAGGATATAGACGTCAGCCATACTCTCGGCGAGGCCGAGCTGCAAAGGCGGCGCACTATAGAACGCCTCGGGAACGAGGGGCTTTTGGACATGCAGAAGGAGCTCGCCCTGCCTGCCGTGCCGCACCGCCTTGCCGTCATATCGGCGCCGGATGCCGCCGGATACGGCGATTTCCGCCGCCACCTTTTGGAAAACGAATACGGTTTTGCATTCAGCGTGCAGCTTTTCGAGGCGGCCATGCAGGGGGAGTCCGCCCCCTCGTCCATTTGCGGGGCGCTTGCCCGCATCGCCCTCGCGGAACATGACTTCGATGCCGTGCTGATATTGCGCGGAGGCGGTTCGGTGCTCGACCTCGCCTGTTTCGATGACTATGCCCTCGCGGCGGAAATAGCGCGCTTTCCGCTGCCTGTCTATACTGCGATAGGGCACGACCGCGACGTGCATGCCGCGGACCTTGTCGCCTGCGCCTCGGTAAAGACCCCGACGGCTCTGGCCGACCTGTTCATAGATGCCGTGGCCTCCGAAGATGAGTGCATTTCCGGCCTGCGCAACCGCCTGCGCCTGGCCTTCGCCTCCAAAATAGCGGTGTGCGAGGCGGAAGTGGCAAGGCTCGAGGCCCGAATAGCGGCTTCCAATCCGCGCACCCTGCTTTCGCGCGGTTACTCCCTTGTGACCGATTCTGCCGGCACCCTGCTGCGCAGGGCTTCCGATGCCTCTGTCGGCTCGCGTATAAACATCCTGTACCCGGACGGTACGCTCAACTGCACCATAGATGAAAAAGTTTGACTACACTAAAGCCATGGCCGAGCTGGAGGAGATAGCGGCCCGCGTCGAAGACCCGTCCGTCGGGCTGGGAGAAATAGACGCGTATATAAAGCGCTCCGAAGAACTTGTAAAAGCTTGCCGGGCATACCTGCGCGGAGCTCGTGAAACCCTCGACTCGATGGAATGATGAAAAAAATCTACGAACGCGACCCCTGGCTCCTGCCCTGGCGGGATGCCGTCGACGCCCGCAGCGCGCGGGTGATGTCCGACAGACTTCGCCTTGCCGGAGACGGCCCGCTGTCCGAGAGCGCGGACAGGCACCTGTACTACGGCCTGCACAAAGACGGCGGGGAGTGGGTCATACGGGAGTGGGCGCCCGGCGCCACCCGCATTTTCCTGATAGGGGACTGCAACAACTGGAAGCGCACCCCCGATTATGCTTTCCGGCCCCTCGGCGGAGGAGACTGGGAGCTGCGCCTGCCGTCGTTCTTCCTTGGCCACGCTTCATTGTACAAACTCTGGGTGGAGTGGCCCGGAGGCGGCGGAGAGCGTATCCCGGCCTATGCCACGAGGGTGGTGCAGGACCCGGAGACGAAGATTTTCAGCGCCCAGGTCTGGGATGCGGAGCCTTATGTGTGGAAGCACAAGCGTCCGGGGGCGCGGCCGCACCCGTTCATCTATGAATGCCATATAGGCATGAGCGGCGAGGCCGAAGGGGTGTCGGGTTTCGAGGACTTCCGCAGGGATGTGCTGCCGAGGGTGAAGCGTCTGGGCTACGATGTGCTGCAGATAATGGCCCTGCAGGAGCACCCTTACTACGGCTCTTTCGGATATCAGGTGTCGAGCTTTTTCGCGCTGAGCTCGCGTTTCGGCACTCCGGAAGAGTTCAAGCGGCTTGTCGACGACGCCCATGCCGGGGGAATCGCCGTCATAATGGACATAGTGCATTCGCATGCCGTGGGCAACGAGGCCGAGGGGCTGGGGCGCATAGACGGCAGCACGGACCTTTATTTCTACAAGGGCCAGGCCGGCTATCATCCGGCATGGGGGACCAGGTGCTTCGACTACGGCAAAGACGAGGTGAAGCGCTTCCTGCTGTCGAATTGCAGGTACTGGATGGAGGAGTATCACCTGGACGGATTCCGCTTCGACGGGGTCACGAGCATGCTCTACTGGAATCACGGGCTCGGCGTGGACTTCGGCGACTACAGACTGTATTTCGACGACGGGGTGGATGAGAACGCGGTGAGCTATCTCGCGCTCGCGAACATGCTCATACATGAGATAAATCCCAAGGCGCTTACCATAGCCGAGGACGTGTCGGGAATGGCCGGGCTTGCCGCCCCTTTCGCCGCCGGGGGCATCGGCTTCGACTTCCGCATGGCCATGGGAATCGCCGACCACTGGATAAAGTGGATAAAGGAACTTCCGGACGAGTCCTGGAGCCCTGGGGCCATATGGTACGAACTCACGAACAAGCGCGATGACGAGAAGACGGTGAGCTACGCAGAGTGTCACGACCAGGCCCTCGTGGGAGACAAGACCATCATATTCAGGCTCATAGACAAGGAGATGTACTACAGCATGCGCAAAGACCAGCAGAACATGCTGGTGGACAGGGGCATAGCCTTGCACAAGATGATAAGGCTCGCCACTGCCGCCACTTGCGGAGGAGGCTATCTCAACTTCATGGGCAACGAGTTCGGACATCCGGAGTGGATAGACTTCCCCAGGGAGGGCAACGGCTGGTCCTACGGGCATGCCCGCAGGCAATGGTCCCTTGCAGACGACCCGCAGCTGCGTTTCGGAGGGCTCGAAGCATTCGACAGGGAGATGGTGAGGTTCATAAAGCGCGAAAAGCTGTTGAGGGCCGGTGTGGAGCTCCTGGCGTGCGATGAACAGAAGCAGGTGTTGATTTTCAAGAGGAAAAACTGTATCTTTGCCATGAACTTCAACCCGCAAGCCTCTTTCCCTGACTATGGTTTTTCAGCCCCGGCGGGTGAGTTCGTCGAGGTGTTCGATTCGGACGAGCCGCGTTTCGGCGGCTTCGGACGGCTTTCGGAAACCTCTCCGCACAGGACGGTGCCTCAAAGCGGCCCCGGCGGCGGACAGGCTTGCGGCCACACCCTGTACCTGTATCTGCCGAGCAGATGTGCGATAGTATTGAAACAGATTGTTTGAGAAATATGGCATTCTTGAATTTCAACAAGAGCGAGCTGGTGAACCTGGCTTATTCGTTAAAGCGCGAAATCATTTGTGCGGGCCGGACCGGGGCGTATTGCAACACGTCCATAGTCACCTGCAACACGCGCCGCTACCACGGCCTGTTGGCCGTCACCCTCGACCGTTTCAACGGAGACCGCTACATGATGCTGTCCGCGGTGGACGAAAGCATCATCCTTAACGGCAAGCACTTCAATCTGGGGATTCACTGCTATGGCGACATCTATGAGCCGCGCGGGCACAAGTATGTCGTCGACTTCTCCTACGATCCGGAGCCTGTGATTACCTACAAGGTGGGCGAAGTGGTGTTCCGCAAGAGCCTGATTCTCGTCCCCGACAGCGACCAGGTGCTCATCCGGTACGAACTCCTCGAATCGCCCGCACCCGTGACGCTGCTGCTGAAGCCTTTCCTTGCCTTCCGGAGCGTGCACGACCTTACCCGTGAAAATCCCGAGGCCGACACCTCGTACTCCGAGGTTGCCGGGGGCGTGTCTTTCAGGATGTATCCGGCATTCCCCGACCTCTATCTCCAGCTGAGCGACCGCAACGCGGAGTGGAAGTACGAGCCCTGCTGGAACAAGAACGTCACCTATTCGGACGAATACCGCAGGGGCTTCGACTGCACGGAAGACCTGTTCACCCCCGGAGTGTTCAGCCTGCGTCTTTCAAAGGGCGCGTCGGTCGTGCTCTCGGCTTCTCTTTCCGAGGCCGACCCCTCGAAGCTGAAGCGCCGCTTCACAAGCATAGCCGCGAAGATTCCGGAGGTCACGGGCTACCACGACCAGCTCAAGTGCTGCGCCGACTGGCTGATTACACGCCACAACGGAGTGGCCATGGTCAACGCCGGCCTGTCCTGGCTCAAGACGGGACTGCTGCGCGAGACCCTCATAGCGCTTCCCGGCCTTGCGCTTTACGGCGCCGGCAAGCCCGCGCTTTTTGAAGAGATACTCGACAACCTCATAGCCGCCGAACAGGAAAGGCTCAACATACGCACCACGCAGGTGGAGGCTCCGCTGTATCTGGCCTGCACGCTGCAAGCCTACATAGACTACGGTGCCGACCCTGCGAAAGTCTGGAAAAAATACGGGCCCACCGTGAAAATGGTGCTCGACAGCTATCTTCCCGGACGCCGCAGGGAAGTTGCCATGCATCCCAACGGCCTCTTGTGGGCCCAGCTGGACGGAGTCGCCCTGACGTGGATGAACGCCTACATAGAGGGCAGGGCCGTGACTGAAAGGGCTGGATACCAGATAGAGACCAACGCATTCTGGTACAATGCCATCAGCTTCGCCCTGGACATGGAGTCGCGCTACGGCCTGAAAGACAGTTCGTTCGTCTCCCGCTGGGCGCCCGTTTGCGAGCAGGTGCGCCGGAGTTTCAGGGAGACATTCTGGGACGAAGATTCCAGGCGGCTGGCGGACTATGTGGATGCCGGAGGGCGCAACATGGACACCCGCCCCAACCAGCTTTTCGCCGTGTGGGTGAAAAATTCGCCTTTGGAGGAAGAGATTATCCCCGAAGTGCTGAAAGTCGTGGATGCGGAGCTCGTGACCGCGCGCGGCATCCGGACCCTCTCTCCCCGCGACCCGAAATACAAGGGAGTGTACGAAGGTTCCCAGCTCGAACGCGACCTCGCGTATCACCAGGGCTGCACCCGTCCATTCCTGCTCGAACCTTATATAGATCTCAGTTTCAGGGTGAAGGGCCCCTCTTTCACCAAGCGTGCCGAATGGCTCATAGAAGGCTTCTGGGCCGACCTGAGCAAGCACGGGGTGGGCGCCTTCTCCGAACTTTACGACGGTGATCCGCCTCACGAGCCCCACGGGACCATTTCTTCGGCGCTCAGCACTGCGGCCCTGCTGTCCGTTACCGCAATGATTGAAAAAAATCGGGAATTATGAAAGTGCTGATGTTCGGTTGGGAGTTTCCTCCCCATATCGCCGGCGGTCTCGGAACTGCCTGCGAAGGTATAGTAAACGGTTTGGCCCACAACGGCGTGGAGACCCTTTTCGTGATGCCCAAGGCCTCCGGAGACGAGGACCAGAGCTGCACGACCATCATCAATGCCAGCGACATCGAGGTGAGGGACGTGAGCAGCACCGTGGAGGAATTTATCAACAGGGTGAAGTTCCTTTATGTGGATTCCAACCTCGTTCCCTATGTAGACCCTGACGAATATTTCACCGCAATCGAAAGGCTTAAGGCCGAGGGACTTTCGCGCACGGAGATAGGCTTCGGGCAGAAATTCAGCTTCTCCGGAAAATACGGGGCCAACCTTATGGAGGAAGTGTCCCGCTATGCGCAGGTCGGAGGCACCATAGCCATGCAGTACAAGGACTCCTTCGACCTCATCCATGCCCACGACTGGCTCACCTACCTCGCCGGTATAGCGGCAAAGGAGCTTACGGGCAAGCCGCTCGTCGTGCACGTCCATGCGACCTCCTACGACCGAGGCGATGAGAAACACATCGACAGCCGGGTGCTCGACATCGAGAAGCGGGGCATGCTTGCCGCCGACAAGGTGGTCACGGTGAGCGATTTGACGCGCAATATAGTAATAAACAAATACGGTATAGATCCGGCCAAGGTCGTCACCGTGCACAATGCCGTGGATTTCAGCGGGCGCGAGGACATTTCGATAGAGAGGGGAGTAAAGGACAAGGTGGTGACTTTCCTCGGACGCATCACGTTCCAGAAGGGGCCGGAATATTTCATAGAGGCGGCGGCGAAAGTGCTCAAGCGCACTTCCAACGTGCGCTTCGTGATGGCCGGCAGCGGCGACATGATGAACCGCTGCATACGGCAGGTGGCCCGTCTGGGCATATCGGACCGCTTCCATTTCACGGGCTTCCTGCGCGGACGGCAGGTGCAGGAAATGTTCGCCCTTTCAGATGTCTACATCATGCCCTCGGTATCCGAGCCTTTCGGCATTTCTCCGCTGGAGGCCATGCGTACCGGGGTGCCTTCCATAATATCGCATCAGTCCGGTGCGGCCGAGGTCCTGAAATACGCGCTCAAGGTGGATTTCTGGGACGTGGACGCGCTCGCCGACGATATTTATGCACTCGTCACGTATCCTGCCCTGACGGCGTTCGCCTCCAAGCAGGGCTATGACGAGGTGAACCGGCTCAAATGGAACGGAGCCACGGCCAAATTGAAAAAAGTTTACGAATCAGCATTATGAAAAAGTCAGTCTGCCTCTATTTCCAGGTCCATCAGCCTACAAGGCTGCGCCAGTACCGTTTCTTCGACATAGGCAAGGATTCGCATTACTACGACGACTTCTCAAACAGGACTATCCTCAAGAGGGTTGCCCAGAAGTGCTATTTGCCGATGAACCAGCTTCTTCTCGAAGCAATCAAGAAGAGCAAGGGCAAGTTCAAGCTGGCTTTTTCCATTTCAGGCTCCGCTTTCGAGCAGTTCGACCGCTATGCGCCCGAAGTGCTCGACAGTTTCCGCGCCCTTGCGGAGACGGGCAAGGTGGAGTTCCTTTGCGAGACCTACTACCACTCTCTCGCCTCGCTGGCCTCTCCCGCCGAATTTGCACACCAGGTGGAGAAGCACAGAAACACCGTCCGTGAGGCCCTCGGCGTGGAGCCGGTCGCGTTCCGCAATACCGAGCTGATATATTCCGACGCCATAGCCCGCCAGGTCTACGAACTCGGCTTCAAGACCATGCTTACGGAGGGCGCGCGCCACATAATGGGCTGGAAAAGTCCGGACTACGTCTACACCGCGGAGTCCCAGCCCAAGCTGAAGCTGCTCCTGCGCAACTACAGGCTCAGCGACGACCTGGCTTTCCGCTTCCAGGACAGCGGCTGGAGCGAATGGCCACTGACAGCGGAAAAATTCCTCGGCTGGCTCAAAGAGTCGGAGGGGGACATCATAAACCTTTTCATGGACTACGAAACTTTCGGAGAGCATCAGGGGGTGGAGAGCGGCATTTTCGATTTCATGCGCGCCCTGCCTGCCATGCTGATTTCCGACGGCTCGCTGGAGTTCACTACGCCCTCCCAGGCCGCACGGGGCATAAAGCCCGTGGCCTCCCTCGGCGTGCACGACCCCATTTCATGGGCGGACGAGGAGCGCGACCTGAGCGCCTGGCTGGGGAATGAACTGCAGCAGGAGGCGTATTCCAAACTGTACGGCCTCACGGAGAAACTGGGCATAATCGACGACCCTCAGCTGTGGTCCGACTTCGGACACCTGCAGGAAAGCGACCACCTGTATTACATGTGCACCAAGTTCTTCTCCGACGGAGAGATACACAAGCGCTTCAGTCCCTACGATACACCTTACGAAGCATTCATAAACTATATGAATGTACTGAGCGATTTCATTATACGAACAAATTATGCAGAACAACAAAATTGAAGAAAGCAATCCGTCCTGGAAGAGTGTGATGGTAACGAGGCATCTTCCCGAAGAACTTTCAGGACTTGAAACTCTATGCACGAATCTCTGGTGGTGCTGGAACGAAGATGCGAAACAGCTCTTCAGGACCATCGACGCTGATATATGGCACAACTCCGGCCATAACCCCATGGCCATCCTCGACAAGGTAAGCCTCAAGCGCTACAACGAACTTGCCAAGGACATTTCCTTCCTCTCGCAGCTCGGCGCCGTGATGGATGAGTTCAACCGCTACATGGCCCTTAAGGCCGAGCGGAAAGAACCGTCCGTGGGCTATTTCTGCATGGAATACGGGCTTGAGACTTCCCTGAAAATCTATTCCGGAGGTCTCGGCATCCTCGCCGGGGACTACCTCAAGGAAAGTTCCGACATGAATGTGAACATGGTGGCCGTTGGACTCCTGTACCGCTACGGCTACTTCACCCAGCGCATTACGCCCCAGGGCAACCAGGTCGCGGAATACGAGGGACAGGATTTCCTCAAGATTCCCGCGAAGCCGGTGCTGGACGAGCAGGGCAACTGGAAGATGGTCAAGATGGCCCTGCCCGGCAGGGACATGTTCGCCAGGATATGGCACGTTGCCGTGGGCCGCACCGACCTCTACCTGCTCGATACCGATTTCGAGGCCAATCTGCCGGAGGACCGCGAGGTCACGCACCAACTGTACGGCGGCGACTGGGAAAACCGTCTGAAACAGGAAATCCTGCTCGGAATCGGAGGCGTGAGGGCTCTCCGCGAACTCGGACTCACCCCCACCATATACCATCTCAACGAGGGGCATGCCGCATTCGCCGGGCTGGAGCGCCTGCGCGAATACATACAGGAGCAGCATCTCGACTTCAATGAGGCCATGGAGCTCATACGCGCCGGAGGCCTTTTCACTACCCATACCCCCGTGCCGGCCGGACATGACAGCTTCGATGAAGACCTGCTGGGCAAATATCTCGCGCACTATCCGGGCCGCTACGGCATAGAATGGGACACTCTCCTGTCGCTGGGCAAGATACATCCGGAGAACAAGGACGAGAAATTCTCCATGAGCGTGCTGGCCGCCAATATGAGCCAGAACGTGAACGGCGTGTCCATGCTCCACGGCAAGGTGAGCCAGGACATCTTCAAGGATATGTACAAGGGCTATCTGCCGGAGGAACTGCACATAGGCTACGTGACCAACGGCGTGCACTATGCCACATGGGCCGCCAGCAACTGGAAGTCCATGCACTACAAGGTGTTCGGTCCTGAGTTCCACACGGGACACTACGACAAGAGCTGCTTCGACCGCATATACAAAGTGCCTGACGACGAAATCTGGACGGTGCGGAAGCTCCTCAAGACCGAGCTTGTCAAGGCCGTGAAGGAGCGTATATCGGACCCCTCCGTGTGCAGCCACTATGCACCTTCGCAGATTGTGAAAATCAACAAGGTTTTCCGTCCCGACGTGCTCACAATAGGCTTCGCCCGCCGCTTCGCCACATACAAGCGCGCGACCCTGCTTTTCAGCGACCTCGACAGGCTCGATGCCATAGTGAACAACCCCGACCGTCCGGTGCAGTTCGTATTCGCCGGCAAGGCGCATCCGGCCGACGGACAGGGACAGGATCTGATAAAGCAGATAATAGAGATTTCCAAGATGGACCGCTTCCTCGGACGCATAGTCTTCGTGCCCGGCTACGACATACGCCTTGCCAAGAGGCTCGTGCAGGGTGTGGATGTGTGGCTCAACAACCCTACCCGTCCGCTCGAGGCTTCCGGCACGTCCGGAGAAAAGGCCGCGATGAACGGTGTCATGCACTTCTCGGTGCTCGACGGCTGGTGGGTGGAAGGCTACCAGGAGGATGCCGGATGGGCCTTGCCCCAGGAGCGCAAATACGAAGACCAGCACTATCAGAACGAGCTCGATGCGGCCACCATCTATGCCACCATCGAAAACGAGATAGCCCCGGCCTACTACAATTTCAACGACCGCACCCACATCTCGAAGGAATGGGTGGGCTACATCAAGAATACCATCGCAAAGGTCGCGAGCAACTTCACGACCAACCGCATGCTCACCGACTACTGCCGGCAGTACTATTACCCGCAGGCCTCACGCTACAACGATTTGTCCGAAAACGGCAACGCCAGGGCGCGTTACATCGCGGCATGGAAGCAGAAGATGCTTTCGGAGTGGGGCAACATACGAGTGGTGTCGTGCCAGCAGCCCGATGCCTCCTATGTCGTGTCCAAACATGACCCCCTGCAGGGAGAAGTGGTGCTGGACCTTGGCCGCATAAAGCCGGAAGACATAGGGGTGGAGATGATATTCGCAGTGTCCGACAATAAGGGTAACCTGCACATACAGCAGGTGACGCAGTACTCTTTGGTGGAATACGGCGAGGGCATAGCCAAGTATGCCATGTCCATCGAACCCGACCGTGCAGGCATGTATCAGGTGGGCATAAGGATGTACGCAAACAATCCGGCGCTGCCTCACAGACAGGACTTCCCCCTGGTTAAATGGCTGTAATAGCCACAGGCTTTTTCGACGGGGTCCACTCCGGGCACCGTCTTGTCATAGACACTCTCCTCTCCGAGGCCTCCAGGCGCGGCGAGGAGAGTGTGGTGCTGACATTCTGGCCTCATCCGAGGGCCGTGCTTCAGAACGGGGCCGACTCCCTGCGCTATCTTACTTCACGGGAAGAAAGGGTCTCCCTGCTTCTCGCCATGGGAGTGGACAGGGTGGAGACAGTGCCGTTCACGCGGGAGTTCGCCGCCATGTCGTCCCGCGGCTATCTTGAAATGCTGCGCCGCGACTACGGCTGTTCGGCCCTCGTCCTGGGCTACGACACCCGTTTCGGCAGCGGCATGGAAGGTCCGGAAGACATCGCCGCTCAGGCCTCCGCCCTCGGCCTGGGCTGTACCGTCGCCCCTCCGCTTTGTTCGGAAGACGGCATCCCGGTGTCTTCGAGCCGCATCCGCAGGGCGCTCGAAGCGGGAGACACGGCTGCCGCAGAAAAACTGCTCGGCCGCAGATACAGCCTCTCGGGAGTGGTGGTAAGCGGCAACAGGCTGGGCCGGACCATAGGCTTTCCTACGGCCAACATGCAGCTCTGCGAACCCCTGCTGCTCATCCCGCGAAACGGCGTGTACAGCACGAGGGTCCGCGTGCTGGGGGCCGAATACGGAGGCATGACCAATATAGGGATGCGCCCCACGGTGAGCGAGCGTGACGCACTTACCATAGAGACTTATATTTTCGGCTTCAGCGAGATGATTTACGGACTCGACATAAGTCTGGACTTCGTCGACAGGATACGCGACGAGCGCCGTTTCGACTCCATAGAGGCTCTTCGGCTTCAGCTTGTCGCGGATTGTGCAGGCATACTGAAAAATTAATCCTATCTTTGCAGGCTATGATGACATCGAAAGAAATACGCAGGAAGTTTCTTGATTTCTTCGCTTCCAAAGGACACACCGTAGTGCCCTCAGCCCCGATGGTGGTCAAAAACGACCCCACCCTCATGTTTACCAATGCCGGGATGAACCAGTTCAAGGACATCTTCCTCGGCAACAAGCCGGCCCCGTACAAGCGGGCGGCGGATTCGCAGAAGTGCCTTAGGGTCAGCGGCAAGCATAACGACCTCGAAGAAGTGGGCCATGACACCTACCACCATACCATGTTCGAGATGCTGGGCAACTGGAGTTTCGGCGACTACTTCAAGACCGAGGCCATAGACTGGGCATGGGAGCTTCTGACAGAGGTGTACGGAATAGACAAGAACCTTTTGTACGCCACAGTGTTCGAAGGTTCCGAGGAGGACGGCACCGTGCTCGACGAAGAGGCCAGGCAGGCCTGGCTTAAGCATCTTCCTGCAGACCACGTGCTTCTCGGCAACAAGCATGACAATTTCTGGGAAATGGGCGACACCGGTCCCTGCGGCCCGTGTTCCGAAATCCACATAGACATACGCAGCGACGAGGAAAAGGCCGCAAGCGGTATCCCCGGGCGCGAGCTGGTCAACCGTTCGGACCCTCATGTCATAGAAATATGGAACCTCGTGTTCATGCAGTTCCAGCGTATGTCCGACGGTCATCTCGAGCCTCTTCCTGCCAAGAACATAGACACGGGAATGGGCTTTGAGCGCCTCTGCGCCGTGCTTCAGGGCAAAAACAGCAACTACGATTCCGATGTATTCTCCGGGATGCTCGCCCGCATAGGGGAGATAAGCGGACACCGTTACGGCGAAAGCGCGGAGGCCGACGTGGCCATGCGCGTGATTGCCGACCATATCCGCGCCATCAGCTTCTCCATTGCCGACGGGCAGCTCCCGTCCAATGTCAAGGCCGGCTACGTGATACGCCGCATATTGAGGCGTGCCGTCCGCTACGGATATACCTTCCTCGGACTCAGCGAACCTTTCCTGTGCCGCCTCGTGCAACAGCTCGTGGATGATATGGGCGAGGCCTATCCCGAACTTGCAGCCCAGCAGAAACTCATAGAGTCGGTGATACGCGAGGAGGAAATGGCATTCCTGCGCACTCTCGACCGCGGCATAAGGCTGCTGGACGACTGCATGGAGCGCAGCGGCGCGGACAAGCTGATTTCCGGAGCCGATGCCTTCAAGCTCTACGACACATACGGTTTCCCCATAGACCTCACGGAACTAATAGCGGCCGAACACGGATTTTCGGTAGACCATGACGGCTTCCTGGCCGAGCTGGGCAAGCAGAAAGACCGTGCCCGCAACGCCACGGCGAACAGTTTCGGGGACTGGGTCGTGTACCACGAGGGAGACGAAACCCGCTTCGAGGGCTACGATGCGGTGGAGACTCAGGGCGCAAGGCTCCTGAGAAGCCGCACCGTGGTGCAGAAGAACAAGGAGATGCTGCAACTTGTGTTCGACCGCACCCCGTTCTACGGCGAGATGGGCGGCGAAATCGGAGATACCGGCACCATAACGGCCGCCGACGGAGAGCGGATACGCATACTCAATACCGTAAAGGAAAATGAGCTCACGGTGCACATAGCCGAGCGCCTTCCCGGCGACTGCAAGGGCCTTTTCACGCTTAGCGTGGACGAGGCGCGCCGCAGCAAGATAGCCTGCAACCACAGTTGCACGCATCTGATGCACAGGGCATTGCGTGAGATTCTCGGCACGCATGTCGAGCAGAAGGGCTCTTATGTGACCGACAAGGGCTTCCGTTTCGACTTTTCGCATTTCGAGAAGCTGTCAGACGAGCAGGTGACGGCAGTCGAACACAGGGTGAACGAAATGATACGCACCAATTTCCCCCTCTCCGAGAAACGCGATGCCACCATGGATGAGGCCCGCAGCTTAGGGGCCATGGCCCTTTTCGGCGAGAAATACGGCGACAGCGTGCGCGTGGTGTCTTTCGGACCCAGCGTGGAGCTTTGCGGAGGGTGCCATACGGGAGCCACAGGCAATATAGGCTTCTTCCGTATAGTGAGCGAGTCCGCCATAGCCGCGGGAGTCCGCCGCATCGAAGCCGTCACCGGAGAGGATGCCGAGACGGTGGTGGACGACATGCAGGAGCTGCTGCGCACCGCCCGTTCTTTCTTCAACAACGTTCCGGACCTTGCCGGAGCCATACGCAAGATGGTTGAAGACAATTCCGCATTCAAGAAGCAGGCGGAAGAATTTGCAAAGGCCAAGGCCGTGGAGCTTGCCCGCCGTATGGAGGGCATGGCCGAGGACGCCGGCGGGACGATGCTCATACGCATTTCCAGTGCGGCCGGGGTGGATGCGGACCCCGCGATGATGCGCAATGCCGCGCTTCATCTGCAGAAAGCCCTTAAAAACACGGTGCTTGCCGCCGCTTTCGAATACGAGGGCAAACCTCAGCTGCTCCTGATGTATTCAGACGACCTCGTGGCCTCCGGACGCAATGCCGGAAAGGACATAAGGGAGGGCGCGAAATTCATCCAGGGCGGCGGAGGAGGACAGCCCGGCATCGCCTCTGCCGGAGGAAAGGACTCCGGCGGACTCGACGACGCTCTTGAAGCGCTGGTCGCCGCAGCTACCCGCAAGTAATGAAGAAGCTCGACAAGTTCACACTCAAGGCTTTCATCGGACCTTTCGTCGCGATACTGCTCATCGTGATTTTCGTCCTGATGATGCAGTTCCTGTGGGTATACATAGACGAACTTGTCGGAAAAGGGCTTGGCATAAGTGTCATAATGGAGTTCATGATGTGGGGGGCATGCACCATACTCCCCACAGCCATACCTCTCGCCGTGCTCCTGTCCTCCATGATGGTAATAGGGGAGATGGGCGAGAACAAGGAGCTGATGGCAATCAAGGCCGCGGGAATTTCACTCGGGCGACTCATGGCCCCGCTCATAGTCACCGCCGCACTCATCAGCATAGGTGCCTACTTCGTGGGCAACAATTTGGTGCCCAAGGCGTTCAACGAGATTTTCACGCTTCGCGACGATATCACGCGCACGAAGGAAAGCATCAAGATACCCTCCGGAACATTCTATGAGGGCATAGACGGTTATGTGCTGAGGGTGGAGAGCCAGGACGATGAAAGCGGCATGATGCACAAAGTGCAGGTCTATGACCACACCTCGCGCCGGGGCAATACCTCCATCATAATCGCCGATTCCGCGATGCTCCGCATATCCAAGGCCAAGGACTATCTTACGTTCACTCTCTACAACGGGTCCAATTATCAGGAGACCAACGAGATGAACTACAAAGACACCTCTTTGGCCCTGAGCCGGGTGGATTTCAGCCGAGAACAGCTGATCATCCCCCTGAACAACTATTCGTTCGAGAAATCGGACTCGAGCCGTTTCGGCGACCAGGCACGGTCCATGCGCTTTATGCAGCTCAGGGAGCAGCACGACTCGTTGAGCCGGAAAAATGCGGAAGCCCTGCAGGCCCATTATCGCCGTATGTTCAGCGGCTCTCCGCTGGCCAAGAAATCGCAGCTCGATTCGGCCCGCCGCGGCGACCTGTCCACCATGTTCACTTCCGACAAGATGTGGGTTTGGGACAGCTATGAGAGCATAAAGAACGCCTATGACAGGGCGTCCAGCGAGGCGGAGAGGATGTACGGGGAAGTGTTGAGCTACAACCACGATGTCTACCAGTCCACATTCTATCTGCGGCGGGGCGACGTCGAGATGTTCAACAAATTCTCAAAGGCCCTCGCCTGCTTCATTCTCTTTTTCATAGGGGCGCCTATAGGGGCCATGATAAAGAAGGGCGGGATAGGCATGAGCGCCATTTTCTCCATGCTTTTCTTTGTGATATACTGGATTGTGGATATTACCGGACAGAAGCTCGGCAAAGACGGGTCGGTCGCCGCTTTCAACGGCGTGTTCGCGTCGGCCTACGTGCTTGCTCCCATAGGCATTTACCTTACATACAGGGCTATAAACGATGCGGAACTGTTCAACATGGACACCGTCAAGGCCACGTGGCGCAGGGTAATCAGCCGGATTGGCGCTTTCTTCCGCAAGCCCCGCATAGTGTTCATGGGCACCCCGGAATTTGCGGTGGGTCCCCTCGATGCCCTCGTCTCCCGCGGCCATAAGGTGGTGGGCGTTGTGACGGTTGCAGACAAGCCGAGCGGCCGGGGGCTTAAAGTGAACGAAAGTGCGGTAAAACAGTATGCCGTGGCTCACGGGATTCCCGTGATGCAGCCCCTGAAGCTCAAAGACCCGGAATTTCTGAAGCAGCTTGCCGCTCTTAAGGCCGATATTTTCGTTGTCGTGGCCTTCAGGATGCTGCCGGAGGAAGTCTGGCGCATGCCGCGGCTCGGCACTTTCAACCTGCATGCCTCCCTGCTTCCGCAGTACCGCGGGGCGGCTCCCATAAACTGGGCCATCATCAACGGAGAACGCATTACCGGTGTCACCACCTTCATGATAGACAAGGATATAGATACCGGAGGCATCATCCTGCGCGAAGAATGCCGCATTGCCGACACCGACGATGCCGGCACCCTCCACGACAAGCTGCGCGAAATAGGCAGCCGTCTCGTGTGCGACACCGTGGACCTTATCATACAGCGCAACGTCGAGTTGAGGGTGCAGCGTTCCTTCATCCAGGGTTCGGAGGTGCTGCGTCCTGCTCCCAAGCTCACACGCGAGTCTTGCCGCATAGACTGGAGGCGTCCGGCCTCCGACATAGTCAATCTTGTCCGCGGACTTTCTCCGTACCCGGCGGCATTTACCGAAATGGTCCGGGACGATACTTCCCTCCAGATGAAAGTGTTCCGTGCGGAGGTCATGAAAGACGCCCCGGCGGGTATTGCCCCGGGAGAGGTGTGGAGCGACGGCAAGGGCGTGCTGGCCGTGGGTGCGGCAGATGGCGCGGTGCGGATTTGCGACCTTCAGCTGAGCGGCAAAAAGCGCATGTCAGCGGATGCCTTCCTGCTCGGATTCCGCGAAGTCTCTGCCTGGCGCTGCCAGTCCGGCGCCTCCGAGGGCTAAGAGAGTCTGCGCCAGCAGGTAGGTGAACATCAGCATGAAATCTTTCATGAACCGGCCCAGCTCCCCAAAGCGGCCTATGGCTATCAGCGAATCGGAAAAGCAGAACAGTACGGCCCCGCAGAAGGGCATCCACCAAGAAGCGCCGAAGCGCAAGGCCCCTGAAAACGTGCAGAAGACCAGCATCATGAGCGTAAATCCGTAGATGCTCATCGGGACGAGCATCTTCCCCTTTATGCCTATGGCAAGCACCAACAAGGCGGTGACGATGATGCCGGAGGCTATCCCTGCGGCAATGTGCGCCGGTTTCAATCCTTTGAGCGACTTGCGCCCGAACAGGCAGATATAGAACAGATGCCCGATGAGGAAAAGCACGAGTCCTCCTGCAAAACAGGCGTCGCCCCTGCCGAGCAGCAGAGTGTCTCCTCCGAAGCCGAAAAGCTGCGCGCAGAGCAGCATGGTCGCCGACCTGCGCGAGGCTATGCCCCGTTCTGCGAGCCATGCCAGGGTGGCGACGCTCAGCAGCGGCATGAGGGCAGGTTTCACCATTCTTCCTATGCCGCCATGCGTCATGCAGCCGAAGATGTCCAGAGCGCAGCACAGCGCGAAACATGCCGCCGGAACTGTCCAAAGCCTTTTTCCCTTGTCCATAAATGTTTTGTCGATTGCTCCGAAAGATACTTTACTGTTGCCACAAAAACAAGGAGCTGCGGGAATTATATTCCTAAGTGTGGCAATAAATTTGCAGCCGTCCACCAAAATACAAAATAATCAATCGTTATGCTTGCGTCATTTTTGTCCACGCTCCTTGCCTTGACCCTACCGCCGTTATGGGCAGTGACCCCTGACTCGGCGATTTGTTATTATTCAGACAAACTTGAATTTGACAGGGTCATTGTGCACGGCACTTGGCTTTGGGACGAAAATTCCAAGGTTTACGGACTCGACAGCCTCGATATGAGCTGGTTTTATACATATTATTCCGATACGGATAAATTGGAGGGAGGAATCGTCGAGACCGCCTGGCCGAATAAAAACCCTGAAGTGATTGAATTCGAGAGGGAGATTATCTCTACCTTTGTCCCTCTGACATATCATAAGGTGATGAAAAACCTGCGCGCCGGGTATCTGAAACCCATCCACGGCAGTGGATTCAGCGCTTCATTCACGATAAAGAGAAGCAGCGCTTCCGATTCCTCCGCAGTCTTGAGGCAGAGTGAATGCCTCAGCCCCGTTGCATACAGGCTTGCCGATTCCGGGTTTCTTTCCAGGGAAGTCGCTTGCGATAGTGTGGAAGTGGATTTTTTGTGCGGAACAGGACCGGACGGGTATGGTATCGGTGACATACGGATGCGGGAATACGTGAACGGTACTGCAGGGAAATATCACGACTGCGGGCCGGTGTCCGGAAACAAAGGACTTCATGCTGAAATAGCACTGAAATTCGCTCCGGCGGCCTATGATACGGTGATGAAGATGATATCGGAAGGCAGCCTGGCGCAGCGGCCGGAGGGGTATCGGGTATCGTTCGTGGTCCGCCCGACGAGCTCAAGTCCTGCGGAAGTGGCCTCGTTATCCAAAATCAAAATGATAGAGCCGAACTATCAGGACTGCTTTTTCTCGGATAATGTCGAATGTGACAGTGTAATAGTTTGGTTTCTGTTAGGGCCCGGTTCAGGCAAAGTCGGCCGCGGCTATGGATGTTCAAGCATCGGCGTGAAGTACGCAGGCCAAAAAGACTTCAAGGCGCTGTACGACGATGGCGGCAGAGGCCGCTGGCACGAAAGAGCGGAAGACATGGACATGGCCCTGAAAGCTGAAATAGTTTTGAAATACTCTCCCTGTCTTTTCCAGACAATCGTGGACTTGATAGACAACGAGGTTTGGAAACCATGGCCGGCATATTACGTACCGATAAAGCTATACCCGGGTTCCGGCAGGGCTGCGGATGGGGGAGATGGCGCGGTGGAAGCGGTGGAAAGTGTGCGGGTCGCCCCCATGGAGTTTTATTCGCGCTTTGTCGACTGTGAGAAGATGGAAATCGTATGCAAATGCAGGCCTTGCCTGACCGGTGCATCCTTTGCTTCTGAATATGGCTTTGAAGATGTTAAAATACGGTCATACGAGGACGGCGCCCCGGGGGCGTTCAGTCTTTGGCCCGCAGACTCCGTGAGCGACAAAGAAGAAGGGGCAATCGTGGAATGCCTGCCGTTGTTGTACAACAAATTGATAGAGGGCATCCGGAGCGGAACGGTGCAGGAGTCTGACGGCTGTTATCATCTGACGGCCTTCATCTACCGAAACCCCTCTTTATGCAGTGACGGTGCTTGAAACAGTATAAAATCCTTGCGGACTTATTATATGTATTGGAGAAAAGTTTTGTACTTTTGTGCAGGTTTTGAGAATAAAAAGGACGTTTATGGGATTATTCAACTTTTTCGGTGAGAACGAGCATCGCGTCTTCAACTACCGGCCGGTGTATTACGACCCGGAGAAGGAGAAGCGCAAGCAGATGTTCGGGTCGGTCGACGGCACGCTCGACAAGGAGAGGCAGGATGAGGCCTATGTGCCCGGCACCCACATAAAGGGCGCTTTCCGCGACGGCAATTACAGCCGTACACGCGGCCACATGAGCAAGACGCAGGGCATCATAGGCATAATAAGCCTGCTGCTCATAATGGCTGTGCTGTATTTCATAGCCAAATTCTATTCGATGCTCTTCTGATGGGTAGGCTGAAAGTCCTGTCCGCCAGGGTGGCGAATATGATTGCAGCCGGGGAAGTGGTCCAGCGGCCCGCTTCCGTGGTCAAGGAGCTGATGGAAAATGCGGTGGATGCCGGCGCCACCCGGGTGGACGTAGTCATAACTGATGCCGGCCGCACGCTGATACAGGTCATAGACGATGGCAGCGGCATGAGTCCGTCCGATGCCGTTCTCTGCTTCGAGAGGCATGCCACCTCGAAAATTTCCGGCCCCGCCGATCTCGAACGCATACTCACATACGGCTTTCGTGGCGAGGCCCTTGCCAGCATCGCCGCCGTGTCCGAGGTTACGCTGCGCACCCGCAGGAGCGGGGACGAGACCGCGGTGCAGGTGGTCATAAGCGGCGAGTCGGTGAAAAGCTCGTCGGTGTCCGCCCCGTGCGGCTCCAATTTCGCCGTGCGCAATCTTTTCTACAACACCCCGGCCCGGCGCAAGTTCCTCAAGTCCGACAACGTGGAACTCAAGCACATAGTGGAGGAGTTCACCCGCATTGCGATTCCCCGTCCGGAAATAGCTTTCAGCCTGAGCCACAACGGGCGCGAACTGTATGTGCTCGGCAAGGCGAAGTCGCTGAAATTCCGCATAATGGACTTGCTCGGCAAGGGCGTGAGTGCGGATATAGTGGATGTCTCGGCAGATACCAGCGCCGTGCGCATCAGTGGGTTTACAGGGCGCCCGGAGGCGGCGCGCAAGGCCCTCGGGAACCAGTATTTCTTCGTCGGCGGGCGCTATTTCCGCAGCCCCTATCTGCACAAGGCCGTGATGAAGGCCTACGAAGACTTCGTCCCGGCGGGATTCACTCCGCCATATTTCATTTTCCTTACCGTGGACCCGCAGTCCGTGGATGTGAACATACACCCGACGAAGACCGAGATAAAGTTCGAGGATGACAATCTCATCTTCCACGTGCTGAGCGCATGCATACGCGAGGCCATAGGACGCAACGGCTTCAGCGCGGGAATAGATTTCGATACCGAGGGGCAGGTGGAGATTCCGGCACTCGGCAAGAGCTTTGAGGAGTACAGGGCCGAGAGTCTTTCTCCGGCCGCTGACTTCGACCCTGAGTACAATCCTTTTGAAAAACGCTCCGACGCCGCTCCCCGGGCCTCGGCTCCATATTCCGGAGGCGGCATGTCCGCCCCCCGTCAGGACTGCGGCCGGCTGTTCAGGAGCGATGCGTCCGAGTCCGACGCCTTAGTGCTGCAAGGGAAATACATACTGCGCAAGTCCCCTTCCGGATTGATGCTGGTGCATATCCGCCGTGCGTGGGAGCGTATACTGTATGAACGCAGCCTCGGCTCGCTGTCCGGCAGCGGGCATGTCAGCCAGACCTCCCTTTTCCCGGTGCAGGTGCAGGTGGGGGTCGAGAACCGCCTGCTTTTCGACGAGTATGCCGACTTGCTCGCCGGGCTCGGGTTCAATATCAAGCCTGTGGGCAACGACAGCGTGGAGGTGTGCGGTGTGCCGGAGGGTTACAGCTGCGAGGCCGGAAAGGTGGAGGCCATGACCGGAGACCTCGTGCTCATCATGTCCGATGTGCAGCCGGCGCTTGAAGAAGTGATGCGGCAGAAAACCGCGGCGAAGTTCGCCATGCTCGGGGCCGTGAATGCGGAAGTCCCCGGCAACCCCGCGGCGGCAGGACGCCTGCTCGGCACCCTTTTTGCCTGCGACAATTCCGAATTTACCCCTGGCGGCAGGCGCATAGTCTCGCTGCTGTCTTTGGATGAAATAGAAAAAAGATTCTGATGTCATACTATTACCAGGAAAACAGAGGCGGATTCATGTCCGCCGTCCCGCAGGTTACCAGGAATCTCATTCTGGTAAACGTGCTGATTTTTATCGCTACGCTCATCAATGAGGAGGCCATGATAAGCAGGTTCGCCCTGTTCTATCCCACGTCTCCGTATTTCCGCTGGTGGCAGGTGCTTACGCACATGTTCATGCACGGCAGCTTCTGGCACATCTTCTTCAACATGTACACCCTGTTTATATTCGGGTCGGTCGTGGAACGCATACTGGGGAGCAAGAAGTTCTTGTTCTTCTATTTCGTGTGCGGGCTCGGCGCCGCGGCCCTTCACATGGGCGTGCAGTATATCGAGATGCAGTCTTTCCTTTCGTCTGAGTCCATGGTGGCCGTACAGTCCATAGCCCAGCTCAAACTTACTCCCACGGTGGGGGCTTCCGGAGCCATCTACGGAGTGCTCATCGGATATGCAATGTTGTTCCCCGACTCAAAGATGACGCTGCTCTTCCCGCCTGTCACGCTGAGTGCCAAAGGCATGGTGATAGTGTTCGCGCTCATCGAACTGTTTACCGGAGTGACTGGCCTGGCTTCCGGCGTGGCCCATTTCGCCCACCTCGGAGGCATGCTCATAGGCTGGCTGGCGATTATATGGTGGAGGCGCAGGGGAGTGCTGTTTAACAGGGACGTGATATGATGAAACAGGCAATCGAAGAAGCCCTCGGCGTGCTCAATGCCGGAGGCGTGATACTTTATCCCACGGACACCGTGTGGGGCTTGGGCTGCGATGCCTCCAATACCGCAGCCATTGCGCGCATTTTCGAAATCAAGAGACGCAGCGAGGCAAAGTCGCTGGTGCTTCTCGCTTCCGACCTGGACATGGTGGCGCGCTATGTCAAAGAGATTCCGCCCATGGCGATAGACCTCGTGGAGGTCAATGACGCCCCCATGACCATAGTGTACCCCGGAGCGCAGGGACTGCCTGCCGAGCTGCTGGCGGAAGACGGCTCCGTGGGCATACGGATTCCCTCCCACGAGTTCTGCACCGAACTCACAAGGCGCCTGCGCCGGCCGCTTGTCTCCACTTCCGCAAATATTTCCGGAGAGGCGGCGCCGGTGTCTTTCGGCGACATTTCTCCTGAAATTCTTTCCTCCGTCGACTGGTGCGCGCCGCGCCGTTTGGAACAAGGCGCTACAGGCCGCGCTTCGCAGATTATCAAGCTCGGTCTGAGGGGAGAGGTTGAAATCATTCGCCGCTGATGTACATAGGCCTGATTTCCGACACGCACGGGGTGTTCAGCGAGCCCTTCCGCGATTTTTTTGCTCCCGTGGATGTGATTTGGCATGCGGGAGACTGGGGCGGCGACGCCTCCTTTGCCGAGGAGATAGCCTCCTTCAAGCCTGTAGTGGGCGTCTACGGCAACTGCGACGGCTCAGGAATCCGCTATATGTATCCCGAAGCCCAGGTACTGAAACTTCAGGGGCTTACAGTGCTGATGACGCATATAGGCGGCTCACCGGGGCACTATTATCCGCATGCGAAAACCATGATAGAAGCGCACCGGCCCGATGTATTCATCTGCGGGCATTCGCATATACTTAAAGTGATGAGGGACAAGCATTACGATATGCTTTACATCAACCCCGGGGCAGCGGGCCTCCAGGGGTGGCAGCTTGTGCGCACCGCCCTGCGCTTCAAGATTGAGGACGGACAGGTCAAAGACATGGAAGTCTTTGAATATCCGAGGAAATAGGATTAAGGACTGTACGTTTGCGATAACGGACGAATTGCTGTCCGCGTGGTTTGAAGCAGCACAATAGTTTTGGATATATCAAAAATAAAACGTAATTTCGCGGGGTTAAAGCGGAAGTTTAATTTTTAAATAGTTAATTATGAAGAAGATTGTTATTTCTATGGCTATTGCAGCCATGTGCTTCTGCTCTTGCGGAAACAACGGCGGAAACAACCAGTCCGAGGGCGAAGCAGCCGCGACCGAGCAGAGCTGCTGCGGCGAAGAGAACAAAGAGTGCTGCGGCAAGTGCGGCGAGGAAGGCAAAGAGTGCTGCGGTCAGTGCGACAAAGAGAACGCTGAGGGCGAGGCTTGCCAGGATTGTCAGAAAGCTGAGTAAAAACCTTGCGTCACTGCGACAAGTGCTGGGCGACCAATGTCAATTGGCCGCCCTTTTTTGTTAGAAAAGGCGGGCCTTTTGATATTCGGCTAAACTTTGCTAAATTTGCGACCGTACTCCACAGATTTATATAAAAATTTGGAGTGTAATACAGAAATACTGACATATTATGTATAGACGGATATTCGATATTGAAGGCAGGCTTGATGAAGGAATGTTCCTGCTGGGGGCACGTCAGACAGGGAAGTCCACGCTTTTGAAAGAGCGGTTCAAAGGTGAAATTTATTTCGACCTGCTGGATCCTGATGTGAAGAAAGGCTTTAAGAGGAACCCAAATTCACTGAAGCAGGCCCTTTGGGGCAAACCTCCAGGAACCCTGGTCATCATAGATGAAATCCAGAAGGTGCCGGAGTTACTGGATATAGTCCATACAATGATGGCAGAGAAGGGGCTATGGTTCATCCTCAGTGGCTCCAGCGCCCGGAAGTTGAAGAAATCAGGAGCGAACACCCTCGGGGGAAGGGCGATACCGGAAACATTCTACCCCCTCGTGTGGCCGGAGGTGACGGATTTCCAACTGGACCGTGCCGTCAGGAACGGTATGATTCCGCGGCACTATATGGTCGAGGATGCAACCAAGCGTCTCAAAGGATACATAGAACTCTATTTGAACGAAGAAATCCGGGAGGAGGGAGAAGTCCGGGAACTGGACGCATTCGAGCGTTTTATGGAGGTCGCGGCAATCTCTGACGGCGAAATACTGAACTATTCCAATATCGCATCTGATTGCGGCGTCTCGGTGAAGACGGTACAGTCTTACTTCCGAATCCTGTATGATACGCTTGTCGGATACGAAATCCCAGCCTATCGGAAGACTGTCAAGCGGCGGGTCATCCAGGCTCCGCGTTTCTATTATTTTGATGTCGGAATCGCCAATTATCTTATGGGGCGTCATTCCCTCCGTCGCGGCACTGATGATTACGGTCATGCCTTCGAGCATTTCGTCATGCAGGAAATCATCGCATACAAAGGCTACAATGACAAGAGGGATATCATCTCCTACTGGCGTACATACGACAAAAAAGAGGTGGATGCCGTCATTGGCGATGCCAGGGTCGCCATAGAAATCAAGTCTTCCGAGCAAGTGAAGAACAAGCACAAAGCCGGACTCCGGGCCTTCAAGGAAGAGCACCCGGACTGCCGTCTGATTCTTGTTTCGCTGGAGGCTGTAACAAGGATGTCCGATGACATTGAAATGATGAATGTGCTCGACTTCCTCAAGAAATTGTGGGGCGGAGAGATATTCTGATTCGCCAGGATTGTCAGAAAGCTGAGTAAACCTGCGTCACTGCGACAAGTGCGGCCGTCTCCGTCCGGAGGCGGCTTTTTCCTAATGTGACAGGCTTCCACCCCCGTTCGAGTGCGAGTGCGGCTTCTTCAGGGGAGAAGTCGCCCTCCGGTCCTATGAGTATGCGAATCTCCGGAAGTGCTGCCGCGTTTTCGTCCTGGCGCCTGACCTCTTGCAGCAATTCCGCAATGCCCGACTTTTCGCCCTCCATGCAGTGGCAGATAAGATTCAGTGCATGTCCGGGGCTCCCGGCTATGAAATCGCGGACGCTCACAGGCTCCTCCACAGCCGGCACCGTCCCTTTCAGGGACTGCTTTGCCGCGGACAGGACGATGCGTCTCAACCTTTCGGTCTTCAACACCTTGCGCTCGGAACGTTCCCCGATGACTGGCACGATGGCATCCACCCCTATCTCCGTGGCCTTCTCGACGAACCATTCGTAGCGGTCCGTGTTCTTGGTGGGACAAACGGCCATGGTCAGCCTGTAGGGATGCGCCCCGAACCCTCTCTCGATGCTTTTAATAGCGGCGGTGGCCCCTCTCGCATCGGCATCGAGCAGTTCGCATCTGTACAGGTTTCCTACGCCGTCTATGACGGCGATTCCGTCTCCTTCACGGTGCCTTAGCACCTTCACGCAATGCCCCGACTCCTCCGCATTCAGCTTCAGGATGCCGTCTTCGATGCAGTCGCTCCAAAAAATTTCCATAATGAGCGCAAAGATGGTAAAAATCACTCAAAAAGCACTAATTTTGCGATATGTTACTTTCTGGCATACTCAGCTGGGCCGTGGTGACACTCTCGACCGGCTTTATGCGCCAGGCTCCGGATTATGAGTCGGCGCTGGAAAATCAGCTCCTGATGGGGGCGCTTGTGCAGACCTGCGGGAGCGAGCGCTATTGGGTCAAGGTGCAGGCCGAGGACTATACCGGCTGGGTCACCGGCATGGGGATACGTGAACTCACGGATGAAGAAAAAGATTCGTATCTGAGGGCCGAAAAATGGATATGCACCGCCGTCTGCACGCGGGTGCTGGAGGCCCCGTCTGCGGAGGCTGCGCCATTGTGCGACCTGACGATGGGAGGGCTTGTCCGCAAAACGGAAGACAGCTGCGGCGATTGGCTGAAAGTGCTGCTCCCGGGAGACGGCTTCGGCTGGGTGCGCAGCTGCGACGTGGCAGATTTTCGCGAGGTGGCCTCAAGAGCCGCTTCCGCATCTTCCGTATGCTCCCTTGCGTGCAGCTTCCGCGGTACGCCCTACATGTGGGGTGGCAACAGCAGCAAATATTTCGACTGCAGCGGACTTGTCAAACTCTGTTTTTTCATGAACGGCCTCATTCTGCCGCGCAACGCCGGTCAGCAGATAAAATGCGGCACTCCGGTGGCGCACGGTGCATGGCAGCCCGGAGACCTTCTTTTCTTCGGCAGCAAGAAGCCGCTCAGAGCATCCCACGTCGCAATATACCTGGGCGATGGCCGCATAGTGCATTCTTCCCAGCTCGTGCGCACGGACAAGCTGGAAGAATACGGCCGCGAGGTGATTGGCGCAGTGCGCATTCTGGGCGATGGCGATAAACCGGGCGTCAAGTCAGTGCTTGACAGTCCATATTATTTCGCGCAAGATGGCAAATAAAAGCAAATCGGTCTGGTATTGCACCGCATGCGGGAACGAAAGCCCGAAGTGGATGGGGCGCTGTCCGGCCTGCGGAGAGTGGAACACCATGGTGGAGGCCCCATCTGCGGGCAGGAAAGGCCCGGCTGTCCGCGTGGCAGGGGGCGATGAACGGAAACCTCGGCGCCTGAAAGATGTGGATTCTTCATCGGAGGCCAGAATCAGCCTCGGGGTGGCCGAATTGGACAGGCTGCTCGGCGGAGGCATAGTGCCCGGCTCTCTGATTCTGATAGGAGGCGAACCTGGAATAGGCAAATCCACCCTCAGCCTCCAGATTCCGTTGGGCTGCCCGTCGCTGAAAACCCTCTATGTGTCGGGCGAGGAGAGCGAGAGGCAGGTGCGCATGCGTGCCGCAAGACTCTCCAGTGGCGGGGATATACCCGATGACTGCCTGATATTCAGCGAGACCGATATAGACTCCGTGCTGGAGCACGCCGGGGAGCTTGCCCCCGATCTGATGATAGTCGACTCCGTGCAGACCATGTTCACCGGCAGCATAGAATCTACCCCCGGCTCCGTAAGCCAGGTGAAGGAGGTGGCGGCTGCCCTGCTGCGTTTTGCCAAACGGAGCGGCATTCCGGTGATACTCATCGGACATATCACCAAGGACGGATATATCGCAGGCCCCAAGATACTTGAGCACATCGTGGATGTGGTGCTCCAGTTCGAGGGTGAGAACAGAGGTTCATACCGCATCCTGCGCAGCATCAAGAACCGCTTCGGGAGCACGTCGGAGCTTGCCGTGTTCGAGATGACCGGAAGCGGGCTGCGGCAGGTGGACAATCCCTCCGAGATGTTGATTCCCATGCACGGGGAAGGATTGAGCGGGGCGGCGGTCGCGGCAATGCTGGACGGCACCAGGCCCCTGCTTTTTGAAGTGCAGGCATTGGTCTCGTCGGCGGCATACGGCACGGCACAGCGTTCGGCCACCGGCTTCGACGGCCGCAGGCTCAACATGTTGCTGGCTGTGCTGGAGAAGCGTGCCGGCTTCCACCTGAGCGCCAAAGACGTGTTCCTGAATATGGCCGGAGGGCTTAAGGTAAGCGATCCGGCAGTCGACCTCGCCGTCATCGCCGCGGTGCTGTCGTCCAATTTCGACTATGCCCTCCCTCCGGACTGCTGCTTTGCCGGGGAAGTAGGGCTGAGTGGAGAAATCCGACCCGTGGGACAGACCGACCGCAGGATAGGAGAGGCGGCCCGTCTGGGCTTCAAGAAGATTTTCGTCAGCTCCTACAGCTCCATTGACGGCAAGGCCCCGTCAGGCATATCCGTGGTGAAGGTGGCCGATGTGCCCGCGCTCGTAAAGGCGCTGTTCAGATAAAAAAGGGCTGGCAAAGATTTTTCCGGCATCATGCAGTGCCCTCACGCCAGCAGCTCATACTGCTTGCGCAACCAGACGGGGAGTGTCGTGTCCTTAACGAGGTCGGAGAGCTTTGCGCGTATCTCGGTGTTTCGGTGATAGATGCTGCCTTTTCCGAGGATGTCCGGGAGTTCTTTTGGCCTGTAGT
>JAFLUX010000016.1 GCA_022508605.1 Bacteroidales bacterium | reverse complement strand
CGTGAGGCAAACATCGTAAAATTTTCCGGACGGGGCTTTAAGAATCGTAAATAATGCAGGCTGAAACAAAAGTTTTTACGATTCTTATATATAAGATTTTTTTTGAAAGCCATACAAATGCGGGCAGATGAATACGGATAGCAGTAGCGACATACAGGAGCATACGGGCGTGGCGATGCCGCTTTGCTCAGTTTCTTCGCGTTGTCAATCATAATAGCCTTGGCCCCGGCTATAAGCCCGGAACCAACACGCTATTCGGGTAATCATCAGTCCATTGGCAGTAGCAATCATCGTAGTTTTCATATCCATTGTTCTTTTCGCCGATACAACGATATGATAAATAATGATATATGCAATAGCCTCGATGGCTTTTTTCGCATATTTGTCACATTTTTATAACCTTGTAGAAAAACGGATATGAAGAAAGGACGAAACGTTATCATCTTGACGACGAAAGAGGCCGGTATTGTGTATCTATTCGGTTAAATTTCAGCGATTCATTCAATGTTTACCAATGAAGAATTGGGTATCACCTATTTATTCTGCCTTGCGAAATGCCGTTGCAGCCCATATTGAGGCTAATGACATTGAATCAGCAGAAATCATCTATGACAATCATCGTAGCAAGTTCACGTTGCACCGCGCCCCACTGCTGCTCGCGGACGAGGGGTGAAGACTCCGTTACGGAACAAAACAAGTATATCAATATACGTTTGGAAGTAACGGGATAAAACCCTATCTTTGTATCGTCATCCTTGGATGACAGACATATAGCGAAAGTGTTTTCGTGACCTCAATAGAAATGTGGAAATTTCTTTAGACAGGGGGGATAATGATGATTCTTTCCGCTCGTGTATTGCCTATGCAGTCAAACCGCATTCTGCGGTGGAAGCTCCATATAATGCCGAGTGTGGAGTTATCAGTAGTTTATTTCTGTCGGGTCTTTCCACAACCTCTATTGGATAAACGAAAGTTGGCTCTACACTTTTGTTTATAGAACAGGCAAAACCGGAGCCATTGCCCCAAAAAACATACAACATCGTATGAAAAAATTGTTTTATGCTCTGATGCTCGTCATTGGCATGAGCGTTTTCTCCTCTTGCAGCACATCTATCATCGGAACTTGGGAACACACTGGGATTTTGCATGGGGAAGAATATGCCATTTATTATCAATTTAAAGACGATGGTACTTTTGTCACTGTTGGAGTCCACGATTACCGTTCAGATGACTTCCGCTCGGATGTCGTTCATTCAACTTGGAGCTTGTCTAAATATACCGAAGATGTCCTAACAATTGATGACGAGAGATATAACCCAGTACTTGAATTGATAATTGGTGCCGATAGATTTCCGGTACTTGAATTGACAGAAGACTCATTGATGTTTGTTAGTAATGATATCAAGGTAACACTCAAACGCGTCTCTGACAGTGTGATTGAGAAATACCTGTAGAGAATACCGTTCGTCAGAATAACAAAAATATACGGTGATACATCTTGAATGGATGCTTCACCGTATTTTTTTTAACCTTTAAAGTGACACTGTTATTTCAAATCGGCATTTCCCGCAAAGGCATCATGTAATCCATTCGCATCAAGATACCTTTACCATTGTCGTATACTGTCAATCGTTTCTTATAATCCTTACTTGCAACATTCTTCACCTCCCTGCAAAGATACTTGCGGTACTTGCTCAAAAGCCCGCGCACATAGCTTGTCAGCTGAGAAATATCGTTGAGGCCAGTATCTTTCGTCATATCGCATTTTACAACCTCAGCATTGACTGTTTCGGCTTCCGGGTGGTGGCTCTCCCTTAGTTATTTCTGAATTTGCGACAAAGAGTACATGCAATGAAATGGTATGTATTAGGGTGAATAGAAGTAAGCACATAACTGACTTAGCTCCGATATGACACGAACGTGTATTTTCTCCGTCCGCTCCTTATCTGCTTCAGGGCTTGCCAGGGTCTTAGTAAGTCTTAAAAACCACCCCGCTGAGTTCGACCATTCCGGGGTGATCGATGTCGCAGTCGCGCTCCGTAAAGAAAAACACGGAATCGGACACCCTGATATCGTGAACCATGGACGGACGGCCCTTTGCGCGTATTGCGGTGGCGCAGTCGCTGCACCGTATCCCGGAGATATGGAAGTCCGCAAATTCCGGGAGGAAATTTTCAGTGTCCGGGGCCACATTGTCGTCGTGGCCGGCAGGCCTGTCGGCATAATCGGTCTGGAACACTATGGCCTCGCCCTTTATCCCCGTCATGTTGATGTCGCTTATCCATATACCGGAGGTTTTTCCTCCGCGCTCCGGAGCGCTCTTGAAACGCAGGCCCGTGTCAGTGCCGCTGAAAGTGTTGTGGCGCACCACTATATCCTGCATTCCGCCTGATATCTCGGAGCCCATGACAAAACCTCCGTGGGCACGGAACACTATATTGTTTTCTATCAAAATGTCCTTGCAGGGACATCCCTGGGCGGCAGCCTTCCCGACTCCTCCCTTGAGACAGATGCCATCGTCTCCCACATCCACGCGGCATCCCGTAACGAGCACCCGCCGGCACTGCATTATGTCTATCCCGTCGCCGTTCTGCGCATTCCACGGGCAGCGCACCTGCACGCCTTCTATGGTGACGTCCGTGCAGTAGCGCGGGACCAAATGGAACTTCGGAGAGTTCTGCAAAGTCACCCCGCTGACGCGCACGCGCTCGCATGAGGTAAAACGCACAAGGTGGGTGCGGAGGCTCTCCTGCGCCTTGGGAGAGGGGGCGATATCGGGAAAATTCCTGAGTGCGAAAGGATACCACAGACTGCCGTCTTCGGTCACGGTCCCGCCCTTGCGCAGCAGCTCCTTCCATTCGGTATCGCTGTTCTTGCTGCGTTTGGCCGGTCTCCACCATTCCCCGTTGCCGTCTATGATGCCGTCTCCGCTGATGCTCACATCGTGGCGCTTCGAGGCCGAAATGCCTGGGCGCACCGACCCGCCGTCAAGAAAATCCCTTTTATCCGGAGACATGAGGATGACTGCCCCGCTCTCCAAATGGAGGTCCATGCAGTCCTTGAGGCTTATCGGACCTGTAAGGAAGACGCCCTCCGGCACTATCAGATGTCCCCCGCCTTTCTTCGCGAGGGCGGATACGGCCTTTTGGAACGCCTCGGTATTGAGGGTGACGCCATCCGGAACGCCTCCGAAATCGAGCAACGACACGCAGGTGTCGGGGATATTGACCTTCTCAGGGGGTGCGGGAATGAAATCCTCAGCACGAAGAGACGCTATGCACAGCAAGGCGGCCGCAAACAAACTTACAGTCTTTTTCATTACGTGGTTATTTGGTGCGGGCGGTGGGACTCGAACCCACACACCTTGCGGCACAAGATCCTAAGTCTTGCTTGTCTACCATTTCAACACGCCCGCAGCGTCCTGCAAATTTACTGATATTTCTCAATCTTTCAAATGCTCACGCGGACGGAGACTCCGGAGACGGCCTGCAAAAGAGCTAAAAATCAGCGAACATCGCCTCGATGCTTGCACGCAGCTCCGCTTCCTGCGCAGCGATTTCATCGTCCAGTTTCATCGCCTCCAGTTTCTTGTATGTCTCGCGATCGAGCATGTCATCGCCGGAAATGCGCCTGGCATTCATGGGCGAGTCGACACGGCCCAGCGATTTGGAGTTGTACCGGCGCACTCCGTCCACGCCCATGCGGAACACGTCATGTATGGATTGGGCGAAATTTATGCTGACGGAGTCGAGCTGCTTGGAATAGGCAGGGACGGAGCCCTCGCTGTAGCGGGCCTTGGTAAGGCCGAAATGCCAATTGTCGAGAGAGCCTTTGACATAGATTCCGAACGGAATGAGCAATGGTGATTTCAGCACGGACACGTGGTAGTCCATGGTCTTGTCGAAGCCCTGCACTCCCTGCAGGGCAAAGCGGTAGCGGTCTACCCCTATCTGGAAAGGATAAATCTCTATCTTGCTGTCTTTCACCACGGCAGACACCGACAGGTCATCTATTTCACCGATATTCTTGTTCTTGAACATCAGGAGTTTCGTGATGCGCCGCAAATCTCCGGCATCGTCTATGCGCAGATTCCGGCCGCTTATGTCCAGCACGCCCTGCAGGGAGGGGGTGATGAGGTTCATGTTCTCGTCGAATGACGCATCGGCCGACAGCTTGCAGTCAAGCCTGCCTTTGAAAGACTTGAGCGCGGGAATCAGGGAGTCCACGAAGGGCAGCACCTGGATTACGTCCTCCGCCAGTATGTCTTTCAGCAGCATTCCGGCACCGGCCGAAATATCCTTGCGCGACTTTGTGGAATAGAAGGCATCCATCTCCAGCTTCCCTATCCCGGCATCGGCAAATACGTCCAGGAGTTGCAGCGTATTCTCACGCACATTGGCCCTCAGCCGCACGGGGGATATGCAGAAGTCGCGATAATCGAGGCGCCCGGCCTTCAGGCTGAACTCCGCATCCACGTTGCCCGGCACCACGAGCAGCAAGTCCGAGGACGGAAGCGCGGCATCCGGAATGGAATCGAGCACGAAACTCTCGTCTCCGTCATCTGCTATCTCAAGCGTGGAGGGAATATGCTCCCGGGCATAATCCAGCGCAGCAACAAGTTCATTGACATTGATGCGCGACGATTTCACAGCCAGTCTGGCATCTATGAAGCTGTGCCGGCGCGAGAAAATGCGCTGCACGTTTCTCAGGCGCCCTGCGGCCTGGATGTCCGAGGTGCCGCAGGTCAGGGCGAGCGAATCGAGGCGCAGGTCGCTGCCGTCGTAATAGGCTTTCAGCGCTCCCAGCCTTGTGCGCAGGGGCAAAATGGGCGAGGCCACGAATCCGCGACCGGAGCTGATTCCGGCCGTGGCATCCCACTGCCTCATAAGTGCCGTGAGGGATGAGTCAAGATATACCCGCACGTCTTTGTCACGGAACTCCCTTACGGTGTGCTCGCGCTCTATACGCTCGCGGCGCTCGTCCCATGACACAGTGTCTGAAACTGCCCGGCGCCGCATGCCGGCGGTCCTCCGTGCCCCGCGTTTTTTTGCCGTAGCAACGAGGCTGGCGTTCCTTACCGCGCCGCGATTGCCCTTGAAATCGACGAAGATGCTGCCGTTCTCGCTCAAAATCTCCATTGCAGGCACGTAGCCGTCTCCGGACGCCTGCCTGCTCAGGTGGGCGAGATTGCGGGTGTTCCTCACCTTCGCACGCACGTCGCCGCTGCTGACGAAGGTGCTGTCCATGTCGATACCTACCGCAAGCCCTCCCGGCCCGGAGCTGAGGCGCGCGGACGGCGCAAAACCGTGCATGACCAATGAATCGTACTGAATATCGAGCCTTGTCCCGTTGAGAGAGCCTTTTATGCTGGCCCCCGGAAAATGATAGCGGTCAAGCTGCGACTGACGCGCGTCTACCTCCAGCCGCATCGCGACATCTCCGCCGACGGCAATGCCGGTTCCGCGGAGATAGGTGTCGGACAAAGTCCCGAGTACGGACCTCGCATCCACGTTTATGCGGTAGCGGGGATCTTTTCCGAAAAACTTGTCTACGTGTCCGGAGGCCTTTATATCGAGTCCGGGAAGAGAAGCCGTCAGTTTGCTTATGGAAGCGTCCACGACCATCTTCTCATCGCTGTTGAAGCGCCCGTCGAAAGAGACTTTTCCAGCCATCCTGTATGGCCGGAAATCGAAATGGCCGGAAGGGAGCTTCACCCTTGCGGATACGGCAGGCAGGCAGCCCTCCGACATGGAACCCTCTATGCCGGCATCCACGTCCATGCTTCCGTCGGCCTCGAATACCCCTTTAAATTCAGGGAGGAAGGCATAGAGATATTCGCAGACTACAGTACGGAGCGGTATGCCCCTCGCAGCTATTTTTGCGGAAATATCCGTGCGCTCATCCCTCAGCTCCGCCGACCCGCTAAGGCTCAGCGGAACCCAGGCCACGTTTCCGCTTAGGGAATCCACGGCTATGCGGGTGCACAGGCTGTCGGCCTCCATGCTGCCCGAAAACTCCGCATCCACCGGCACGGCTATGCGCCACAGACCGCCTTTGCTGCTCATAACCAGCATGGCATCGGCGATTCTCGCGCGCCGCAGGGACACTGCCGGCATCTGCATTCCGCCCCCCTCATCCGAAGACTGGAACACATTCCAGTTGGCCATGCCGTTCCCGTAACTGTGGGCATATACCCTCGCGCCGTCAGCCTCTATCCCGGATATGTCTATGCTTCCGCGAATCAAGGATTCGAGATTGGCGGAAAGGCTCAAAGCCGCACAGCGCAGAAGCGTATCGGTCTGCTCTCCGCAACCGTCCTGCTGCATCCCGTCCATAGCCACCATTTCAAAGCGGCTGTGAGGATAGGTCACGCTCAGCGAATCGACGCGCACCCTCACATCCGGCCAGCTGCTGAAAAGGGTAAGGTCGAAGCGCGAAAAATCCAGGTCGGCATCGAACATGCCCTCCGTGAATGAACTCACCAGCTTTCCGGCAAGCGGGGTAGACGTGACGGCATACAGCGCCGCTGCAACCAGAATCACGATTCCGGATGCAGCGGCGAGGATGCAGCGTATGATTATCCGGCCAGCGGACATTTATCAGAGTCCGAGCTGCTTGAAGAAATCATTCCCCTTGTCGTCCACCAAGATGAATGCGGGGAAATTCTCTACCCGTATCTTCCATATCGCCTCCATTCCCAGCTCCGGATATTCGACGCATTCTATGCTCTTGATGTTTTCCTGGGCCAAGATTGCCGCCGGACCGCCTATGCTGCCGAGGTAGAAGCCTCCGTGCTTCTTGCAGGCATCGGTCACGCACTGGGCGCGGTTGCCCTTTGCCAGCATGATGAGCGACCCGCCTTTCTCCTGAAATTCATCCACATAAGGGTCCATTCGTCCGGCAGTGGTGGGGCCCATGGAACCGCATGCCATGCCTGCGGGAGTCTTGGCAGGTCCGGCATAGTAAATCGGATGGTCCTTGAGATACTGCGGTATGGGTTCTCCGGCATCGAGACGCGCCTTGATTTTGGCGTGGGCTATGTCGCGCCCGACTATTATCGTGCCGTTGAGGCTCAGTCTGGTGCTCACGGGATATTTGCTGAGCTCCTTGAGGACTTCCGGCATGGGACGGTCGAGGTCTATGCGGACCGCCTCCCCTTCCCCGGCCTTGCGGTACTCCTCGGGCACGAGTTCGAAAGGCTTGTCGTCGAGCTTTTCTATCCACACGCCCTCGGCATCTATGCGGGCCTTTATGTTGCGGTCGGCAGAGCAGCTGACGCCCAGGCCTATGGGGCAGCTCGCACCATGGCGCGGCAGACGCACCACGCGTATGTCGTGGGCCATGTATTTGCCGCCGAACTGCGCTCCCAGGCCGATTTTGCAGGCCTCTTCGAGCAGTCTGGCCTCAAGTTCGGTATCGCGGAATGCGCGTCCGGTCTCATCTCCCGTGGTGGGCAGGCCGTCATAGAAATGCGTGCTCGCGAGCTTCACCGTGAGAAGATTGCGTTCGGCCGAGGTGCCTCCGATTACGAATGCGATATGGTACGGAGGACATGCCGCAGTGCCGAGAGTCTTCATCTTGGACACAAGGAAAGGAATCAGGGTGTCCGGATTCTGTATGCGGGCCTTGGTCTCCTGGTAAAGATAGGTCTTGTTTGCCGAGCCGCCGCCCTTGGTCACGCAGAGGAAGCGGTATTCGTCGCCCTCCGTGGCCTCTATGTCTATCTGGGCAGGCAGGTTGCACTTGGTGTTCACCTCGTTGTACATGTCCAGCGGGGCGTTTTGCGAGTAGCGCAGATTCTCTTCCGTGTAGGTCTTGAATACGCCGAGGCTCAGGGCCTCCTCATCGCAGAAGCCCGTCCAGACCTGCTGGCCTTTCTCTCCGTGGATGATGGCGGTGCCGGTGTCCTGGCACAAAGGCAGCTTGCCCTTGCATGCCACCTCGGCATTGCGCAGGAAGGTGAGTGCGACGTATTTGTCGTTTTCACTGGCCTCGGGGTCGTTCAACACTTTGGCCACCTGCTCGTTGTGGGAGCGGCGAAGCAGGAAGCTGACATCGCGGAAAGCCGTGTTGGACATGAGCGTAAGGGCCTCTTTGCTCACTTTCAAAATTTTGTGACCCTCGAACTCCGCCGTGGAGACGAGTTTTTCGGAGCCGGGAATCCGGTAGTACTCTGTCGTGTCGGCGCCGAGCTGGAACATGGGCGCGTACTTAAATTCTGCCATATCTCAATTGTTCATTAAATATTCTTTCATAAACCCGTTTATGTCTCCGTCGAGCACGCCCTGCGTGTCGGCCGTCTCGAATCCCGTACGGAGATCCTTCACCATCTTGTACGGATGCAGCACATACGACCGTATTTGGCTGCCCCATTCGATGCGTTTCTTCTGTCCTTCAAGCTCCGCCTGCTTCTCCTGGCGCTTTTTAAGCTCTATGTCGTAAAGGCGGGACTTGAGAATGAGAAGGGCCCGCTGCCTGTTGTCCTGCTGGCTGCGGGTCTCCGTGTTTTCAACGGTGATGCCCGTGGGAATGTGCCTCACGCGCACCCCGGTCTCCACCTTGTTTACATTCTGCCCTCCGTGCCCTCCGCTGCGGAAGGTGTCCCATTCGATATCGGAGGGGTTGATTTCAATGTTTATGGTATCGTCCACCAAAGGATAGACGAAAACGCTGCTGAACGTCGTCTGCCGCTTTCCCTGGGCATTGAACGGAGAGATGCGCACCAAGCGGTGCACTCCCGACTCCGCCTTGAGGTAGCCGTAGGCATAGTCGCCTTCGAACTGTATGGTGCAGGACTTTATGCCGGCCTCGTCGCCCTCTATGAGTTCCGTGGTAGTCATTTTGTATCCGTTGCGCTCTCCCCAGCGTATGTACATGCGCATCAGCATCGCGCTCCAGTCGTTGGCCTCGGTGCCGCCGGCGCCGGAATTGATGGTAAGCACGGCGCCGAGACCGTCGCCTTCCGCGCCGAGCATGTTTTTCAGCTCCAGGTCTTCGAGGGCCCGCAGCGCCTCCGCATACGCCTTGTCGCTGTCTTCCCCCTCCGGGTCGAGCTCCAGCAGCACCTCAAGATCGTCCGACATGGTGCACAGCCTGTCATAGGCCGTCACCCAGGACTTGATAGAGTTGAGTTTCTTCAAAAAAAGTTCGGCCGCCTTGGGGTCGTCCCAAAAGCCGGGGGCCTCGCTCTCAGCCTGCATGCCGGAAACTTCCGCACGCTTCGCATCCACCTTGAGGTATCCTCCGAGCGCCAGAACCCTCTGTCCGAATTCTTTTACCTGCTCCTGGCTTATCATACATTCATTCCGTTATAGCTTACAAATATAGTCATTTTTAGCTATATTTGCAGTATGGAAGAATTGAAAAGACAAGTTTTGGAGGCCAATCTCGAGTTGGTCAGGCAGGGTCTGGTGTTCTACACCTGGGGCAACGCTTCGGGATTCGACAAGAGCAGCGGCCTCATGGTGATAAAGCCCAGCGGAGTAAGCTACGAAAAACTCACGGTGGACGACCTCGTGGTGCTGGACCTGGACGGCAAAGTGGTCGGGGGGCGCCTCAAGCCTTCTTCCGACACTGCCACGCACATAGAACTTTACAAAGCCTTCCCTGACATAGGGGGCGTCGTGCACACGCATTCCACATACGCCACCGCCTGGGCGCAGGCGGGCAAGGACATTCCGTCGCTCGGCACCACCCACGCCGACTACTTCCACGGCGGCATCCCCTGCACGGACGACCTGAGTCCGGAGCAGATAGCCGGAGAGTACGAGAAAGAAACCGGCACGGCCATAATCAGGCGTTTCTCCGGACTCGACCCCATCCACACGCCGGCCGTCCTCGTGAAGAACCACGGACCTTTCACATGGGGGAAGAATCCGGCAGAGGCCGCCTACCACGCCAAAGTACTCGAGGAAGTGGCGAAGATGGCACTGCTGACCTACAGAATCAACCCCGACGCCACAGGGAATCCGCTGGTCGAGGAAAGGCACTTCCTGCGCAAGCACGGGCCGAACGCCAGCTACGGACAATGAGGCACGAGATAGTCATAAAAGGACTCGACTCCATAGGGCCGGCAGCCGAGCGCTTCCTGCAGGAAAAGGGAGACAGCCGCATCGTGGCATTCTATGCCCCCATGGGGGCCGGCAAGACCACCTTTACGACCGCCTTGTGCAAGGCTCTGGGGGTGAGGGAAGACGCTGTCAGCTCTCCCACTTTTTCCATTGTCAACGAATATCGCGCGGGGAACGGAGAGCCCGTATTCCACTTCGACTTCTACCGCATAGAAAAACTCGAAGAAGCCCTCGACATAGGCCTGTACGACTATCTCGACAGCGGCAGCCTCTGCCTTGTGGAATGGCCGGAGAACATAGAAGCGCTGCTTCCGGAAGACACGCTCAGGGTGCGTATGGACGTCGAGCCCGACGGCTCAAGGATTCTCAGCTGGTGACGGTTCTTCGAAGAAGGTGAAATGCACCCTTCCGTAGCTGCGCTCCTTGACGAATGCAGGGTGGCCGCTGAATGAGTGTTCCCCTCCGTGTTCAAGAATGAAATACCCGCCTGAGTGCAGCAGGCCCTGTCCGACAATTTTGTCCGGAATGTTCTCCAGGCCGTCTATGCTGTACGGGGGGTCGGCGAACACTATGTCGAACCTTTCCCTGCATATATTCAGGAAGTCGAACACATTGTCCCTCACCGTCACCACATTGTCAAGTCCGAGACGGGCGGCCTCGCGCTTTATGAACGACGCATTCTCGCGGGACATCTCCACGCACCACACCCGTCCGACGCCACGAGACGCAAACTCGAACGACACGGCCCCGGTGCCCCCGAACAGGTCGAGCACCTTGAGGTCGTCAAATTCATATTCGTTGTCCAGGATGCTGAAAAGCCCCTCGCGCGCGAAGTCCGTAGTGGGTCGCGCCCGATATCCCATGGGAGGATATATAGTCTTGCCCTTGAGTTTTCCGCCGATTATTCTCATATCCGCTCCACGGCCTTGAAATAGCGGTACAGAGTCATTTCGTCGTCGCTGCCGAGGGGATTGCGGAAGCAGATGGTCGTGACCTCCGGATTAAGCTGCAAGGACTTCATCGCAAAGAGGATGAAATACAGGGCGGTGACGAAGTCGGCCGCAGGATAGCTGTTGGCCAGCAGCAGGCTGCGCCCCTGCGCTATTGCCAAATCGAGGGAGCCGTCCTTCCACGAACACACGAGTTTGTTGTATTCCCGGCATTCCGGCAGGACGGACAATATATGAAATATCCCGGGAGGGTCTGACTCCTCTCCCGAGATATCGTATATGAGAACTGCCCCGTACTGGGGGATTTCCCTGTATTCGACCCTTGCCCCGTCCTTTATCCGTGCAACTTCAGCAAGCGCGTCGTACGCAGTTGCCGGATTGAAAAAATTTACGGGAACGAGGGTAAACACCGCCGCTATTCCCAGTTACCGGCGTTGTTGTTGGGCGCTGTGATGCTACCTACCTGGAGACCTTCATACTTGTTCTGGTCCCTGCGGTCGGAGTCAAGGTTGATTCTCAGCTGATTGTCAAGTCCCTTGAGGAGCTTCTTGTAGGGCATCCTGGCCTCGAAGAGAGGCACGGGCACGCCGGACACCATGCGGACTTCGGCCTCCATCTCGACAGGCTCGCCGCCGGAGAAGGGAATGGTCTTGAGGGAGTCGATGCAGAAGTCGTCGCGATGCAGGAAAAGGGTATCCTTGACGGGAATCTGGGTGACCACGGAGAACACGAGGTTCTTGTCTCCGGCCTCATACATCTCGAGAAGCATCTCGGGAGTAATCTTGCGGTTGGCCTTCTTTATCTTTTCGGTGTGCTCCCAGGCTATGGAGTCGTCGGCAGAACCGATCTGCATGACGATGGACATCTTGCCTGTCTCGTAGAAAGCCTTGAGGGAGTCCACGGTGGAGACGAACTTGCCCGTAACGCTCTTGTAGGCGGACTGGAGCGTGCGTATGTCCTTGAGGCGCTGAATGGCCACGGCCTCACGCTTTTCTTTCTGCTTGTTGAAGTTGACAGGCTGCATTATGCTGCTGTAGATGGCATAAGTGAAACCCACTATACCGCAAAGAAGGAGAATCTCCAGGATAATCTTTACTGCTTTGTTCATTTTATGTTTTTCTTATTTGTTTCCAAAGTCGGACAAAGTTATAAAAACGATTTATAATATGCAATATTATTCTTAAATTTGCATCGTGAAAAACACTTCCGACTGCACGATTCTCAGCCGATGGATTGATGAAGCCAACTCGGTCACGACGATTTGCCACGCCCGCCCGGACGGAGATGCGGCCGGAAGCAGCGTAGCGATGGAGAGCTTCCTGCGGGAAATGCGCGGCAAGGATGCCGCCTGCATACTGCCAGACGATTTGCCGCGCACGCTCGGGTTCCTGAGCGAGGGGCACAAGGTCTTCCGGGCCTCCCGCGACATGGAGGCGGCGCAGGAGCGGATTCGCCGCAGCGACTTGCTCATCTGCCTGGATTTCAACACTCCGGGGCGCACGGAAAAGCTCGAGGACTGCGTGCGTGGATTCGGGGGGCGCAAAGTGGTGATAGACCACCACGAAGATCCGGAAGAAGGGGCATTCGACCTGTATTTCAGCGATACGCAGGTTTCCTCCACATGCGAGCTCCTGTATGAAGTGCTGTGTGCGATGCCGGACACGGGCGGTCTCGCCTCCGGGCTTCCGGCGGACTGCGCCGCGGCCCTCATGACAGGCATGACCACGGACACCAACAATTTCGCCAATTCCGTTTTTCCCGGCACGCTGAAAATGGCCTCCGAGCTGCTTGAGGCGGGGGTCGACAGGGACGGCATCATCAGGAAGCTGTACCGCAGCGAAAGGCCCAACAGGCTCGCGGCGCAGGGGGAGATGCTCTCCTCCCTGATGAAAATCGAAAAGGAGGGCTACGCCGTGACGGTCCTGACCAAGGACTTTTTCACAAGGCACGGGCTGCTGGACGGAGAGACGGAGGGGTTCGTGAACCTGCCCCTGTCCGTGGAGGGAGTAGCATTGAGCATACTCGCGAAAGAGGACGGCGGGGTGTTCAGAGTATCGCTGCGGTCGGAAAAGGGCGTGTCCGCCAGGCTCCTTGCGAAAAGGCATTTTCACGGAGGAGGACACGAGCAGGCCGCCGGAGGACGGATTCTCGTCCCGGAAGATGCGGAGAGTCCGGAGGCGGTGGAAGATTACATTAGACAGACAACGGCACGGTTCCTGCAAGAGCAGGATTCCGCCATTTGAGAGGATGAAAAGATTTTTAATCATATCGGCCGCGGCCGCGTGTTTGCTTGCGGCCTGTGCGAAAACGAGAACCACCAGTTCGTCCGATGCGACGAAACGTCATTTCGACGCCTGGGTGCACGTACAGAAACAAAAGCATCCCGAATACCTTTGGGAGCAGACGGAGCTGGGGTCGTGGCTGCTTGAGGACGAAACCGGCACCGGAGACATGGTGGGAGAGTTCGAAGACTCTCTCTACCTGCTTGTCAACTACACCTACTACGACCTCGAGGGGAACGTCACGAACACCACCTCCAAGCTGGTGTCGCAGCAGGTCGGAGAATACGACGAGACGGCCTACTACGGTCCCGGGGTATGGTATGCGAAAGGGGTGTATGCCGGATTTGAAGAGATACTGAAAGGCATGAGGGACGGAGGACGCAGGAAGTTCGCGGTGCCGGCCTGGCTTGAGACATTCAACCGCTTCGACAGCGCGGAGCAGTACCTCGCCCAAAGTTCCGACAGCTACGGCTCGTCCGCGGTATGCGACATCGAGCTGGTGGAACACTTCCCCTATATCGTGCGGTGGGGCGTGGATTCCGTCGGGCGCTACCTCGCCCGCAACTACAGCCAGCGTTACGGCGGCAGCGCAGACCGTGCCAAGGCGGACTCCGCAGGCACATACGGATTTTACTACATACAGGAAAAGGCTCCAGCCGACACTGTCACGTTGAAAGACACAACAGTGTATATCAACTACATAGGACGGCTTCTCAACGGCCGGGTATTCGACACTACCATACGCGACACTGCCATATTCTACGGATTGAGCCGGACGGCCACATACGCTCCTGTATCCATCACCTATGACTCCGAGGGCAAGGAGGTCACGATGGGCGGCGACAACAACAGCGTAGTGTCCGGATTCTCCCTAACTCTCAGCCGCATGAAGGCTTACGAAAAGGGTACGGGCATATTCATCTCCGGCCTCGGATACGGATACCGGGGGTCAGGCACCAAGATACCGCCATACGCGCCTTTGCGTTTCGACGTGGAAATAGTCGACAATCCGAACTGAGCCGATGGCCAAACAAGAAGCCGCGCCACTCGAGCTCGGCACAGAGAAAGTAGGTATACTCCTTAGAAAGTACGCCGTCCCGGGCATCATAGCCCAGACGGCGGCGTCTTTGTACAATATGGTGGACAGCATCTACATCGGACACATTCCGGATGTGGGGCCCTACGCCATTTCCGGCCTTGCCGTCACCTTCCCCCTGATGAACATCAGCATAGCCCTCGGCACCCTCGTGGGGGTGGGGTCCATGACCCTCATCTCCATACTGCTGGGCCAGAAAAACTATGCCGCAGCCGGGAAAGTACTATCCAACGCGCTGACGCTCAACATAATAATAGGCGTCTTATTCACCATAGCGGCCATGTTGTTCCTGGACCCGCTGCTCTACTTCTTCGGGGCCAGCGAACGCACCATCCCCTTTGCCCGGGACTACATGACCATCATCATACTCGGCAACACCTTCACCCATCTGCTGCACGGGTTCAACGGCATCATAAGGTCATCCGGACATCCGAACACAGCGATGGGACTGACCCTGTTCACCGTCATTTCTAACGCCATACTCGATCCGCTGTTCATATTCACGCTCGGCATGGGGATAAAGGGAGCGGCCCTCGCGACGGTGCTCTGCCAGCTCGCCGCCCTGGGATACACAATAGTTTTCCTTTCCGACAAAAGGCATTTCCTGCATTTCAACAAACCCGTTTTCCAGCTCGACTCCAAAGTGGCGCGGCAGTCGCTCGCCATAGGGGTAGGGCCGTTCATGATGAACTGTGCAGCAAGTCTCGTGGCCCTTTTCATCAACCAGCAGTTACGCAAATACGGCGGCGACCTCGCCATAGGTTCATACGGCATCGTCAACCGGCTTACGATGTTCTTCGCCATGATATGCATGGGATTCAATCAGGGCCTGCAACCCATAGCCGGATACAATTACGGGGCACGGCAATACAAACGGGTGAAGGCCATATTCGTACTGACTGCCAAATGGGAGGTGCTCGTCACTTTCCTGTGCTTCCTCGTGTCCGTGGCCATTCCGGAGACGGCCGTGAGGCTGTTCACCAACGACCCGGAACTGATAAGGCTGTCTTCGAGGGGGCTGAGGATAATGAACTGCGGCTTTGCCCTCGTCGGATTCGGCATGGCCTCCGGCAACCTCTTCCAATGCCTCGGGATGGTGAAAAAGTCCATCTTCCTCTCGCTCTCGCGCCAGCTGCTGTTCCTCCTGCCTTTCGTCTACACACTCCCGCTCTGGTTCAGGGAAACGGGCGTGTGGATAAGTTTCCCCATATCGGACACCCTCAACATAATCGTCTCGGCGATACTGATTTTCGGCCTGTTCCGCAAGTTCAGCCGGCTCAACGACGGAGACAGTCTCTCGGAGCTCGGGACCGACAATCCGGCCGACATAAGCATAGACTATCTTCCGGACTCAGGGGAGGCGGTCGAGAAAGCGGTATGAACAGGCCTCCGCGATGTGTTCCGGCCTCACCGGAGATTCTGCCGCTTCAAGCAGGGATGCCCTGCCTTCGTCCTGCAACGACGCCGCACTCCGGAGGTCGGCTATTGTGCGGGCGAGCTTGATGATACGGAAATAGGCCCGCATCGAAAGTTGCCGGACGGCCATCAGTTTCTCCAGCGTTTCCTGCCCTGCCGCATCGAGGCGGCAGAACTTGGAAATCTGCCTGTTGCCCATCTCCGCATTCACGAAAATGCCCTCCCCCTCAAAGCGCAGAAACTGTATCTTCCTTGCCGTGGCAACCCGCGCCGCGATATCGGCGCTGCTTTCTCCGGACGGATGTCCGCCCTGCTTCATACGATGCAGCTGGGCGGCAGACACGCCCGGCACAGCCAGCTGCACGTCTATCCTGTCCATTATAGGGCCGCTCAGCCGTGAAAGATAATTGAGACGCCTTGCAACAGAGCAGGTGCAGCGGTCCCCGTCTCCCCAATATCCGCACGGGCAAGGGTTGGAAGCCAGCACCAGCATGAATGACGACGGATATTCCACCTTGGAGCGAAGCCGGGATATCACGACCTTTCGGTCTTCCAAAGGGCCCCTCAGAGCCTCCGCCACTGCCCTCGGCATCTGTGCAGCCTCGTCGAAAAACAGGACCCCGTTATGGGCCAGGCTTATTTCTCCAGGCGCTATATTGTCGCCGCCGCCCCCGCCGATGATTGCTGCCGGCGACGCCGAATAATGCGGGGCGCGGAACGGACGCACGGAGCCTAAGCCGCAGCGCAGGCTTCCCTTTCCCGCTATGCTGAATATCTTGGCCGTCTGCAGGCTCTCTTCGCGGCACATCGGGGGAAGAATGCCAACCAGGGCTTTTGCAAGGGAACTTTTCCCGGATCCGGGAGGGCCTATCATAGCCACATTGTGTGCCCCGGCAGCTGCTATCTCCAAGCCGCGTTTGGCAATATCCTGCCCCACTATCTCGGAGAAGTCCGGGATGTCCGGCTTGGATTCGCATTGCCTGCCGGAGTAGGAAGCAAGCAATCCGCCGCAGTCTTCCTCTCCGGACAATATGCGCAACACATCTTCCAGCGTATCCACCCCGTAAATCCGGCCTTGCCCGAGTTCGGCGGCCTCTGCCGCACAATCCCGCGGCAGGATTATGCCGTCAAGCCCCGTTTTCACGGCAAGTTCGGCAAACGGCAAAGCCCCAGGAACTGCCCTTACGCTTCCGTCAAGGCCCAGTTCGCCCATCATGAGGTAGCGTTCCGCAAGCGGCAGCGCACGCTGGCCGGAGGAGGCCGCTATGCCCACGGCTATGGGCAGGTCGTATCCGCTGCCGCTTTTGTGTATGTCAGCCGGAGCGAGGTTTATCACTATCCGCTTTCCCGGCAGCGGGCAGCCTATGGAGTTAAGCGCCGTAACGGTCCGCAGTATGCTTTCCTTGACCGCCGCATCCGCAAGTCCGACAAGATGCAGCCCTATCCCCCTCTCCATGCTCACCTCCACCGTGACCGGGCCGGCATCTATGCCGGAGCATTTCGCCGCATGTATCTGTATCAGCATCCCCGCCTATTCTTCCGAAACCACATAGGACACGCCGGAAAGATAGCCGTGAAGGCGGTATTCGAGCGTATCGGGCCCCCATACCAGGAAAGGCTTCCTGGAGAGGTCCCGGGGAGTAAGGGCCATGGCGAGGCCGCGGTCAGTGAGGCATGCGCAGTGGCGGTGGAAAAAATAGCAGTCCTCTCCGCCTTCGGGAGGATTGGAAATGCCTTTGTAGGTGCGCCCGTCGCAATAGAGGTAGGAAATGTCCTTGTCCAATATGGCTGTGGCATCCGACCATCCCAATCCGTAGGCATCCCTGCGCCCCATGTCCGTTTTGAAGCGGCCTGCGACCGCCGTCATGCCCCTGTATGTCAAAAGCCCGCCGGAGTACCAGTACACCAGGCCGGAATGGCTGACATTGGTATGGCTGTCATCGCTGCCGAGCGACAGCATGGTCACTCCGGACTGATTGTAGAGCACGGCCGGAACCCCTGACAGCATACGGGCGTCGAGAAAATCCGCGTCCGGAGACGACAGCAGCATCTCCGGCCTCCCGTCCACCACCATATAGACCGCCCTCATGCCGTCGAGCACCGATTTATACGCAAAACATACCCTGTCGCCGTCTTCGTATAGGCAGCCGCCCGGGCCGTAAGTATCGGCACCGAAATCACCGAAGGCCTCGGCACGGTCGAGTTTCAGCACGAGCTCTCCGTCCCGTCTGTATGCGAGGGTGCCGTCGCTGCGGGATATGCCGAGCGTATGCAGTACGCCGTCCTTGAACAGCAGCCCGCGTATAAGCTCCGAATCTTCCCACTGGCCGACAGTGCGCCCGTTGCACTTTACGGTGGTTCCCCTGCTGTCCGAATAATCGGTGTACAGGTACTCTCCGAGTATGTGGTGACGGTCCGGAGATATGCTTATGCGTTCCGCAGGCCCGGCAGCCATGCTCAGCAGCGGCTTCACGCCCCTGTAGAGCTTGAGCGTGCATGACACGTCCCCGAACGCAGTGTCCCGCCGCCAGTCATATCCGGATGGGAAGCAGGCGGCAGATACCAGAAGGGATGTGTCGCGGCCCACGGTCCACGGGTAGTCTGTCTCGCCGGAGGCGGGACGGCCCGGGAGAGGATTCCTCGGCACGCCCATGGACAGGGGCGGGTCGATGATGGTACAGGACAAGAGGAGCAGGGAAACTGCGGCGGCAAAGGCGGCAAAATAAGAAGATGAAGCATCCATAGTTTTCTGTTTCCGGCAAAGGAAAGCATTTCCGGGAAAAGAAAAAACCGGAAGCCTGTGCTCCCGGTCGGATATTTACGATTGTTTAAGAAATTTACGATTCTTAAAACGCCCAGCTCGCAGCGATATAGTAGCACGGTGCTCCGGAAGAGAGTGCGCTGAAAGGATAGTGCAAATCGTGGAAATGACCTGCGCTTATTCTCAGATTGTCGTACAGCTGAAGCCCGAAACGAAGGAACAAATCGGCGCTCAGGTAATAGTCGGAGTTCAGGGCGGTCTGTATATACAGCCACCTGTACTGCAGTCCGCCTCCTATCCCTGCGAAGGGCGTCAGGATGCCCACCTTCTTCAGTTTGTATTCGAAAAGCAGGTTGGCGGTATGGTTTCGCGTCTCGAAGGTCAGGGGGGCATAACCCGGTACCTCGTTGAGCGTGGAGCCGCCGTGATTGGGAGTGAAGAAATACTGGAGGCCCAAAGACATCCTGGGATTCAAATCGAAACGGTATTCTCCGAACACGCCTGCCGTATTCTTCTCCGTGCGGGTGGCTCTCGTATCGTTTCCCCCGAGCATATCCCCGGGGATGACATATCCTCCGCCTATTTCGAAATGATGCCGGCTTTGGGCATTTGCGAAAAGCGGCAGGATAAAGGTCAGTATTAATATGCAACGTTTCATGGCCGCAAAGATACAAACAAAACGCTATATTTCCATTCCCGCGGCAAAAACGCTCCGTATGAAAGGGGTGGTGTAATTGTAGGGCAGGCGCGTCAGGCTCCACCCCGGAAGGGTAAGTATGAGGTCGGCACGTTTGCCTGCTGTGACCGAGCCGCTGACGTCCTCCACGCCCATGGCATAGGCGGCATTGAGCGTCAAGGCATTGAAGGCCTGCACCGGCGTAAGGCGCATTTTGATGCAGGCAAGGGCCATCACGAAGCGCATATCCCCTGACGGGGATGAACCGGGATTGTAGTCGGAGGCAAGGGCCACGCCCAGTCCGGCCCCGATGAAGTCGCGGGCCGCTCCGAAAGGCAGGCCGAGGAAAAATGACGAGGACGGCAGCATGACGGGCATGACAGGCGTGCCTTTCAGGATTTCAATCTGGGCCTCCGTGGTGCGTTCCAGATGGTCTACCGAAAGCGCTCCGCAGCTTACCCCGACCTCCACTCCGCCGCTCACATCCAGCTCATTGGCATGTATTTTGGCCCGCAGACCGCAGGATGAGGCGGCTTTCAGTATACGCGCCGTGTCTTCCGTCGTAAAGAAGCCCTTGTCGCAGAATACATCCACGAAATCCGAGAGCCCGGCAGCCTCCGGAAGCATATCTATCACGGCCTGCACGTAGGATTCATGAGTGTACCCGCGGCCCACCGCATGCGCCCCGAGGAAGGTGGAGCGGACAATCGCGGGTACGCTTTCCTTTATCCGCCTTATCACACGCAGCATCTTCAGCTCATCGGCAGGATTCAGCCCGTATCCGCTCTTTATCTCCATGGCGCAGCTGCCCTTGGACATCATTTCGCGCACCCTTTCCATGGACTGCCGGTAGAGTTCGTCTTCCGGGGTCTCATGGAGGAGGTCGGCAGAATTGAGGATGCCCCCTCCTCTGGCCGCGATTTCTTCGTAGCTCAGGCCATTGATTTTGTCGATGAACTCCCCTTCACGGGTTCCGGCATGCACTATGTGGGTGTGGCTGTCGCAGAACGCAGGCATGAGCATGCCGCCCCGGGCATCTGTCACTTTTCCGTCACGGCTGTCCGGCACCTGGGCCGACATTTCCCCGAATGAGGCTATGCGCCCGTCCAGCACTTCGAGCCAGGCATCGCGCAGCACTCCGGTGTGCGACATTTCCTCCCCCTGCTTGCGCCTCACCCCGGGAGGTACTATACCGACCAACTCGCCTATGTTCGTAATCAGCATAGGAACTCCTCCCTTGCCAGAAAGCGCACGGACTTCTCGATGAGCGGATGCATGTAGCAGTCGTCGCTGATGAACGGAACCTCGGCCCTGTAGGCCCTGAAGATGCGTTCTATTGCAGGAGAACTCTTGGCCGGGCGGCGGAAATCCAATGCCTGTGCGGCATTGAACAGTTCGATTGCCAGCACGGTCTCCGTATTGTCCGCTATGCGCACTAATTTGGTGGCGGAATTCGACCCCATGCTCACATGGTCCTCCTGCCCCTGCGAGGAGGGAATGGAATCGCAGGAAGCCGGCCAGCAAAGCCCCTTGTTCTGGCTCACTATTGAGGCGGCGGTATATTGAGGTATCATGAAACCGCTGTTCAGGCCCGGATTCGCGACCAAATATTTCGGGAGTCCGCGCAACCCGTGTATGAGCTGGTACGTTCGCCGTTCCGAGATGCTTGCAAGCTCCGACAGAGCAATGGCCAAGGCATCCATGGGTATGGCTATGGGTTCGCCGTGGAAGTTTCCCGCAGAAATTATCATGTCTTCGTCCGGGAAGATGTTGGGATTGTCCGTGGCGGAGTTTATTTCATTTTCAATCACGGACTTGACATACTGTATATTGTCTTTTACAGCCCCGTGCACCTGGGGAATGCAGCGGAAGCTGTAGGGATCCTGCACATGTTCCTTGGGTCTTTTTATCAGTTCGCTGCCCTCGAGAATCTCCACGAATCTGCGCCCGGTGGACAACTGTCCTCCGTGGGGCCGGAGCTGATGCGTCAGCGGCAGGAAGGCCTCGATGCGTCCGTCGTATGCATCTAAGGACATGGCCCCTATGAGGTCCGCCCAGGCGGACAGGCGCATGCTCTTCAGCAAGGCCCACACGGCGTGGGCGCTCATGAACTGCGTGCCGTTGAGCAGGGCAAGACCCTCTTTGGACTGTAGCCTGATAGGTTCCCAACCCAGTTCTTTCCACACATCGGCAGCCTGTCTCTGTTCTCCCTTGTACAGCACTTCGCCCATTCCTATCAGCGGCAGGCACAGGTGGGCGAGCGGCGCGAGGTCGCCCGAAGCGCCCAACGAGCCCTGAGTGTATACCACAGGCAGCACATCGTTGTTGAACATGCCTATGAGACGCTGCACGGTGATGAGCTGAACCCCTGAATGGCCGTATGCGAGGTTCTGCACCTTCAGGAAAAGCATCAGCTTCACGATTTCCGGACGCACGAGCGGTCCGGTACCGCACGCATGGGACATGACCAGATTGTGCTGGAGCCTGGAAAGGTCTTCCGTGGGGATGCTGACATTGTACAGGGAGCCAAAACCGGTGGTGATTCCGTACAGCGGACGGTCGAGGTCTTTCATTTTGTCGTCCAGATATTTGCGGCACTTTACTATGGCAGATGCCGACTTTTCCGAGAGTTCAAGTGTTCCGTGGCCGTCCATTATTTCCTTTAGCCGCTCGAGGCTAAGGCGTTCATCCGAGATACGGTGTATCATAAGTATTTGAGTATAAGTTCTTCATCTGCATCGTTAGGGAGCGTCACCTGCAGGCCGGGGGTCCTGGCCATCTGGCGTTCTATGGCAAAGCGGGCTCCCTCGTTGCGGGCCCAGCTGCGGCGGGCTATTCCGTTGTTGACATCCCAGAAAAGCATGCTTTCTATGCGGCGGGCAGACTCTTCGCTTCCGTCTATCACCATTCCGAAGCCGCCGTTGATGACTTCGCCCCAGCCTACTCCCCCGCCGTTGTGTATCGACACCCAGCTTGCCCCGCGGAAAGCATCCCCTATCACATTCTGCACCGCCATGTCGGCAGTAAACCTCGACCCGTCGCAGATATTCGAGGTCTCGCGGAAAGGAGAATCGGTGCCCGACACGTCATGATGGTCGCGTCCGAGCACAACGGGACCCTTGAGCCTGCCGTCGCGGATGGCCTCGTTGAACGCCAAGGCTATGCGTATGCGCCCCTCGCAGTCGGCATAGAGAATGCGGGCCTGCGAGCCCACGACAAGATTGTTGCGCCCGGCCTCTTCTATCCAGCGTATGTTGTCGCGCATCTGGGATGAAATCTCCTCCGGGGCGGCAGCGGCCATGTCCGAGAGCACCTGTACGGCAAGATTGTCCGTCAGTTCCAAATCTTCGGGGCTTTCGCTCAGGCACACCCAGCGGAAAGGGCCGAAGCCGTAGTCGAAATACATGGGACCCATGATATCCTGCACATAAGACGGGTAACGGAAGTTCCCGTCAGCGTCGAGCACATCCCCTCCCGCGCGGGAGCATTCCAGCAGGAAAGCGTTCCCGTAGTCGAAGAAATACATTCCTCTGGCGGCAAGGCGGTTGACGGCCGCCGCGTGGCGGCGCAGCGAGGCCCGCACGGCCTCGCGGAACCGTTCCGGTTCCTCCGCCATCATGCGCTTGGATTCTTCAAGACTGTATCCGGCAGGATAGTAGCCTCCTGCCCACGGATTGTGAAGGGACGTCTGGTCGGATCCCAAATCAACCATGAGCTCCTCGTCGGCAAGGCGCTCCCACAAATCCACCACATTCCCTATATAGGCAAGCGACACCGCCTTCCTTTCCTCGACCGCCGTGCGTATGCGGGGCATGAGTTCGTCAAGAGAATCGTAAAGCTCGTCCACCCATCCCTGCTCCTTGCGCTTGAATGCGGCAAGCGGATTGATTTCAGCGGTGACGCTGACCACTCCAGCTATGTTCCCGGCCTTGGGCTGAGCACCCGACATGCCTCCCAGGCCGGCCGTCACGAATAGCATTCCGCCCCGGTCCTCTCCGTCGCGCCCGTTCTTCCGGAGCTGCTTGCGCGCGGCGTTCATCACTGTTATCGTGGTGCCGTGCACTATGCCCTGGGGTCCTATGTACATGAACGAGCCTGCCGTCATCTGGCCGTACTGGCTCACGCCTAAGGCATTGAAGCGCTCCCAGTGGTCCGGGGAAGAGTAATTGGGAATGACCATGCCGTTCGTCACGACCACACGCGGGGCCTCCCTGCTGCTCGGAAAAAGCCCGAGAGGATGGCCCGAATAAAGTGCCAGGGTCTGCTCGTCCGTCATTGTGGCAAGGTAGCGCATCGTGAGCCGGTACTGCGCCCAGTTCTGGAAAATGGCGCCATTGCCTCCGTATATGATTAGCTCGTGCGGATGCTGTGCGACACGCGGATCGAGGTTGTTCTGTATCATGGCCATTATCCCGGCGGCCTGGAGGCTGCGGGCCGGATATTCCCCGACAGGACGGGCGTACATCTCTCCCTCCGGACGGAACCTGTACATGTAGATTCGTCCGAAGCGCCTCAGTTCTTCGGCAAATTCAGGGGCCAGGACGTCGTGCTGCCCCCTCGGAAAATAGCGGAGAGCATTACGAAGGGCGAGAACTTTCTCCTGCTGCGTAAGTATGTCTTTACGGCGGGGCGCATGATTCACGTCCGGGTCATACGGACGGGGCGCAGGGAGTTCCTGCGGAATGCCCTCGAGTATCTGCTGCTTGAAATCTTTACTCATCCGTACTAAGCATCTATATGACGATTGACTTCCGCCAGCACCTTGTCGCGCAAATCGGCGGCTTCCGAGACTATGCGGCGGGCGCGCTCCAGCAGAGGCTCCGCCGATGATTTGTCGGAAAGTCCGGCAGCATTTATACGCACGTTGAGTGCGGCACCTTCCACGGCTGCATAAGCGGCCAGCGCGGCGACCCCGGCATCCGAGGCGGAAGCAGGATTGCCGCTTTCGGCCATGCGCAGGGCAAGCGGCAAGGCCTTCAGCGAGGCTTCCATGGTACGAAGCGGCACGCCGGCGGCATGCAGGGTGGCCGACTCTATGGCCTCGTCCCTGAGCCGTTTTTCCTCATCGCTTCCTTTCGGCATCCCGAAAGCCTCCATCACCATGTCGAAAGCCGCCGTATCCTCATCTATGAGTTCAAGCAGTTCGTCAAGAACGGCCTGCCCCTGCTCCGCCACATCGGAAAATTCCTTCCACCTCTCGTCCCAGCCCCGCTTATGCGCGGATAAGTTGGCCACCATGGCGACCAGCGCGGCTCCGAACGCACCCATGCATGCAGACACGGACCCTCCGCCCGGAGCGGCCGATTCGGATGCCGTCTCCCGGGTGAAAGCCTCGACGCTCATGCGCGCAAGCCTGTGTTTTGCCGCCTCTGCGGCCTCGTCCTCCATACGGTACTCTATGACCTTTTCGCGCACGTTGAAAGGAGCCAAATCGTCCAAGGACATGGACTTGACGGCTATTTTCATTATCTCGTCCCCGCTTATTCCAAGCGAGCGCCGCTGTTTCTCAAGATAGAAGCGCCCGGCGTCGAGCAGCACCGACTTCGGCACCAATCCCACTATCTCCGCACCGGTGACGCGCAGTCCGCGGGCCGCCGCCGCACGGCTCACCTCCTCAAAGGCCGCGTGCAGGGGTGTGGCGGAAATGTCCGTGATATTCATGGACACCTGTGCTATTCCGTATTCGTCTATGTACCAGCCTATGGCCTTGCACCCTTTAAGCGTGCCGGGAATCCATATCTGCTCCCCGGCGGCATCCTTGAGTAGCCGGCCCGTAAGCGAGCCGCCCTCCCTTGCCTTGCGCCCTTTTTCACGCACGTCGAAGGCCACCGCCATGGCCCTGCGGACAGAGGTCGTGTTCAGATTGAAATTGACCGCCACGAGGAAATTGCGGGCACCCACATTGGTAGCGCCGCACCGGGCCGCCGTATCGTCGTACACTCCCCCGAAATCGGGCCTGCGCTCAGGGTCGACCATCTTTTCCGGCAAAGCCTCATATTCTCCGGCACGGCACACCGCAAGATTGCGCCTCTCCGGCCTGATGGCGGCCGATTCATAGCAATAGCAGGGTATGCCGAGTTCAGTGAAAAGGCGCTCGGCAAGCGACCTTGCAAGGGCCGCGCATTCTTCGAGCGTGACTCCGGCCACAGGCACGAGAGGCAAGACGTCCGTGGCTCCGGAACGCGGGTGCGCCCCATGGTGGTGCCGCATGTCTATCAATTCTCCGGCGCAGCGGGTCCCGCGGAACGCAGCCTCCACGACGTCCTCCGGAGCTCCCACGAAAGTGACGACGGTACGGTTCGTGGCCGCTCCCGGGTCCACATCCAGCACCTTCACCCCCTCTACGGACGATATCGCGGCCACTATGGCGTCTATCACGGACATGTCGCGCCCCTCGCTGAAATTGGGAACGCATTCTATTATCCTTTTCATACGGTTATCAGTTAAGTTTATAAAATTATGCAAGTTCGGACAGATGTCCCAGAAGTATCTTCACACCTATGCAGACGAGTATCACTCCGCCGAGCAGCTCCGGGCGCACCTTTTTTACGACCGTTTCCCCGAATCTGACCCCGAGACAGAATCCGCTCACGCTCATGATGAAAGACACGAGTCCTATGATGCACATGGGCTGCACAAGGGAAAGGAGAGTGTTACGCCCCGTGCATGCGTAGGAGATGCCCACGGCGAGGGCATCGATGCTGGTCGCCACGGCAAGGGCTATACGGGCGGCGGGCTTCTCCGGGTCCACCGATTTCTCTTCCCCCTCCCCGAATGCATCGGCTATCATCTTTCCGCCGATGAAGCACAGCATGCCGAACGCGACCCAATGGTCGACGGCCGCGATATATGAACTCAGGCTGCTTGCGAGACCCCAGCCGGCAAGGGGCATAAGGGCCTGGAAAACACCGAAGAGAATCGCTATACGCAACATCAGGGACACACGCAGCGAACGGACGGTCACACCGCAGACCACAGACACGGCAAAACAGTCCATCGCAAGGGCCAATGCTATGAGAAGGTCTTCCAGCACAGACGCAAAGATACGAAAAATGAATTTTATTACTATCTTTGGTATGTTTAAATATATAGAATGAAACGCAGAGACTTTATCAAAACCGGAAGCTCGGCTCTTGCCGGCGGGGCGCTGCTCGGTGCAGGCTCCGTTTTCACCTCGGCCTGCGGAACTCCCTGCCCGGAAGGCGACATCGACTTGGGGAGCACGGATGTGCTCGTGGTGGGAGGAGGCCCTGCCGGGGTATGCGCTGCGATAGCGGCGGCCAGGAACGGGGCGCGCACAGTGATTGCGGAACAGGGCAACTGCCTCGGCGGCATGGCCACGCGGGGCCTTGTAGCCCCTTTCATGACATGCTACGACACCACGGGAGAGACCATGGTCATAAGAGGCCTGTTTGAAGAGGTAGTGGACAGGATGGTGGCGCTTGGCGGTGCCATACACCCCTCCCTTGTCCGCGCCGGTACCCCGTTCAGCGCATGGATAGGCCCCGGCCACGACCACCTGACCCCTTTCGATGCCGAGACCATGAAATATGTGCTCGACCAGATGTGTTCGGAGGCAGGAGTGAAAGTCATGTTCCACACCGGATTCGTGGAACCTTTGCTGAAAGGCACGACGGTCAGGGGCATTCGCGTACTCAACCGCGAGGGCCTTTGCAGGATAGCCGCAAAAGTAGTAATCGACGCCACAGGAGACGGAGATGTCGCGGCCCGGGCCGGGGCGCCGTACACCTACGGCAATCCCGACATAGGCAAGGTGCAGCCCGCCACGCTGTTCTTCCACATCAACAATGTGGACACGCCGCGGCTGATTGCCGAGGTCGAAGCCCATCTTCATGAGTTCCGGAAGGTGGACGGGGTGAGCTACAGGGCGCTGCACTGGAGGGTCGAGGAGGCGGAGGCTGCCGGAGAGTGGGACATTTCCCGCAAGAGCGTCAACATCTACAGGGGCGTGCGCGAAGACGAATGGGCAGTCAACTGCACACGCATCGCCGATGTGGACGCCACCAGCACGGAAAGCCTGAGCGAGGCCGAGAGAGAAGGACGCCGGCAGGTGCAGGAAATGCTCAACTTCTTCCACAAATACGTTCCCGGCTGCGAAAACGCCACAATCAAAAGTTCCGCGTCCACCCTCGGCATACGCGAATCGCGCCATATACAGGGAGAATACCTCCTGACCGCCGATGACCTGCTCCAGGGCGTGGTTCCGGAAGACAGCATACTCGTCGCTTCGAACTCCGTCGACGTGCACGGCCGCAACGGCGCGAACACTACGGAATACAGGACTGTCGAAAAAGGACGCTGGTACGGTCTGCCGCTCCGCAGCCTGATTCCCGCCGGAATAGACGGACTGATTGTCGCGGGACGCGCCATATCGGCGTCCTCCGATGCCGCCGGGGCCGTGCGCGTGATGCCGCCCTGCATGGCCATGGGGCACGCAGCCGGCATCGCAGCCGCAATCGCCGCGGCTTCCGGCACGGCTCCGCGCAATGTAGATGCCGCAGAGGTGCGCAAACGCCTGCTCGCCGAAAAGGCCTTTTTAGGATAAATCTTATTTACCAATCAAATAACAACCACATGAAAAACCACTTTTCAACCATTTTCCTAATCCTGTCGCTCTGCGCGCTGTCACTCACGGCGCAGGCCCAGATCAGGATCTCCGGAACAGTCGCGGACAAAGACGGCGCCCCTGTCATAGGAGCGGGCATCGTCGAACGCGGAACGCCCAACGGCACTGTTTCCGACAACGACGGAAAATTCATGATTTCCGTATCTTCTGACAAAGCCGTACTCGAAATTTCCTGCATCGGCTACCTGAATGCGGCCGTCCCCGTTTCCGGGCGCTCCAGAATCGACATCGTGCTCGAGGACGACAACAGGCTCCTCGACGAAGTCGTTGTCATCGGCTACGGCACGGTCAAGAAGAAAGACCTCACAGGAGCCATTTCCAACGTGGACGGAAACAAGATTGCCGCCATCCAGGGCGTAGGGCTGAGCCAGGCCCTGCAAGGTTCCATGCCGGGAGTCGAAGTCACCCGCACAAGCGGCCTGCCGGGAGCCGGAGCCACAATCCGTGTCCGCGGCATCACGACCATAGGCGATTCCGACCCCCTGGTAATCGTCGACGGCGTGCCGGTTAGCACCATCAACGACGTGGACGTGGACGCCATAGAGAACATAACCGTACTGAAAGACGCCGCATCCGCCTCCATCTACGGTGCGCGTGCGTCCGCAGGCGTCATCCTCATCACCACGAAGCGTGCAAAGGAGGGACAGCTGCACATCGACTACAACGGCAGCTTCTCCATGCTGACCCGCACCCGCCACCCGGAGCAGGTAAGCCCCACGCGATTCATGGAGCTCCAGAACGAAGCCAACTGGAACGATGCGGGCAATCCCGAGGGACGCGACTACTTCGTCTACGAAAAGGATTTCATAGAAAACTATATGGCAAACCACGCCTTGGATCCCGATGCCTATCCGCTCACGGACTGGGATGCCCTCATGATTGAGAAATGGGCGCCCCAGCACAAGCACCGCGTGGGCGTAAGCTACGGCAACGAAGTCATAAAGAGCAGGGCCATGCTCTCCTACGAGAACGAAGAAGCCCTTTACTACGGCCGCAACGTGGAGCAGTACACCGCACGTCTGAACAACGACATAAAAATCAACAACTTCATATCTGCGTCGTTCGACATGACCTTCAACCACAAGCTGACCAACAACAACCAGATAAACCCCGTACAGGCGGCATTCAAGTACAATCCCATCTATTGTGCGGTATGGTCCGACGGCACCATGGGCCCCGGCAACAACGGCACGAACACCTATGCCCGTCTGCACGCCGGCGGATTCGACAGGACAGAGCGCGATGCCTTCTATGGCAAGGCGTCCCTTACCGTGACCCCGTTCAAGAATTTCACGATTACCGGAGTGTTCGCCCCCTCGCTGCGCCACAGTGCGGAAAAAGACTATGTACAGCAGGCCTATTACTATCGTGAGCCCGGAGTGCTGAGCTCGACCCCTTTGGCCGGATGTACCTACAACACTCTGATAGAGAGCCGCACCGACGCAAAGACAATAACAAAACAGGTGCTCGTCAATTATTCCGCCGACTTCGGGCAGGACCACCACACCACCTACCTGCTCGGCTACGAAGACAGCTACAACTTCAGCGAGAGCCTCGTGGCGGGTTCCGACCAGATGGGACTTGCCGGATATCCCTACCTGGACCTTGCCAACCTCAACCATCTGGCCGGTGACGGCTACCCTGCCGGCAATGCCTCCGACAATGCATACCAGTCCTTCTTCGGACGCATCACCTACGACTACAAGGGACGTTACCTCCTGCAGGCAAACGCCCGCTACGACCGGTCGTCCCGCTTCGCAAGGGAGTATCGCGGCGGTTTCTTCCCCTCCATATCCCTCGGATGGGTTGTCACCGAAGAGCCGTTCATGAAGAACTTGGTCGGAGGGGCGCTGAATTTCGGAAAGATACGCGTATCCTACGGCACGCTGGGCAACGAACGCATAGGCAACTACCCCTACCAGAGCCTCATCAAGTTCGACAGCACTCCCATGTGGAGCTCGCCGTCGAGCATAGCCTCCATGGTGACGGCAGCCCAGACTGCCTATTCCATCTACGACATCACCTGGGAGACCACCAAGACCTGGGATGTGGGCATCGACCTTACGATGTTCAAAAACCGCCTCAGCATCGTGGGCGACATCTACCACAAAGACACCTACGGAATGCTGCTCAGCAGGAAGATTCCCGACGTGCTGGGATATACCGACCCCCAGGACAACATAGGCCAGATGTACACCAACGGCTGGGAAATCCAGGTAGGATGGCAGGACCGCAAGGGCGACTTCAGCTATGCCGTCAGCGCCAACCTGTCCGACTACACGTCCATCATGGGTGACCTCGGAGGCTATCAGAGCCTCGGCAGCAACATAATAAAGGAGGGCGTGGAATACAATGCCTGGTACGGCTACCGCAGCGGAGGCCTTTTCCTCACCCAGGAACAGCTCGACAATGCCGCCAAACTCTACAGCACAGTGGGCCTCGGCAACATACAGTATCTCGACATCAGCGGCCCCGACGGAGTGCCCGACGGAATAGTCAACGCCACTTACGACCGCGAAGTGCTCGGCAGCTCCATGCCCCACTACCAGTACGGCGGCAACATCAAGCTCGGCTGGAAGAACTGGGATCTCTCCATGGCATTCCAGGGCATAGGCAAGGTGCTCGCATGGAAGGGACAGGCCATGATTTTCCGCGACGGCGATGCATACACATTCCCCGTGGAATACGACAAGCACTACTGGAGCTACTACAAGTCCGATGAGGAGAACGCCAAGGCCCTGTACCCCCGTGCCACCCTGACCAACTCCGCGAAGAACGACTACGAGCAGACCTCGGACTACTGGCTTTTCAACGGCGGATACTTCCGCATGAAGAACGTCACGCTCAGCTACACCCTCCCCGGGCGTATCACCAAGGCGCTCAAGATGCAGACCCTCCGTGTCTACTGCAGCGCCACGGATCCTTTCTCGATAGACAGTTTCCCCCAGGGCTGGGATCCCGAATCCTATTCCAACCTCAGCGCATACATGACCAGGACTTTCACTCTGGGAGCACAAATCACTTTCTAAAGCACAGTCAAGATGAAAAAATATTTCAGCATACTCGCCTGCGCACTCCTTGCATGCGCCTGCACGCAGAAAGCAGGTCCCGAGAACGAGGATGAATCCTATGCCGGCAACAAGGCGAAGGTGGAAATGTCTTCCTCCGAACCTATTCCCGCCGAGGGCGGCACCCTTACCGTCAATATAGTAGACAGCCCGGAGTTCAGGGCCTCGCTGCCCAAGACGGCCGACTGGCTCAAGTGCACCCAGTCGGGCGGCACGCTCAGCTTCTCCGCGAACGCCAACACGTCTGCCGTGCTCAGGGTCGCCCACGTAAGCATCATAGACAGCGAACTCGATATCTCCATCACCAGCTTCGACATAGTTCAGGCAGGCACTGACAAAGACATCGAGAGAAAGGCATTCAGGGTGTCCACCGACGCCATAGCCGTGAAGGCCTCCGATACCGCAGCATCGTTCAGCGTCATCTCCGAGGTGGCGTGGACCGTAAGCTGCGACAATCCCGCATTCACGGTCAGCCCTGCATCCGGAAGCGGCGATGCCGACATAAGCATAGCCTTCCCCGCCAACACCGCGACCGAAGTCGTGACCGCCGACATCACGGTGGAGACCACGGACGAGGCCGCAAATCCGAAAAAGTATGTGATTACCCTCACCCAGGAGGCCTTTAAAGAGCAGAAACCTGCGGAGAAACCCGCTCCCGGGACCGTGCTTGCCGAGTGGTTCTTCAACGACGACCAGTTCGATGCCCTCTGCGTGGGAGGATTCCAGCAGTCTTCTTCGTCGCCAGAGGTCGATGCCCCCGGCAATATGGGTGGCGCCTACGTGCCGTCCAATGTGTCAGGAAACGGCAAACTCGAATACTATAACGGCGTCGACAAGTCTACGGTAAAGACGAAAAACTGCGTAAAACGCGACATAGGCACCCGCGGAGAGCCCGTCGTCTACGGCACCTGGGTAGGCGACTGGTTCACCTGGACGGCCGAGACGGATGCGCCGCTGGCAGCAGGCACGAAATTCAAGCTCAACTTCGTGTTGAGGCCGAACACCGGAGGCTCCATGAAATACTGGAAAGCGGAATACCTCGACGGCGACGAATGGGTAGAGCTTGAAACGATAGAGCTCGAATATCATGCGAACGCCGCCGACACTCCCGAAGACCCGAAGCAAATCAACTGCTACATAGAGGAGACGGCGACCCTGACCAAGGACACGCCTTATGCCCAGTTCCGCTTCACCTGCACGCAGAACGCCCAGTGCGGAGACGGCACTCCCCTCGCGGCACTGTCCGAGAATCACGTGTTCCGTTTCGCCGGATTCTGGTCGTCCGCATCGAGTGCGAACCAGCATCTGAGGGTTATGGAGAATCCCATGATTATCGTTGTCGAATAAATTAAAAGGCAATAAAAATGAAAAAACATATATTCAACGCACTTGCTGCAGCTGTCCTCATGACATCCTGCATCAACCTGGACCTCAACCCCAAGTCCTCCGGTTCCAGCGAGAACTGGTACTCTACCGCAGAGGAACTGGAAATGTCCCTCAATGCACTCTATACACCCGCGATGTGGTACACCGAAGGCTGGCGTCTTTTCCCCACCGACCGGTGGACCGACGACTGGAACCAGAGGACGCAGACCTATGACTGGCTCGGAGGAGCAATCTCCTCGACATGGTCGGAGGGCAAGAACCATTGGGCGAACTATTACAAGGGCATAGCCCGCGCCAACACCATCATACAGAGCATAGACAAGGCCAAGGACAATCTGAGCGAGGCCAACATCAGGCAGTATGCGGGAGAAGCGAAGTTCTTCCGGGCCTCTTTCTACACCTATCTCATAACCCTTTTCGGCGACGTGCCTTTCTACACCGAGTACATGACTCTCGAAGAGGCCTATGAAATGGGGCGCACGGACAGGAACCGCATCTTAGAGCAGATTTACAGCGACTTCGACGATGCGGCGGAGGCGCTTCCGGTCAGCTATACCGGAGTACAGCGCGTGACCAAGGGCGCGGCATACGCCATGAAGGCCCGTGCGGCTCTCTACATGAACGACTACCGCACATGCAAATCCGCGTCAAAGGCATGCATGGACCTGGGAGTTTATTCGCTGCACCCCGACTACAGGGAACTTTTCCTGTCCAAGACCAAGTCGAGCCCCGAACTGATTTTCGCACTGGCCAATTCCAACGAGCTCGGGTCTTATCTCGGACAGAATGCCTCGATTAAAAACTTCTGCCCCCGCAACAACGGAGGCGGCTCGGTGGCCCAGCCCTCATGGCAGCTGTTCTTTGCCTACACCTGCACGGACGGTCTGAACGTGGAAGATTCTCCTTTGTACGACCCGGCGAATCCCTTTGCCAACCGTGACCCCAGGCTCAGCGAGGTTACCGCACCGTTCGACGAGGAATTTGAGGACTACATCTACAACCCCCGGCCAAGCGCCACCCAGACGCTCCAGGTCTCATCCGGCAAGATGGTGAGCAACAACGACAGCAAGATAGTCTCCAAGGACTGCTCCTACAACGGATTGATACTTAAAAAGTTCCTCGACGAAGAATGTATGGACGACTGGTACACGGACGCGCCTCTGCGCATAATACGCTACGGAGACGTCCTTCTCATGTTCGCAGAGTCCAAGCTGGAGCTGAATGAAATCGACACCGAACTGTTCAATGCCCTGAACAGCGTGCGTGCACGGGCATACAAATGCAGTGTCGCAGAGACATCTAAGTATCCTGCAATCACCGAGACCAATCAGACCGCCCTGCGCCGCATACTGCGCAACGAGCGCCGCTGCGAACTTGCATGGGAAAACAGGCGCTGGTTCGATGTCATGCGCTGGCGTATGGCCGAAGAGGCTTTCACCACGCCCATTTACGGACTGCCCGGAAACGCCCAGGTCGCTGCCAACGAGGCAAGCGGATACTGGATATGGCCTAAAGACTTCAGGCCGCACATGACCCCGAGTTCCTACATAGACCTGTCCGGGCTCGAGAACTACAAGAACTACTACACCATCAACCAGCACGGGGCCTTCGTTCCCCGTCAGTACCTGTTCCCCATACCGGAGGACGAACGTGTGGTATGTCCCAAGCTGACCCAAAATCCCGGTTATTAGAACCATGAAAAAAGTTTTGAAATTTTCGGCCCTCGCCGCACTCGTTCTGGGGTGCGGCAACGGGCCTGCCGTTCCTCCGGCCGGCTCTGATGAGGACGACGAGAAAGTCGATGCGGCCATAGACGTCAAGGTCGGCGAAGTCCTGCCCGCCTGGCAGGAAGGCTACCTCGACATCCATTCAATCAACGGCGGACGGGGAGAGGCATTCTATTACATCTTCCCCGACGGCACCACCATGCTCTGCGATGCGGCAGGTGCCCCCCAGGATGAAAGATACGACTACGGAGACTCCCAGGGCGTACCGTCAAAGCCTTCCGCAGACATCAGCAGCGGCAGCGTCATCGTGAACTACATCAAACATTTCTCCCCCGCCGTCGCGGAAGGCAGGCTGGACTATTTCCTGACCTCGCACTACCATGGAGACCACATAGGCACATGGCGCTCCAATTATGCCGATTTCGGATGGACACCGTTCGACAAGGACGGCAACAAAGTCAGCAAAATCGACTTGAACGACGGCGGCTTCCTGCTCAACGGCATAGCCGAAGTCGGACTTTCGATTCCTATCGGCAAGGTGATAGACCGAGGCGACTGGGCATCCCGTCCCTCAGCCGACTATTTCGAGACAGGCGGGCAGAACAGGTATAAACTGTACACCAACTTCATCGACTATTCGGCACGCAGGCACGGCACGGTCCGCGAGGCCATGCAGATAGGAAGCACGGAGCAAATCGTGCTCAAGCACGACTCCGCCGCATATCCCTCGTTCAAGGTGCGCGCCATAGCGGCCGGAGGCGATATATGGACCGGAAGCGGCAGTGCCGTCAACACCACCTACATGCCGTCGGCCGAAGAATGCACGGCCAACCATGTGGCCTGGGCCATCAATGAAAACATCCTTTCCTGCGTATTCCTGCTCCAATACGGCAATTTCGATTTCTTCAGCGGAGGCGACATCCAGTATTCCGGACGCTCCACCTACAGCTGGAAAGACATCGAGAAGCCCATATCGAAGGTTGTGAAAAAGGTGGAGGGGATGAAGGCCTGCCATCACAGTACGTCCAATACCAACAGCGATGAACTTCTCGGCGTGCTCAGGCCCGATTTCTACATTGCCACGCCCTGGAGGGACGTGCAGCCCAATCCCGCCACCCTGAAAAGGGTGTACGACGCCAACCCCAATGTACGTATTTTCTCCACCAACCTTGCGGAAAGCAACGTGAGCACTCTCACTGCGGCGGGCATCGACCCGGCCCAGTTCTCACAGGTAGGCGGACATATCGTAGTCCGGGTTCTCCCGGAAGGGCGCAAGTACTACATATATGCCCTGAACGACAACAACGAGCAGTACATAGTGACACGGGTCCTCGGTCCTTTCACTGCATATTGACAATACTCGCCATGAAGAAATTTTTCAGCACAGTCATCATCGGCGGCTGCATGACGGTCGTGGCCGCATTGCTTGCCGGATGCTCCGCACAGGGGCAGCAGAGCCGGGCGGACCAGACAGTGGAGCAGGCATACGGCACCACTACGCAAATCCGGAACATAACGTCCGCCAAAGGCTACGCGCCCACTGAAGAGGATGTGGCAAGATACAGGAACAACATAGTCGACTTCCTCGAAGCGAGCGTGCCCAACTTCAACCGCTACCGCAATGCCATGATAGTGGTGGACGACGTGCCATGGGACAGCCTCTCCGGAATCGCGCTCAGCGACGTCGCGCGGATATCGGTAATGGACAGCGCCCCGGCCGTCGCCCTCGGCTCCAGAGCCGCCTATGGAGCCATACTGATAAGGCTCAAGTAAACTGAACTGCAAAAAGACACCGCCCGCATCTCACGACGCGGGCGGTTTGCAATTCTAACCTAAATTTAACCTATGAAAAAACTATTCGACATTACCTTTTGCAAGGTGCGTGCCAAACAGATATCTTTCATAAATTTATTTGCCGACAACAAAATTGAGCTCTTTGGACTTGTCCGCCACCATGAGCGTAAGCGTGTACGTATCGGCCTGAAGAACAGTGAGGTCGATTGTCAGCACTCCGTGTATCAGTTCGGCAGCGTCCATGACCGAGGCCCCGCTGCTGTTCCTGAGAGCATATGTCAGACCGGAATGCGAACTTATGACCAGTTTCTTTTCCAGCGGAAAATATTCGACAGAGCTGCCCTCCTCGATGTCAAACGTAGCCTCCGTATCCGGCATCGGCAATTCTCCAACGGCTCCGGCGTCTTCAAGGTTATACCTCGCAGGCAGGAAAACATCGCTGCCTTTATGCTGATAGAACCATTTTATCTTATCGCCTTTGGCAATATCCACAAGTTTGACAGAGTAGCTGCCTGTAATATTAGAATATAACATTCCAGCGGGCAACTCGACTCCCGGAGCATTTATTTCCCGGAAAATCTGCTTTATATTGTCATCTTTGTCCGCATGGGCCAGACATAATCTGCCGTAAAACGTGCTTGCACCGGCATTGCCGACCCGCGACGTAAAGACCGTCATTTCGGCCGTTTCCGAATTCAAGACCGGTCCTGAAGAGTAGCGCAGACCTTCCTGATAGATAAACGGCAAGACTCCGCTGCCGCCCTGATCGGGCCTTATGTTGACATAAGCTGTCTGTCCAGCCGTATAGTCCCCGAAATCAGGTACGGTATAATACCCATTCTGATAGCCGCCCCAGCCCCAGTTGATGAGAATCTTCCCGTCCGAATCGTAGCCGTCGAGGATAAACGCATGACCGCCGCCGCTGCCGCTGCCGCTGAAAAGGACAGGACAGCCGGCATCTATGCTGGCGATAATCCGGCCGACCCATTCATCCCGGGAATAATAAACTCGATCCAAGGCTTCATACCCTTTATCGTAGCCCATGTGTTCTACCAAAGCGACGGGGGCACGGGACGTCACGGCACCGGAACCGCTTTCAGACATATTTGTGGGAGTGTAAATCCCGTAATGCATTTGCGACATTACACCGCAGTCCAGCAGCAGCTGGGAGACTGCATTCTGCTGGGCGCTTGTCCATACGGAAGTATTATTGCCGCCGTTGTCCGTCGGCATGAGACTCCAGTCGTAAACATGGCCAAGGTCATAACTGTTTATGTATCTGCTGACATTTTTCTCAGACTGATAGGTGTAACCTCCGATTGTGCCTGTTCCGCTGGAAGGATATCGGTGATGTCTCATAATAATGGCCGTGGCAGTAGCCACGCAACCGGTATAGACAGTGACCCCGCTTCCGAAGTTGCACCATTCGGAGGCCTTCAGATTGAACGGCGCCTGTTGATTCCAATCCGCAGTCTGCAGGTCCACCCCGCTGCCCGCCACATCGGATATGCGAACAGCCATGCCATTGTCGTAGGCTTTCCATTGAGCCTTGACCTCGGCAGAAGAAACGAAGTTGCGGCTGCGCAGATAGGCGATGCCCCCTTGCAGGAAATCAAACCAGTACTGCACATTGGAGGGCATGCCGTCCGCTTTGAAAGACCCTTCTGCAGAGTATGCCAGGATAGGTTCCACACTATCATCACCCGCTACAATCACAAATCCGCCGGAGGGGTTGTCGAATACATAGAAAGCAGGGGCCTCTCCAGCCCTGGTCTGAATGCCGCCAGTCCATTTCAAGGTCAGCGTCGGCACAGAAGTGCGCATTGTCTTGGACGACAAGAAAACTTCAGCCACCTTGCGGGCCTGGTCGGACGAAACATTATCGGCCATAGCGATTAATGGCAGGAACGATGCCAATATCGACAGTATCTTTTTCATATTTAGTTAAGACTCAAGGTTTTTACTCCGACAAGACTATTCAGTTTGAACGACATTGCATTGTCCGCGGCCACGACCACCTCATGCTCTCCGGCCGTCGTATAGTCGTGCTTCTGCGTCATACCGTAGACTTCAGGACCGCCGCCCTCTCCCCAGTCAACAGTGGCGTTCATATAGCTTCCGGTGATGACCGGCAACGCGAAAGTTTTGTTGATATGACTTATGCCGAAGGCATGCGTAAGCTGTTCGGATGAGCCGCTTCCGGGCTTCACGGCAGGCCTGAGGGTAAACACCGGGTAGAAGCTGCCGGCGTATTCCCAGCCATAATAGACAATCGAGCCGGTGCCGTGGTCTGCCGCCCAGGCATTCAGGGCATCCGTCAGATTCGTGTAATAAATGCCGTCAGAATCCGTATAAAGCGCCATGCCGATGGATTCCGTGCTGCCCATCTGCGCTTCGGAAAGCGAATAGACGCATTCCGACGAGCCGGAGTCCTCACCGACAGCGTCAGCCGCGCCTGAAGTAGAAATCCCGTAACAGTTGCTGACGGACCCGGAATTTTCTCCGACGATTCCGCCGAATGCGGAGCGGCCCGCAGTGTTGCCGGAGAAAACGCCGACACCTACGCAATTGGTCAAGGTGCCTCTATTCTCGCCTGCAATTCCGCCTATTATACCTGCATTCGTGTAATTCAAGATGGCGATTTCGCCGGTATTGTAACAATTTTCGACAGTTCCGTCCGATGATATCAATCCGGCAATTCCTCCCAATTGCATCCAGCCTGTGACTTTACCGCTGTTGGCACAATTGTAGACTTTTGACCGGTATAATCCACCGACAACTCCGCCTGTACAATTTGAAGACGACTCGACGGCAGCATAGTTCATGCAGGCGTTCATGTCGGAATAATACAGATAGCCGACAACGCCCCCCACGGAATACCTGCCGCTGACTTCCGCATAGTTGGAACAGTCTGAGATTGTACCATACTGCTTGATATAAATTCCATTGATCAGACTTAGGGCAAAATATCCGGCGATTCCCCCGACATAATTTCCTGTGCCGCTGACTGCCCCGTGGCTTTCACAGTGAATGAGGGTCCCGCCGTTCACTGAGCCTGCGATGATGCCGACATTGGCAGCACCGTTCACCTCTCCGCTTACGGCAAGATATTTTATGGTGGGTTCGTAGCAGTAGCCGAACAAACCTGCATTGTTGGATGCAGACTCGACCTTCAGTCCCGTAATCGCATGCCCTCCGCCGTTGAATGTGCCATTGAACGAATTGGCATCGGTGCCTATCGGAGTCCAAAGCCCGGCAGCGGACAGGTCTATGTCATACTGTAGTTGATAGACGGCCGTCTGCGCAGCGGCTTGCTGGCCGCTGTCGGAGGAGGCAATCATGCCTGCGTTGTTGACTGCATTACGGAACAGCAGCATGTCGCTGATGTTCTGTATCAGGAACGGGTTGGAATCCGTGCCTTCCCCGGCAAGGGTTTCGCTGGGGACGACCCCCTCGGTGACCTCGAAAGTCAATGAGGCCGTCCGCACTTCCGAGCGCCTCATCTCAACATCTTTCGACGTGCGCTTGACCATGGTGCCGCATGTGGAAGCTATGGTCAGAGTAAAGCCACCCTTATAGAGTTGGGGCGGCAAGACCATATAGAAATCGACCGCCTGATCTCCGGTCAGCGCGACACCGCCCCGGCAATGCAAGGTCAGTTCATTCCTGCCCCCGTTTTCAGCCATTGTCAGCAGAGGGGTCTCGGGTTGGCTGAAGTCGGCAGTCGCCGGACCGGAGACGAAAACCTCAGAATCATTGGCCGTGAAAGTAATGGACTGGATGGTCGCAGAGCCGGCAATCGAGACGCGCAGCACCGAACCCAGATTCCTGAATGTCAAATCTGAAGTATTGCTGACGGCTACCATCGGGAAACTGTTCGGCCCGAAAGAGGCACTCGCATAGTCCTGTTCCGCAGGAAGGTCAAGGGAGAGACGGCTGCCGTCGATGCCGGTCGCTACACCAGCCGGATACAAGGCCACATAGCTCGAACCGCTTCCCTCACCAGAGAAGGTGGCACTCGGTGTTCCGACCCCGTCTTTAATCGTGTACTTGGATTTTGCCCCGCCGTCGATGAACACGTCGATTTCATCTCCTTCCGACCAGATATTGTCATAACCGTAGTCGTCCTTTTGGAGCATGGTGCGGGTTTCCGGATCTATAGATGCCGTCAAGATGTTTGCCTTTGAATCGGCACCCATCTCCATTTCCTCCAGTTTTTGACAGGCAGAAACAGAGAGAAGCAATACTATGGGCAGATACAGATACTTTTTCATCATGATTCTGCGATTAATCCCAATCTATATCGTCCTCACTGTCTACGAGTCTTTCATTGGAGCCGGCGCAAAGGCCGTTTTCTGCAAGAAAGACAAAAACTTTGGCGGCAGGAGCCTCGTAAGCCAGGCCGACAGACGGGCAATGTACTCTTGATTTCATAGCTGTTACGACTTTTTTATGCAAGTTGTCTTATAATTCCTCCACAAATTTCACGCTGACGATGCGCACAGGAGTCAACGGAAGCCCGCGGCCGTCCGTCTGCAGGGCGGCAATCTCGTCTATCACCTTGAAGCCGTCGATGGTCTCGCCGAAGATGGTGTATTGTCCGTCGAGGTGGCGGCATCCGTCTTCGCTCTGCACTATATAGAACTGGGAGCCGCTGGATTCCTTGAGCGGATTGGCCATGTCGCCCTTGCGGGCAGCTGCCAGGGCGCCTTTCTTGTGGTGATGCTCAGGGCGTATCTCGGCCTCGATCTGATAGCCGGGGCCGCCGGTGCCGTATTCCGGCTGCTTCTCGGGGAACTTCGTCAGAGGGTCTCCTCCCTGAATCATGAAATTGTTGATGACACGGTGGAAGAGCAGGCCGTCGAAATAGCCGTCGAAAGCCAGCTTGGCGAAATTCTCCCTGTGTTTCGGGGTGTCAGAGTAGAGCCTGACCCTGATGGTACCGAGGTTGGTGACGATGTCGAACACCGGCTCTTCGGGCATTGCCGCGATTTTTTCCATTGTTTTCATTTCAACTTGTGCTTGTGCCAGGGAGTCGGCTTTCTCTTCCGTCTCTCCCTCTCCTGAAGCGGAGCCGCGGTTGCCGCAGGCAGTGAACAGCAACGAGGCGGTGCAGATAAAACTCAATATTTTTTTCATAATAAAAATAAAAAAGCCGGTTCACTTGGGACCGGCCGCTGTTTGTGTTGAGATAGAAGGATTCGAACCCTCACTGACAGAGCCAGAATCTGTAGTGCTAC
>JAFLUX010000015.1 GCA_022508605.1 Bacteroidales bacterium | reverse complement strand
TGTCGCCACGGAGGAGCCGCATATCTATCCGCGCATTGCGGCATATATGGGCTACGATGTCTGCGTACTCGGCAACCATGACATAGAGACGGGGCATCCCGTATATGACCGTGTGAACCGCCAGCTCGGGGAGGCCGGCATAAGCTGGCTTGCGGGCAATGCCTTCAAAGAAGACGGAAGCACCTACTTCCCGGAGTATGTCGTCTTGGAGAAGGGCGGACGCAGGGTGTTGGTGCTCGGCTACAACAACGCCAACATAGACGGGTGGCTGTCTCCTGACCTGTGGAGCGGAATGACGCACGCCTCGCTCGTCCCGCTGGCCGCCGCGCGGGCGGAAGCCTTGCGCAAGAGCCTGCATCCCGATGCCGTGATAGTCGTGGTCCATTCGGGTACGGGGGACGGAGACGGACGGTCCATCGAAAGCCAGGGCCTGGACATTTTCATGGAACTCACCGGCGCCGACCTGCTCGTGACCGCCCATGACCATCGTCCCGTCAGCATAGTGGAAGAAGGAAAGAGCCTTGTGAACGGAGGCGCCAGGAGCGGCGGCGTCGGTCATGCGGTGCTGAGTTTCGACGGTGACGCTCATGTGGCGTCGAGGTTCGCTGAAGTGGTACGTATGGACAAATTCCTCGTGGATGAGGCCATGGTGCAGCATTTCGACGGCGAATTTCAGGCCGTGAAGGAATTTACCAACAGGCCGGTGGGCAGGCTCGACGTCCCCCTCAGGAGCCGGGATGCATACAGGGGCATGAGCGATTATGTCAATCTGCTTCACACCGTGCAGCTCGCTGCCTCCGGAGCGGATATCTCGATTGCGGCCCCGCTCTCGTATGACGGAAGCGTGGCTCCCGGGCAGCTGGTGTTCAACGACATGTTCACGATATATCCTTTCGAGAACCAGCTGTTCGTGCTGAAGATGAAGGGACGTGAGATAAAGGACATGCTGGAGTTTTCGTATGACCGCTGGATTCAGACTCCCGGAGACCACGTGCTCGCCATAACCAACTCTCCAGATCCGCGCACCGGGGCCCCGAAATGGTCTTTCGTCAACCGCAGCTACAACTTCGATTCCGCGGCCGGAATAAACTATACGGTGGATGTCACGAAGGACTTCGGCTCCAGGGTAAGCATAGCATCCATGGCGGACTCCTCGCCCTTCGACCCGGATGCGGAGTACACGGTGGCCATGACATCCTACAGGGCCAATGGGGGAGGCGCCCTCCTTACGGAAGGAGCCGGAATCCCGCATGGGGAACTCGGCGCCCGAATAGTCGGAAGATATGCTGAGATTCGGGACTTCGTCTACAAATTCTTCACGGAAGCCGATGCCGTGGACTCTGCCCTCCTGAATGATTATTCCGTGCTCGGCAAGTGGGAGTTCGTACCCGAATCCGTCGTAACCCCGCTCATGGAGTCAGACATGGGGCTTGTGTTTTAGGCGCCACTGTGCCGGCGTCAGTCCGGTCAGTTCCTTGAACTGGTGGCGAAAATTGCTTTTGTCGGAAATCCCCACCGCCTCTCCTACGGCGGTGGCGGATACCGAATAGTCCTCCAGCAGTAGCCGCTTCGCTTCCGAAATGCGCATCTCCTTTCTCCATTGCAGGAAGCTCTTTTTGAATGTGTGCCTGAAATAAAGCGACAGTTCGTCCTTGCTGATGCCGATTCTGGCCGCCGCCTCATGCATATTGCATTCTTCGGCCCATCCTCTTTCCAGTTTCCACTTCTCGATTTTCTCCGCCGTCTCCGATTCTACGGGAAGCTTTGCCGCGACGCCCGGCAGGAACTCCGTCTTTCTTAGCATCCACAATCCGATTTTGCACAGCAGCTGCCTGTAAATAGCTAATTTTTTCATAAATTTGCAGGTTATTAGTTAATTGGTTTATTATGTTTGAGAATCTATCCGACAGGCTCGAACGCTCTTTCAAGATTCTGAAAGGCGAAGGTAAGATAACTGAGATTAATATCGCTGAAACCCTCAAGGAAATCCGCAGGGCGCTGCTCGATGCCGACGTGAGCTACAAGGTGGCCAAGGAGTTCTGCGACCGTGTGAAGCAGAAGGCTTTGGGCGCAAATGTGCTTACGGCCGTGAAGCCTCAGCAGATGATGGTCAAGATAGTCCATGACGAGCTGGCCGACTTCATGGGTTCCGAACACAGTGAAATCAATCTGAAGGGCACCCCCTCGGTATTGCTCATCGCCGGTCTGAACGGTTCGGGAAAGACCACCTTCTCGGCCAAACTCGCCCTGCACCTCAAGAACAGGAAGGGCCGCCGGGTGCTGCTTGCCGCCTGCGACACTTTCCGTCCTGCCGCCATAGAGCAGCTGAAGACCCTGGCCTCCCAGGCCGGAGTGGACGTGTACAGTGAGGACGGGGAGAAGGACCCGGTAAAGGTCGCGCGCGCAGCCGTGGCGAAGGCCCGCGCGGAGGGCTACAACACCGTGCTCGTGGATACGGCGGGACGCCTTGTCGTCGACAAGGAGCTGATGGATGAGATAAGCTCTCTCCACTCCGCGCTCGCGCCGGACGAGACTCTTTTCGTGGTGGATGCCATGACCGGCCAGGATGCCGTGGAGAGCGCGAAAGCCTTCAACGAGGCCATAGACTACGACGGGGTCGTGCTGACCAAGATGGACGGCGACACCAGGGGTGGAGCCGCCCTTTCCATCAAGGCGGTTACGGGCAAGCCCATAAAGTTCGTGAGCACCGGAGAGAAGCTCGACGCCCTCGACGTGTTCTATCCCGCGCGTATCGCCGACAGGATACTGGGCATGGGAGACGTCGTGTCCTTGGTGGAAAAGGCCCAGGAACAGTTCGATGAGAAGCAGGCTCGCGAACTGCACCGGAAGATTGCCCGCAACCAGTTTACGCTCAATGATTTTTATGACCAGTTGAAGCAGGTCCAGAAAATGGGCAGCATCAAGGACCTCGCAGGCATGCTCCCCGGCATGGACAAGGCCCTCAAGGATGTCGACATACCCGAAGACGCATTCAAGCCGACAGAGGCCATCATACAGTCCATGACCCCTTATGAGAAAGAGCATCCCGAGTGCATCAACGGCTCCCGCAGGCAGCGTATCGCCAAGGGGTCGGGAACATCCCTTGCCGAGGTGAACAAGCTCCTGAAGCACTTCGAACAGACCCGCAAGATGATGAAGATGGCCATGGACGGCTCCCTGCGTCAGCGACTTAAAGGCTTCCGTTAGGATTTGAGCTTTTATTTGACTATATTTGTGAATTACTAAGGCTGATATTCGCTATGGGCTTGTTCAGCAGCAAGGTGAAGTTGTCCTCGTCCGGTCTGTTCGACGGTCGGACGGATTGGCATTGCCACATACTTCCCGGCGTGGATGACGGCTTCGGCGACATGGAAGACTCGCTTGCCGCCCTTGCCCTCATGGAGCGGGCCGGTTATGTCTCGGTGTGGATGACCCCGCATATCATGGAGGATATTCCCAATTCTACCGCGGCGCTGCGGGAGCGATTCTCCGAACTGGAGCGTTCCTATGCAGGCGGCATGAAACTCCGTCTTGCATCGGAGAACATGCTCGACAACCTGTTCCTGGAAAGGCTTGAGCGGGGCGACCTGCTTCCCATGGATGGGAACAGGCTGCTGGTGGAGACCTCCTATTTCAGCCCTCCGGTAGATATGGACGGCATCCTTGCGGCTATAAAGGCCAAGGGGTATTTTCCGCTCCTTGCCCATCCGGAGCGTTATATGTACATGGATATGAAGCGCTACAGGCAGCTTAAGTCCGATGAGGTCGAATTTCAGCTCAGCATACCGGCCCTTGCCGGCTCATACGGTCCTGAAGTGAAGCTCAAGGCGGAAAAGCTGCTCGAGGCCGGGATGTACGAATGCAGCGGTACAGACCTGCACAGGATTTCCTCGTTCGAGCATCTGCTTTCGGCCGAGCTGAAGAAAAAGTATATACGCTCTATCCCTTAGGGGAAAGGGCGCAGTGCATGCGCGGGATAGTTTCCCGCTTTCGCCCGCATTCAATATGTGACAGGCGACAACGGAGTTGTATTTTCAAAATCACTGATATGCGCGACAAATTGATTTTTGTGCTCTCTGCCCTCCTGCTTGCAGCGGCGCAGCCTGCTTTCGCCCAGATGTCCGATGACCAGATCATCAGCTACATCGCCCAGGGTGTTGCATCGGGAAAGACAGAGCGGCAGATAGGCACCGAACTGATGGCCAAGGGCGTCACCACATCCCAGCTTCAGAGGCTGCTCAAGCAGTATAAAAGCGGCACTCCCGGAGATTTTACGGTGTCCGGACAGACTGCCATCAAACTGGACGGGCGCAGGCCCGAGAGGGGGTCGGCCTCGGTAATGGACGAGGACGCATCCAAGGTTCCGGGGAAACCCCTGAAGGAGACCGGCGTGAAAAAGAAGAAAAAGACTTCGAGGAAGACCGTTTCCGATACCCCTGGGGGCGAAGTCCTGCTCGGACCGGACGGCAAGCCGGTGGAGGGCGATGATGCGGAGGAGGACGAGGGGGACGAAGATGAGGATTCTCCGCTCTACGACGAGGACGGGGAGAAAATCATCTACGGACACGATATCTTCTCGGCAGCGACCCTGAGTTTTGAACCGAACATCAATGCGGCCACGCCGGAAGATTACGTGCTCGGCCCCGGGGACGAACTCATCATCGACGTATGGGGCGTGAACGAGGCCACCATAAGCCAGAAGGTGACACCGGAGGGACGTATCATAATATCCCAGGTAGGACCTATACAACTTGGGGGACTCACGGTCAAACAGGCCACGGGCAAAATCAGGACGGCCCTCTCCAAGACATATTCCTCGCTTCGTTCAGGCGGGTCCCAGCTGAGCGTGACGCTCGGAGAGGTGCGCTCGATACAGGTGAACGTCCTCGGAGAGGTCAACACTCCGGGCACTTTCCGCCTTTCCGCCTTTTCCACCGTGTTCACAGCCCTGTACAGGGCCGGGGGCATTACCGATGTGGGCTCCTTGCGCAACGTACGGGTGGTTCGCGGAGGGGAGACATTCGCGGAGGTGGACATATACTCCTACATCTTCGATGGCAGGCTCGACGCCAATGTCGCGCTGAAAGAGGGGGATGTCATCATCGTGCCGGCATATTCCTCGCTCGTGAGCATAGTCGGTGGCATCAAGCGCCCCATGTTCTATGAGATGAAAGAGGGAGAGCCCTTGTCGCGCCTCATAGAATATGCCGGAGGGTTTTCGGGGAGCGCCTGGAAAGACGACGTGAGCGTAGAGCGCAACGACGGCCGGACCAATCATATACATACGGTCAAGTCTGCCGACTTCGCCTCTTTCGCCATGATGGACTCGGATGCTGTGAGCGTGCAGTCCAGCAAAGTGGACGTGTTTACCAACCGGGTGGAAATCAAAGGTGCGGTCTATCGTCCGGGCAAGTTCGAGATAGGCCGCGACATAGCGACCGTCCGCCAGCTTGTCGAACATGCCGGAGGACTGCTGGAAGATGCGTTCACAGGCAGGGCCCAGATTATCAGGGAAAGGGCGGACCGCTCCCTCGAAGTAGTGTCCGTGCCTCTCAAGGGGATAATGGAGGGCACGGTCGGCGATATGCTGCTTCAGCGCAACGACATACTTACCATATCCAACATCAACGAGGTGGAAATCAAGGGCGACTTCACCATAACCGGATATGTCGCCAATCCGGGAAAATACCAGTTCGCGGAGCATACTACGGTGGAAGACCTCATACTCATTGCCGGCGGCCTGTCGGAGGGTGCGTCTTCCGCAAGGGTGGATGTCTCCAGGCGTATAATCGACCCCTACAGCACGAGTGCCTCGGATACGCTCGCCATGGTGTACTCCATGGCCATAAAGGACGGACTTGTGGATGAGGGCGAGGGCGGATTCGAACTGAAGCCCTACGACGTGGTGTCCGTGCGGAGGAGCCCCACGTACATAGAGCAGAGGAATGTCACGATAACTGGCGAGGTCACTTTCCCCGGGCAGTACACGCTGCTTACCAACAACGAGAGGGTTTCGGACCTGGTAAAGCGGGCGGGCGGAGCTTCACCCAACGGCAACGTGCGCGGGGCCATGCTGAAACGCAAGATAAACCAGTATGAACGCAATGTGCGCACCGCCATGGCGAGGATAGCCACGCAGAATGTGGCCGGAAAGGATTCCGTCGACCTGCGCAAGCTGAAAGTATCGGAAATATACACCGTGGGACTCGAACTCGACAAGGCCCTCGCCCATCCCGGCTCCGACTACGACATAGTGCTGCGCGACGGGGACGAGCTCATCATCCCGGAACTGGCATCCACTGTGCGCATCCAGGGAGAGGTGCTGTATCCGAACACAGTGCACTATATCTCCGGGAAGCCGATACGCTACTATGTGCGGCAAGCCGGAGGATACGGCACCCAAGCACGCAGGGCCAAGACTTACGTGGTCTACATGAACGGTACAGTGGCCGTGGGGCGCTCGGCCCGGCTGGAGCCCGGCTGCGAGGTGGTGGTGCCGTCGCGCTCCGACAAAGACAAGCTGACCACCGGAGAGTGGCTCGGAATAGGCACCTCGGCGGCCTCCATAACAACCATGATCGCAACGATCGTCAGTCTGTTCAGATAGTTAAAGGATATGAAAGATTTTGAAGAATTCGATGAGTTCGACGAGGGACAGGAGTCTTTGGATTTTATGCCTTATGTAAGGGCTATGCTCCAAAACTGGAAGAAGATTGTATTGTTCTCGTTTGTCGGGGCCTTGATAGGTCTGATTATAGGACTCAGTAAGCCAAAGACATATACGGCTAAGGCTGTGGTCGCGCCCGAGATTACCACGCGTGCCAATGCCGGCGGGTTAAGTTCGCTTGCAAGCCTTGCGGGCATAAACATGAACTCGCTGGCCCTGACCGACGCCATGCATCCGGACCTGTATCCGGAGATTGTAAGGTCCACAAATTTTTACATCGACCTTTTCGATATGCCGGTAACCGTGGAGACAAAAGACTCCCTCGTGCATACGGACTTGTATGACTATATCGTGAATTACAATAAAGCCCCATGGTGGAATGCCGTTTTAGGGCTGCCGTGGAAAGTTTTGGGAAGCGTGAAATCCTGGTTCAAGGGGACTGACGAGTTCGATGACGCCGAAGGTCATGCGCATGTGGACTCCCTGAGGCTTACCAAGCAGCAGGAGATGGTTGTCAGGGTTTTGTCAAAGAGTATAACCGCCTCGGTGGAAAAAAGGACATATGTGCTTTCTTTGAAGGTGACGATGCAGGATCCGATTATCGCGGCTCAGCTTGCAAATGCAGTCATAGACAAGCTGCAAAAATTCGTTGTGAACTACAGGACGGAGAAAGAGAGAGAGAATGTCCAGTATTTTGAGAAACTTTATGATGAGACCCGTAACGAATATTTGGAATCGCAGCGTGAATATGCCCGTTATGTGGATTCCAATATAGGGTCCGTCAGCAAACTCTCGCAGGTGCGGCAGCAGCATCTGCAAAATGAGGCCCAGCTGAGGTATCAATTATATAACCAGACCGCCCAGAACCTTTTGACCGCCAAGGCTAAAGTGCAGCAGGAGTCCCCGGTCCTCGTTGTAGTGCAACCGGGAATAGCCCCTCATATGGGTAAGCCTTCGAAGGTCAAGCTGACAGTATTGTGGTTCATATTGGGATTTTTCATAGGGGCTGTTTGGTGCGTTATAAAATACACGTCTTCTGAAGACGGGGAGGAAGAAGCCTGCTGACGATGGCCGTTGCATCGCTGGATTTGAGAAAATTTCCTAAGGCAAGTCTTGTCTTTGTCGGATTCGTATTCCTGCATTCGCTGATGTATTTCGATTACATCGGCATTAATCCGACATATTACGGCTGGATTTCCAATATTCTTTCCCTGGCCTTGATAGCATCGCTTTTCGTAATTAAAGGCCCGTTGCGAACCCCGTCTTCACCGTGGTTGTTGCTATTCCTCATGGTCCCTATGCTCAGTTTCCTTCCTTGCTGGATTGAAAATGGACAGTCTCCATTGGTTTCGGCGAGGGCCTATCTGAGTTCTTTTCTTCCGCTGGTCTTTTTCATTCTGCTCCGTTCAGGGGCAAAAGAGAAGGATTTGGTAAAGATGCTCACTCTATTTGCGGTAGTGAGAACGCTCATCAACATCATCCAGCAGTTTACATATCCCGATTACCTTTTTACATTCAGGCCTGAAGGGCTCGATGCTACAGGATATTTCAAAGGTATAGAAGTACGCAGCGGAATATACAGGTATTGCATAGAGGACACTTTCCTGTCCATGTTCTTGGTTTTCTACTATTTTGGCAGGCTTTTAAAGAGGATTGACTTAAGCGACGTCTTTTTCTTTTTTTTCGGCTTGTTCGGGGTATATCTCGACCAGACAAGACAGTTGATGCTCTCCACCTTGATTGCTTTGGTGCTTGTCCCTCTTTTGTCTTTGAGAGGCAAGCGCAGATTGATACTCTTCGTCATTATGTCGCTGGTGATATTGCTCGCGGCCATGAATGCGGCAGTATTGTTTGAAGACCTGATACTGATGACGACACGGGACCTGGACTATGACAATATCCGCATTCTTTCATACACGACTTATCTGCTGGAATTTTGGGGTGGACCTCTTTCGGTCATATTCGGCAACGGTCCGGTTGGGGACAGTGCATACGGGCAGCAGATTGCCTATATGTACGAGAATCTGAAGTTGTTTCACTCCGATGTGGGCATAGTAGGCGCATTGAATCTGTATGGTATCGTTACAGTTCTTGTGTATTTTGCCTTTATTGTCTTCTTTGTTTTTCGCAATTGGAAGAAGTTCAGGATACACATTAAAATGTATTTTGTTGCGCAGTTCATTAACATGCCTATGATTTGCATCTTCACGCAAAGGGTGAACTGTATGATTTTCCTTGCCTTTATGCTTTTCCTTTGCGATAAGGATATACGTCGCTGCAATTATCTACGAAAAATGCGCAAAAAGCCTGAAACGGTATATGCCGGGTCTTAAAACAAATCTGTTCTACAGCATCCTGCTGGTGCTCGCGAACTATGTATTCCCATTCCTGACCTATCCTTACGTGTCGAGGCTTCTGGGCGTGGACGGCATAGGGGCATGCAATTTCGTGGACAGTGTAATAAATTACTTCATTCTCTTTTCCGCACTTGGAATAGACTCGCTCGGCGTGAGGGAAATAGCCAGGAACAAAGGAGACAGGGAAGCTCTCGACAGGACATTTTCCAATATATTTTTGGTGAATCTTATCCTTACGGGAATAATGCTGCTCCTGCTTGTCGTGCTGACATTCGCCGTACCGCAGTTCGCCGCCCATAAAGACTTGATGTTCATCGGCGCATTCAAGCTGCTGTTCAACTGCCTCCTTGTGGAGTGGTTCTACAAGGGCCTGGAGGATTTCAAGCTGATTACCCTGCGGTCCATAGTTGTCAAGACATTGTATGTGGCCTCCGTGTTCCTGTTCGTCAGACAACGGGAGGATATATGGATTTACTACCTTCTGTCCTGCCTGATGGTGGTCGTGAATGCCCTTGTGAACATTTGTTTTGCCCGTGGCCGGGTCCGTATATCCCTTTCGGGCTTTGACTTCGCGGGCACATTCAAATCCTTGCTGGCAATAGGGGTTTATTCGATACTGACGTCGATGTACACAACCTTCAACGTGCTTTTCCTCGGCTTCATATCGGGAGATACGGAAGTAGGCTTATACTCGAATGCCACAAAGATTTACTATATGGTCATGGCCGTTTTCACGGCATTTACTTCGGTGATGATACCTAGGATGTCGGAACTTGTTTCCGAAGGGGCCATGGACAAGTTCAAGGACTATTTCCATACTGCGGTAGACATACTTTTCAGCTTTTCTTTCCCTCTGATTATCTGGATGATGGCCTTGGCTCCTGAAATAATACGGATAATCGCCGGGAGCGAATTTGGCGGATCGGTGCCGCCCATGATTATTATTGCGCCGCTCGTGTTTATAATAGGCTATGAACAGATACTGGTGCTCCAGACCCTGCTCCCGCTTGGGAAAGACAGGATTTTGCTCCGCAATTCGCTGATAGGAGCTGTCACGGGGCTGATTCTCAACATAGTCTTTGTTCCGCTTTTGGCATCCGTCGGTTCCGCGATAGTGTGGATAGTCACCGAAACGCTCATCCTCGTGCTCAGCCAGATAGCGGTGACTCGCGAAGTCGATATAAGATTCCCGCTGCGGACGACCCTGAAAAACTTTGCCGTGTATCTTCCCCTCGCGGCTCTTGTCGCGGCATGCTGTCTTATACCTGCGCACGGAACGGCAAGGCTGGCCGCGTCTGTCATTGTCGTCGGCATCTATGTGGCGGTCTACCAGTTGCTGATACGCAAGGGCGAACTTCTTGTAAGACTAAGATGAAGTTTTCAGTAGCCATACCGGCATTCAGGCCCCGATTCTTCAGAGAGGCCGTGGAAAGCGTCCTTGCCCAGAGTTACGCCGACTGGGAACTCGTCATAGTGGATGACGCTTCGCCTGACGACCTGCGGGCGATAGCGGAACCTTTCCTTGCGGACGACAGGGTGCGTTTCTACCGCAATGAGGTGAATTTCGGAGCTGTGAACGTAGTGGACAACTGGAACCGCTGTCTGGAGTACTGCACGGGTGATTACATCATCTGTATGGGGGATGACGACCGCTTGCTTCCGAACTGCCTTGAACATCTTTGCGCGGCAATAGAGCTTAGCCCTAATTACGGATTGTACCACACGCGCACACAAATTATATCAGAGAGCGGGGCGGTAGTGGAAACCCTGCTGGAAAGACCGGAACGGGAGAGCTCTTTGGAAATGATATGCGAGCGTTGGAGAGGGCGTTCCCAGTTTATCGGTGATTTCTGTTTTAAGCTGGACTTGCTGCGGAAAAATGGCGGATTCTTCAAGCTGCCGCTGGCATGGGGGAGCGACGATGTTTCGGCATACATCGCGGCCAAGGGGGACGGTTCTAAAATAAAGGACGGGGTCATAAACGTGAATGCGATTGGCTTTCAGTATAGAACCAATGGGGCGACAATATCATCGGATAACTCATATCGCATCAAACTCAATGCCTTGCTTGAAAGCGCCGAATGGTTTGAAAGGGAATTGGCCCTGAGGAGCAATTCGGCAGATGGTGCAGCTTGTCCGTCGGATATGCTGAAGGTGTTTTCCGAAAGATTCAGGTCGTATGCCAAGTTTTATGTCAGAAAAGATATCGTGAACGATAAAACGGCCATAAAGTATTGGCTGTCCAGGCGAAAGCAGATTGGCCTGACGGTGTGGGACATATCATTGGGGTCATTGAAAGCATTGATAACAAAACGATGAGGGTAATAATCGTCTCAAAAACTCCTACCCATATGACGACTGCGGGCAACCGCAGGGGTATACTTGTCCAGGCCGAGCTGCTAAAATCCCTTGGGTGCGACGTCCATTTTCTCTACATACAGGAGCTTCCTTTGTCGAGAACGGCTGACCGTGAATCATATAGGAGCGATTTGGAGGAGATGCGCGCATACTGGGGCAATCGCTTGAGCATTTATAATGTCAGTAAGATTCAGAAACTCTATTTCAACATACTGTCCCGCATCCGAAAGTATTTCTTTAAGTACGAGTGCGGTATAGACGATGAGTATCCGGCCGGCCTTGCCCGTTTCTTTAAGAAATTGAATTCAAAGCATCATTTTGATATTTGTATCGTCAATTATTATTATCTGACAAAGTTGCTTGGAGTAATAGACGTGCCGGTCAAAGCTGTTTTTACACATGATTGTTTTGCATACAGGAATCAGGTGGTCGGTGACACGGTCAATTATCTTAATGCAGACTCGGAGGCAAGAGCAGTACAGCGGGCGGAGCATATTTTCGCGGTACAGGAAGAAGAATTCGCGTATTATAGTCTGTTAGCCCCCAGAAGTACCGTATATAACGTTTTTTGTCTGTATACATATAAATCACAGCCTTCCTGTTTTAACCATAATCTTTTATACCTCGCGGGGAACGGCCCTCTTAATTTGGCTGGGATAGAGTGGTTCATATCGGCGGTATTTCCGCTCATAAGGGATGAATTTCATGATGCGAAACTGATAATTGGAGGAGGGATTTGTCGGGCGCTTTCTCAGTTTCAGGATATCGACGGCATAGAATTGCAAGGATATGTGGCCGATGCATCCAGCTTTTATGCGCAAGGTGACGTGGCAATCAATCCTGTATATCAGGGTACAGGATTAAAGATTAAAACATTCGAGGCCGTGTCTTACGATAAGGTGACGATTACCCATCCGCATAGTGCCAAAGGTATCTTTAATCCGACAAATGCCCCGATTATAGTATGTCAAAAGCCGGAGGACTGGGCTATGTCCATCAAGCGTGTTTGGAGTGACCCGAGTTTGATTGGAGATACCAAAAAGAAAAACGGAGAATATATTTCAGCACTCAGAGAGTTCGTGGAAAGCGAATATGAGCGTTTTTTGAATAACGCTGAAATTCAGTTGAATAAGTCAGTGTCTGCTTAGAGATGAGAAAAGTGCTTCAGATATTGAGCGGATTGCACAGAGGCGGGATAGAGACATTTATAATGAATGTTTTCAGGAATATTGACAGGACTCAAGTGCAATTTGATTTCTTATTGACTTTCCCCGGGGGCGATTATGAACATGAAGCCCGGGAACTGGGCGGGACGCTTTATTATATTCCAGTCCGCAGCAGTGGGATAAAAGCATTCCATAAATCGTTGGATGATTTTTTTAGGATACACGGGAAGGAGTATGCCGCGGTCCACCAGCATGTATCATCCCTTTCCTCCATCACGGCATTGCATTATGCAAAAAAATACGGAATACCGGTGAGGGTGCTCCACTCACACAGTTCATCGATAGGTGAGGTAGGCCGGGATTGTTATAAGCCTCTGCATTATATCTTGCATAATTTGTCCAAACCATTGGTACACAGCTATGCTACGGTCTATTTGGGATGTTCGGATAAGGCCCTGAAGTGGCTGTTCGGCGGTACTGGCGTTTACCGCAAATCAGAGATGATCAAAAATGGGATTAAACTTGCCGACTATGTTTTCTCCCAGGAAAAAAGGACGGCTGTAAGAGCATCATTCGGCTTGAAAGACGAAATTGTAATCGGCAATGTCGGGCGATTTGACAAAGTGAAGAATCATGTTTTCCTGATTAAGATTTTTGCCAAGATACTTGAACGAAATCCTGAAGCAAGACTTCTCTTGGTTGGCGACGGGCTATTGCGCCCAGAGATAGAGAAAGAAGCGAGGGAGATGGGAATAATCGACAATGTGATAATGGCGGGCCTGAGAAATGACGTCAGCCATCTGCTGTCGGCAATGGATGTGTTCGTCATGCCATCGCTGTATGAGGGGCTGCCGCTGGCGCTGGTGGAGGCCCAGGCTGCCGGTCTGCCAATAGTCATTTCAAACAGAATTTCCGGGGATGTCCGGCTATCGGGCAATGTGGACGTTGTTTCATTGCACGAGAGCCCGGAGCTTTGGGCGGAGCATGTCCTGTCGGCACTGAAGAATACGGAGCGAACCGACACTTCGCAACTAATCGACTCTTGCGGCTTTGGGATTGAAACGACCGTAAATCGTTTGATGGACTTGTATCTGAATAATGAGGCCAGACAATGAGAATCCTGCTCTGCAATAAATTTTACTACCGTCGCGGAGGGGACTGCATCTACACGCTCGATCTTGAGGAAACGCTGGTTTCCAAGGGGCATCAGGTGGCGGTTTTCGCCATGGCCTGCCCTGAAAACATAGACAGTCCCTGGAGTTCTTATTTCCCGTCAAGGGTGGGTTTTGATTCCAAACTTTCTTTCGCGCTCAGGTCTCTTGGAGACAGGGAAGTCAAAGACAAGTTCAGCCGTATTCTCGATGATTTCGCCCCCGATGTGGTGCATCTGAACAATATACATTCGCAGTTGTCCCCGGTCATAGCCCGTATAGCGCACAGCCGAGGAATCAGGGTCGTATGGACTCTCCACGACCTGAAACTCCTCTGCCCGCGGTATGACTGCCTGCGCGGGGGAAAGGAGCCGTGCGAACTTTGTTTCAAGAATAAGTTCAATGTGCTGCGTCACCGCTGCATGAAGAACTCCTTGGCCGCCAGCTGTCTGGCCTTTGCGGAAGCGATGAGGTGGAACGGTGCATTTTTGGAGGAAAACACCGATTTGTTCGTTTGCCCGAGCCGTTTCATGATGAAGAAAATGGAGCAGGGCGGTTTCGGGAAGTCGAAACTGCTGCATCTTGGCAATGCCATGGACGTTTCCAGATGCGCGCGGGAGGACTATTCGGAAAGGAAAGACTACTATTGTTATGTCGGACGCCTCAGCCATGAAAAAGGGGTGGAGACTCTTGTGGCGGCGGCTTCTTCTCTGCCCTACAGGCTGCTTGTCATAGGCGACGGTCCGCTCGCCGGGAAACTGCCGGCAAGAGGAAACATAGAATATCTTGGGCGCCGCGACTGGCAGTACATAAAGACCGTCGTGGGCTCTGCGCGTTTCACCGTGATGCCTTCAATATGCTATGAGAACAATCCTCTGGCCGTAATAGAGTCCCTTTGCCTCGGCACTCCTGTGCTGGGAGCGGACATAGGCGGCATTCCGGGACTGATAGAGGAGAGGGTGAACGGACTGTGTTTCGAAAGCGGCAATGCCGAATCCCTTGCATCCGGAATACGGGAAATGTTCGGCCTGTCCTTCGACTATACCGGCATCGCGGGAGATTCCTGCGCGAGATTCTCCCGGGATTCCTATTACGATACACTTGTCAAGCACGTATACGGATTGAAATAAGCTAGCCAATGCCAGCAAAAAAACTTAACGGCACCGTCATAGTGACCTATCGCTGCAATGCCAGATGCAATATGTGCAGCCGCTTCAAGGCCCCGTCCCGTCCTGAAGATGAAATCAGCGTAGAGACCATAAGGAAACTGCCTCGGATGTACTTTACCAACATTACCGGCGGGGAGCCTTTCATACGGGAAGATCTCGCTGACATAGTGCGCGCGCTGTCCGGACTCTCGGACCGCATAGTCATAAGTACGAACGGCTATTTTACAGACCGCATCATAAGTCTGTGCAAAGAGTTCCCGAAGATAGGGATACGCATAAGCATAGAGGGGCTGGAGCAGACGAACAATGAGATTCGCGGACTTGAAAACGGATTCCAGAGAGGATACCGGACATTGAAGACTCTGCGAGAGATGGGCATGAAGGATGTAGGGTTCGGAATGACGGTGCAGGACAGGAATGCGGCAGACCTCGTGCCGCTGTACAAGATAAGCGAGGAGATGGGGATGGAATTTGCCACCGCGAGCCTGCACAACAGTTTTTATTTTGTGGAGAACAAGAACATCATACACGACCGTCCCATGGTGGCCGGAAATTTCGAGGCCCTGATAAATGAACTGCTGAAATCCGGAAGTCCCAAGAAATGGTTCCGCGCCTACTTCAATCACGGACTCATCAACTACATATACGGACAGCCCAGGCTGCTGCCCTGCGATATGAGTTTCGATACTTTTTTCATAGACCCTTACGGCGACGTGATGCCATGCAACGGCACGAAGGATAAGCTGGTGATGGGCAACCTGAATACTCAGGACTGGGACGCCATCTGGAACTCTAAGGAAGCGGAAGATGTCCGGAGGCTCGTACGCAAGTGCGACAGGCGCTGCTGGATGATAGGCTCGGCGAGTCCTGCCATGCACAAGTATATCCACCGTCCGGCATGGTGGGTCCTGAAGCACAGGCTGAGACCCGGGAAGAAATATTCTATGTATGAAATACCTGCAGTGCGGGATTATCGGGACGGCAAACTGACGAAAGGGCAGCTCGACGCCCTTTCCACCTGTGATTTGGTGGCGGGCGCCGAAGACGGACTGAAGAAATGAAGGTGGTGGTTACCGGCACGCGGGGCATCCCGGGAGTGATGGGCGGAGTCGAAACCCATTGCGAGGAGCTGTGCCCGCGTCTTGCGGCGCTCGGCGCGGATATCACGCTCGTGCGCCGCTCCGCCTATGTGAAAGACGCTCTTGCGCAGTGGCGCGGGGTCAGGCTCAAAGACATCCCGTCCCCGAAAAAAAAGGCTCTGGAAGCGGTTATACACACTTTCAGGGCAATCAACTATGCTGCATCCGCAAAGGCCGATATAGTGCATATCAACTCGATAGGGCCCGCCCTGCTTGCCCCGTATGCCAAATTGCGCGGGCTGAAGGTGGTGTTCACCCACCACGGACCGGACTACGACAGGGAAAAGTGGGGCCGGACGGCCAAGGCCGTCCTAAGGCTCGGGGAGCGGCTGGGAGTGCGCTATGCCGATGAACTCATAGTCATTTCCGATGTGATAAGGACTATAGTGCGCGACAGGTACGGCCGCACGCAGGGGGTGCACCTGATTCCCAACGGAGTGCCTCCTCCGGACATCTGCGACTTCCCGGAATATTTCGGCAGGCTCGGAATCGAGAAAGGAAAATATGTTCTCGGAATGGGGCGTTTTGTGCCGGAAAAACGACTGCACGACCTCGTGGCCGCATTCCGTGGACTTGACGGTTACCGGCTCGTGCTGGCCGGGGACAGCGATTTCGAAGATGACTATTCCGTCTCGCTGAAAGAGGAGGCGAGGGCCGCGGGGGTAGTGCTCACCGGCTTCATAAAGGGGCGCGAACTGCATGCCCTCCTGAGCCATGCCGCCCTCTATGTCCTGCCCTCGTCCCACGAGGGCCTGCCGATAGCCCTGCTCGAAGCCATGAGCTATTCCCGCAAGGTGCTGGTAAGCGACATACCTGCCAATCTTGAAATAGGCCTGCCGGAAGAATGCTGCTTCCCCTGCGGCGATGTGGGGGCCCTGCGCTCCGCGATGGAGGCCTTGCTGGCGTCGCCCTCCGTTCCCGAATACGACATGGACAGATACGACTGGGATACCATAGCCGCCGAGGTGCTCGCCATATATGAAAGCATTTAGATTATGAACACCAGAACATTCAATACCAAAGAATTTCTGTACTACAGCATACCGGCCATGATTGCGGATCTCGGCATCCACATAGCCGTGTTCGAAATCCTGCTGAAGACATATTCTTTCACCGACCCTGCCGACTATGTGCTCGCGAGGCCGCGGTCCCTGTATTTCCTTATAGTGGGTTTCATCATAGCCTCCGTGCTCGTGCCCGTCCGCTTTTACGTGCGCGGGGCGGGTCTGAAACAGCTCCTGACGCGGGCTTTCTACCAGTGCCTGCTCACCGTAGGCATACTCGCCCTGTCCGTGCAGATTCTGTTCAACAGTTTTGCCGGCCACTTTCTCCTTTACGAAGGCATGGCATCGGTGGTCCTGGTGTCCATTTGCCACATGCTCTTCAAGTCGCTCATCACGGCGGCACGCAAACGCGGCCGCAACAAGGTGCACGTGGTGATAGTGGGGGAGGATGAGAACGCGGAAAGGCTTGCGCACATTCTCGGCGATTCTGCGGAGTATGCCGACTATAAACTGGTGGCCTCGCTCGGAAAAGACATGGAGATGATAGAGTCGTATCTTTCTTCAAACAAGGTGCACCAGCTGTATTGCAGCCTCAATCCCGCTCTCTGCCCGGACATCGTGAACAGGGTCATACGCCTTTGCGAAAATCTTTTCATAGATTTTTACTATGTCCCCAACATGGACGGATACCTGCGCCGCTCCATGACCTTCAGCGAGCTCGGCCCGATGACGGTGGTGCGCCTGCGTGACGAACCCCTTTCCAATCCGCTCAATGCGGCGCTCAAGCGCAGCTTCGACATAATAGTCAGCCTGGCTTTTCTCACGACTCTTTATCCTTTCGTATGGTGCTTCGTCGCCGTCGGCACGGGCATTTCCTCCCCGGGACCTATACTTTTCAGGCAGAAGCGCACAGGCTACAAGGGCCGTCCGTTCACCATGTACAAATTCCGTTCGATGAAGGTGAACGCCGATGCCGACAGGCTGCAGGCCACGGCGGACGACCCCCGGAAAACCCGCTTCGGAGACTTTCTGCGCCGCACGTCCATAGACGAACTGCCGCAGTTCATAAATGTACTAAAGGGAGATATGTCGCTGATAGGTCCGCGTCCCCACATGGAACTGCATACGGAGGTGTATACCAAACTCGTGGACGAATACCTTGTGCGGCACATGGTGAAACCCGGACTCACCGGCTGGGCGCAGGTCAACGGATGCAGGGGCGAGACCCGGACTACGGAAGCCATGGCGGAGCGTGTGAGGCACGATATATGGTACATAGAGCACTGGTCCGTCGGACTGGATATAAAGATATTTTTCATGACCATAGCCCAGATTCTCGCAGGAGACCGGCAGGCCTATTGAGATGAATACATTTTTCGAGCTGATACGCATGGCCGCGGGCGTTCAGGAGAGTTTTTCCGAGCTCCCCCCGGACCGCGGGGCATGGGAAGCCCTTTTCACATCCGCAGCGGAACACAATCTGCTCGGTTTTTCCTTTCCTGTCGTGGACGGACTTCACGACACTGTGGAAATACCGCTCAGCGTCTACTCGCGCTGGGCGATGGCCGCAGAGAAGATAAGGGAGCGCAACGAGTCCCAGAAAGAGGCATGCAGGCGGATAAGCGAGCGTTTTGCCGAACACGGATACCGTTCGTGCATACTCAAGGGGCAGGCTGCCGCTCGTCTTTATCCCGATGCCGGCTTGCGCCACAGCGGCGATATAGACATATGGCTGGAAGGCGACAGGGATGCGGTGGTGGCTTTTCTCAAGCAAAGATTCCCCGTGCACAAGACAGTGTATCACCATTGCGATGTCAGGATGCTGAAAGACACCGGAGTGGAGGTGCATTTCACCCCGTCATGGATGAATTCTCCGTTTGGCAACCGCCGCTTGCAGAGATGGTTCGCCAAAAATGCCGGGGAGCAGTTCTCGCATTTCGATGAGGGTTTGGGCTTTTGCGTGCCCACCCTGCGTTTCGATGCGGTGTACATGCTAATCCATATCTACCGCCATGTACTCGAAGAGGGGATAGGGCTGCGCCAGCTGATAGACTATTTCTATGTCCTCAGACATCTTGACTCAGCAAGCCGGGCTGCGGCGGCCTCGGACTTGAAGTATCTGCATATGGACAGTTTCGCAGCTTCCGTGATGTATGTGATGAGGGCCGTCCTGGACATGGATGAGGCCCTGCTCCTTTGTCCTCCCGACCCTGCGGGAGGGGCGTTCCTGCTCGACGAGATAATGCGTTCGGGAAACTTCGGACGCTGCGACCCGCGCAACTCCCACGGCGAGGACGAGGGCGTCGTCGCCCACGGCAGGCGGAAGGTGTCGAGGGGCATGCGCTATCTGCTGCACTATCCGTCGGAGGTGCTTTGGATGCCCTTCTATATGTGCTGGCAATATTTCTGGAGAAAAAGACACAATTATTTATATAAAGGAAGATGATAGTAAGGAGCAAGGCCCCGCTGAGGCTCGGACTCGCCGGCGGGGGAAGCGATGTGTCTCCCTACAGCGAGACATACGGCGGACTGGTGCTCAACGCCACGATCAGCCTCTACGCCTATTGCACCATAGAAGAAACCGATGACGGGTGCATCAGCATAGTCTCACTGGACTCCGGCTGCAATTGCGTTTATCCCGTGTGCGGAGAACTTCCCCTGTCCGGAGGGGCGGAACTTATAAAGGGCGTCTACAACAGGGTCATGAGAGACTTCGGGCCGGTGCCGCGCGCATTTCGCATCACCACATACAACGACGCGCCCGCAGGATCCGGGCTCGGCACCTCGAGCACCATGGTGGTGTGCATACTCAAAGCCTTTGCGGAATGGCTCTCGCTGCCGCTCGGCGATTATGAGATTGCGCGACTGGCCTATGAGACAGAACGCCTGGACCTCGGCCTTTCCGGCGGCAAGCAGGACCAGTATGCGGCAGCATTCGGCGGCTTCAATTTCATAGAATTTCTCAGTGACGACCGTGTAATAGTCAATCCGCTCAAGGTCAAGCGCTGGATATGCGACGAGCTTGAATCGAGCCTGCTGCTCTACTTCACCGGCAAGTCGCGCAGCAGCGCAAGGATTATAGACGAACAGAGGGCCAATACCGCTTCCGGCAATGAGGAGGCCATCGCCGCCATGCACCTGATAAAGCAGAGCGCCGTGGACATGAAGGCGGCCCTGCTCAGGGGCGACATGGCGGAGTTTTCGAGAATACTCGGCAGCAGTTGGGAAAACAAGAAGAAGATGGCCAGCGGCATCACCAATGCCGTCATACAACAGGCCTTCGATGTGGCATGCGCGGCCGGGGCCAAGGCCGGAAAGGTGAGCGGCGCTGGAGGCGGGGGATTCATCATCTTCTTCGTGGATCCCGTCGACAAGAAAAGGGTGGAGGAGGCCCTGAAAGGGCTGGACGGATTCGTGCTGCCGTTCCTTTTTACCGACGGCGGGGCGCACGGATGGAAAATATACGAAACGGATAAATGTCAGAAATGAAACTGGTACTTGACAATCTTCTGCTGCGCTATCCCGGGCTTGCGGCATGCCGGGAGCAGATATGGCGCGCCGCTGAAATAATGGCGCACTCCTACGCCGAAGGGGGCAAACTGCTGATAGCCGGCAACGGGGGCAGTGCCGCCGATGCCGAACACATAGTGGGGGAACTGATGAAGAGTTTCGTAATGCCCAGGTCCCTGCCGGAGGGCTATGCCGACGCCCTCGTATCCTGCGACCCCGCAATCGGCTCCGTGCTGAGGGACAAGTTGCAGGGGGCGCTGCCGGCCCTGGCCCTGGACGGGCATTTCGCTCTCAGCACCGCATTCATGAACGACTGCGACCCTCTGCTCGGCTTTGCTCAGCAGGTGAACGGCTATGGCCGTCCGGGGGATGTTTTCTTGGGCATAAGCACATCCGGAAACAGCATGAACGTCCTGTATGCGGCAGTCGCCGCCAAGGCAAGGGGCATGAAGACCATCGGTCTCACTGGACAAGGCGGGGGCCGGCTCGGAGACTTCTGCGATGAGTGCATCAAGGTGCCCGGGAACGGGACTTATGAAGTGCAGGAATTGCATCTTCCGGTCTACCACTGCCTGTGCATGATGCTTGAGAAGCATTTCTTCGGAGAGAATATCTGACGGACATTCATATGGAAGCAGCAATTCTGGCCGGGGGACTCGGCACCAGGCTCCGCTCCGTGGTAAGCGATGTTCCGAAGTGTATGGCCCCGGTAGGCGGGAGACCTTTCCTGTACTATCTGCTGGAACAGCTTCGGGGCTACGCGGTGACCCGCGTAATACTCAGCGTGGGCTACAAGAGGGAAGTAATAAAGGACTGGATTTCCGCCCACGTCTCCGACTATCCCTTCGAATTCGTATTCGCCGAGGAAGAACAGCCGCTCGGCACGGGAGGCGGCATAAGGATGGCCGCATCGTTTGCTTCTTCCTCAGAACTCATAGTGCTCAACGGCGACACTTTCTTCGACGCCGACCTGAATGCCCTGCGGCATGCCTTGCACTCCGGAGCGGCATCGGTGGCGGTGGCTCTCAAGCCCATGACCGACTTCGACAGGTACGGCACCGCGGAGCTCTCCGAGGACGGAACCGTCACCGCATTCCACGAAAAACGGCCGAAAAAGAAGGGCCTTGTCAACGGCGGCATCTATGCCTTGGACCTTTCTTCGGACATCTTCAGCGGGATGCCTGAGAAGTTCTCCTTCGAGACGGAAGTACTGGATGCGCAGTGCCGGCGCGGGAAGGTGGCGGGACTGGTGCAGGACGGCTATTTCATAGACATAGGCATCCCGGAGGATTATTCCCGTGCCGATGCCGCCCCGTGCCTGCTCTCCTGCAGATACGACCTCTCCCGGGCCTTGCGTTCGCTCGATGGCTTCGACACCCTGCTGCTCGACAGGGACGGTGTGATAAACCGCCTGATTCCCGGAGACTACGTAAAGGATTACAGCGAATTCGAATGGCTGCCCGGAGTGCGGGAGGCCCTGAAGTCGGCGTCCTCCGTATTCCGCCGCATATTCATAGTCACGAATCAAAGGGGAGTTGGCAGGGGAGTCATGAGCCGGGAGGCCTTGGATGCCGTGCACCGCTCCATGCTCTCGGAAATACTCGCCTGCGGAGGACGGATAGACGGGATATACTGCTGCACGGCTGCAAGCGACGATGACCCGAGGCGCAAGCCGCACCGCGGCATGTTCGATGAAATACTCGCCGAACATCCGGAAGTCAATCCCGCCGGCTGCATCATGCTGGGCGACAGCGAATCGGATTCGGCATTCGCAAGAAATTGCGGAATCGCATTCAGATTTATTGAAAATTAATCCTTATCTTTGTAAAGATGCTTGAAGATGTCAGGACCAGTATCGAGAAGCTGATAGCTTTGTATGAAAAGGAAAGGCAGCGTGCGGACTCACTTGCGGAAGAGTTGGAGCGCAGCCGCAGCGAACTTGCCGCCTGCCGCGAGGATGCGGCGGAACTGGATGCCCAGATAGACAATCTCAAACTTCAGTATGCCTTTTCGGGGGCGGGAGACCCCCAGCTCGCCCGGGAGCGCATAGGCAGGCTCATACGGGAAATAGACCGTTGCATCAGGCTTTTGGAAAAGTGATATGGCACAGAACATAAAACTCAAGATAGCCGGCATCGAATATCCGATGGTTGCGTCTTCTCCGGAAATGGAGGAGACGATGCGCACCGCGGCCGAGGAAATCAACCGCAAGTTCGCCTCCTATGACGCCAAGTATCCTGGCAAGAATACGCTTGACAAGCTCATCATAGTCACGCTCAATGAAACAGTGAACCGCATCGCGTGCCAGAAAAAGATGCAGGCCCTCGGCGAAGAGGCCAAGGCCCTGCAGGATGGGCTGGAAACGTATCTTTCCGGATTGAAATAGACCTTTAAGCCGCCTTGCCCAAGATCTGAAAACAACAAGTTCTTTATGAACCGGGCAGGCTCGGACCGGTGATGGCAGGCCCGCACGACGGGATCCCAGACACGGCCCGGCACCCAAATCTTTCACGCTGGAATTTTTCCGACGATTCGGCAGGCGGCTTATTTAAAAACGAAAGACCGACCCTTTTACGGGCCGGTCTTTTGCATTTACCGAGTCAATGTTACTTCGTAACTATCTTGATGTTGTCGAGATACCAGCGGTTCTGGCCTCTTTCGGGATTGGAAATCTTGGGATCGGCATTGGCGGGGCTGATGGAGATGCGTGTATTGCTGCTTGCTCCGCTGATGGTGACGGTAGCATGCTGCCACTCGATTTTGCTCTCGCCGTCCACCTTGGACTGGCCGGACTCGATTTCTCCGCCGTTGTAGCTGCCGGAGCCTTCAACAACGATTGCAAGGGTCATCAGGTCGGGCTTGAAAGCGCCGGTTACCTGCCAGCACCAGTCAAAGCTAAGCTCTATGTCTGAAGTGCCGCTGATTCTGGAGAGTGCGGGCAGTTTGATACCTGCGCTCACGTCGGACTTGCCGAACTTCAGGTAGTTGCTCTGCAGGTACAGGACCTTGGGGTTGTCGTCGCCGAGAGACTCGGACCATCCTCCGTCTGTGGTAGGCCCCCAGAAGTAGGTGTATCCCCTTGCCGCTGCTTCCTCGAGGAAGCCCGCGCAGGCCGCTGCGGTGAACACGTTGGGTGCTGTCGTGCTTGGATTATTGGTGGCCACGGCATCGCCGGCATTGGCTGCGGATGCCCACGGGGCCACCCACTCGAAGTCGTCTTCGAATACGGTCACGCCGGATGATGAACCGCCACCGCCACCGCCTGCCGGAGCATCGGTGACCTCGAACACAGGACCTTCATCATCGCCGTCATCATCGTTGTCGGCTATACGGGTGGTTCCTCCGTTGGGGTTGGCAAGCGCTCCGTTGCCGTTGCACTGCCAGTTGGCCACGCAGCGCATGCGGAACATGGGTTCGCGGCAGGGTGCGGCCAGCTTCCAGTAGCACTCCACGGCCACGTTCGCAGTGGGCTCGATGAAGTTGTACTGTACGTTGTTGCCCGTCTCGGACTCGACCTCCACAGGGTAATCCTCTGCGGGCTTCCACTCGTTGCCGTCGAAGTACTCCAGCATCCAGTACTTCTGTCCGGTTGCGGAGTTCCTGGTGAGGAACTTGATGTGGAGAGTGGTTCCGGCGGGATATTCATAGTTGTCGGTAGCGGAGAACAGCCAGTAGTCTCCCGGCCATGCACCGGTCACATACGGATGTCCCGTACCTCCGATGATACGCTTGGGATTGCCGCTGGTAGGAGTCGTTCCGCTCTTGTCCACCTGGTAGTACTCGATCTTACCGTTGCCTTCGGCATTCGAGGGCACATACATGCCGCCGAAACCTTCGGCGAGATCCACTACGCCGGCAGTGCCGCCGAACAGGTCGGCATATTCAACCAGCTTGCTGGTCGTGAACCTCCACTTGGCGTGGAGCAGCTTGTCGGGACGAGGCACCACTGAAGGACCGTTGTCGCGTATTTCGGTGATGACGAATCCGAACTGGTTGACTCCTATCAGGCCGAGGGTATAACCGGTAAGATCGACCTTGTTGCCGTTGAGCGAGGAAAGGCTGAGTTCTGCCGGAGTGTCCACCGGCTTTAAGGAGTATTCCACCTCGTTCACGGTGACGGAGAGATTGCCCCCGCTCACTATTCCGGATGCGGTAGCGTAGTCTATCACTTCAGCCTTGTAGCCGGCTATGACCTCGTTGAGCGCTATGGCCTCGGGGTAGGTGTACGAGCCGGAGGCGGTCACGGTGCACTCGTCGGTCTGGCTCACCACAGGGACTCCGTTGGAGCTGCCCTTGATTCCCTTTGCGGAAATCTTGTCTCCGACCTTTACGGCGACGCTGCTCTTGAAATATACGTTGGCACCGTTGCCGTTGGCGATGAAGCCGGCGGAGGTGACCGCCGCTACGGTGGCCTCGTTCAGGATGAATGCCTTGCCGTCCGCGAGGGCCGCCACCTTGTCGAGAGTGAGGCGCTCTGCGTTGCGGTAGGAGTCGCCCTCCTGGTTCACCAAGATGATGAGACGGCTGGCGAGCGTGTTGCCGGATATGAAGAGCGTGTCTTTTCTGGGCTCGAGCATTCCGTTCGCATCGGTGTTGCTGCTTGCAGTCACGGTGACGGTGGTTACGCCGCTTCCGGTCGTGGGATCCACGGTAATCCAGTCAGGGGCGTTGGTATGCCATTCTCCGTCGGATACGACCTCGACTGTCTGCGGTGAAGGGTTGCTGGCGGCGAAGTTGAGTATCGACACATCGCCGAGCACCGCTTTCGCCACATTGTCCTCAATCTCCTTGTTGCAGGATGCGAGTGTGACGGAACAGAGCGCGATTATAGTTAAAAATCGTTTCATTTTTTATTTCCAGTTAGGATTCTGTTTCAGATTTGTATTGAGCTGGAGTTCTTTCTCCGGCAGGGGATAGAAGTAGTGCTTGCTCTCATCGAAGGAGTGAGGCACAGACTTCAGGGCGTCGCGTACGCCTGCGATGGCGTAATTGCCGGTGTTGGGGTCTACAAGGTAGAAAATCTCGTCGGTTGCGGTTTCATCACCGGTCGAAGGATCATAGATCTTATACTTGGTTCCGCTTGCGCTGGAGCTGCCCACATAGAAGGTATACTTGCTGTCGTCGCCGAATTCGTAGTATCCGGGACCGGGGATGTACATTCCGTGGAAGGGCTGGTTGAGACAATAGCCGGCTTTCCACCTCATAAGGTCGAAGTAGCGGCCGTATCCCTCTTCGAAAAGCTCGATGGCCCTCTCGCGGCGTATCTCCAGAATCACGCCCTTGTTGCTTCCGCTGACGTTAGGATATCCGAACTCCGCGGAGCTGAGGTATTCGCAGGGTTTCGCATTCGCGGCGGCCATGTCGAGGTTCGGCATGCCTACGCGGTCGCGTATCAGCTTTATGCTTATGTCGATGTCTCCCTGGGTGAGGGTGCCGAGTTCGGCCTTCGCCTCTGCGTAGTTGAGAAGAACTTCGGCATAGCGGTAGACGGGCATGTCGTTGTCCGAATTGTCTGTCGAATAAGCCTTGGACTCATAGGACTGGACGAACTTGATGGGATGATAGCCCGTCTGGCAGAACGCGAATTCGGGTCCGTCCTGCTTGTGTCCGGTCTTCCATACATATCCGGGGGTGCGAATGCTCTGCGCAAGACGCGGGTCGCGGTCCGCGACTTCCTCCGCGAACGGCATGACGTTCCAGCCGGGTTTGTCGGTGAAACGGGAGCCGTCCTTCATCAGGTACATGTCGACCAGCTTCTTGGTCATGCCCGGGCGAGCGGCCGTCTGGTTGGTCATTTCGCGCGAGCAGTCATGCTTAATCTTGAGGTCGCGGTCGTAGTTGACGGCAAGGATGATTTCATCCGTGCTGGCGTCGCCCTGGTTGAAGAGGGTAAGGTAGTCGGAGTTGGGATTTCCGGTGCTGTGAATCCTGTATACCCCCGAATCCATAATCATCTTCGCCGCTTCCGCAGCCAGTTCGAGATAGTATTTGTAGTCATGAGTGGTGCCGTCTGCGGCAGTGTAGGACTCTTCGAACGGGGCAGGACTGGAATGATATTTCCTGAAAGTGCCTTCGAAAAGACAGAACTGCGACTTGAGGGCCATCGCCGTGTATTTGTTCACGCGGTAGGCCGTGGACGGTGCCGCCCAGGGACCGGGAAGATCCTCGATTGCGCAGTCGATGTCTTCTATCATGTGCTGGAGCACGGTCTCGCGCGTGTCGCGGGGGAAATAGAGGTCTTCGTCTGCGGAACCGAGTTCACGGTCTATCCATGGCACGTCTCCGAATTTGCGAACCATGTCGGCATAGTAGTATGCGCGCCAGAACTTTGTCAGTGCGGTATATTCCTTCACTGCCTGCTCGTCGTCGCAGTTGTGTATATTGCCGAGCAGCGTATTCATCTTGCGGAGATTGGTGAATGACCATCCGCCGCCGGATGCGGGAACCGTGCGGTCGTTGCCTCCGCGGATGAGATTGGAAGGGTTCATCTTCACGAACACGTCGCTCTCTATGGAGAAGGGCTCCTTGTCAAGAAGGTTGTTGTAGAACGTATTTGAAAAGAGCTGCAGGTCCTCAGCCGTCTTGAAATATGAATCCGGCGTAATCTGAGACTCGGGTATAAGCGTAATCAGGCCGTCAAGGTCGCAGGAAACAAGTGCGAGCGAGGCCAGGGCTATCGATATAAAACACTTTTTCATAATCTGTATGAATTAGAAAGTGATGTCAATTCCGAACATGAAAGTCTTCTGCCAGGGATATGACGTGTTGTTCAGGTCGTCCACGGCGTCGTCGTTGCGGTTGAAGCAGCTTTCAGGATCCAGGTGGTCGGTGACCTTGGTGATGGGGGACCAGTATGCGATATTCTCTCCGGAGAAGTACACGCGGAGCTGTTCGAGACCGACCTTGGAAATGATTTTCTTGGGGATTTCGTATCCGACGGTCAGGTTCTTGAAACGAAGATATCTGATATTCTGGATATAGCGGTCATTCACGCGGCCGAGCTCTCCGCCGCCGTTGGATGCGACGTTGGAACGGGGTCTGGGGAAGTATGCATCGGGGTTGTCTTCGCTCCAGCAGTTGTCAAGGAAGTTCTTGGCAAGGAACGTGGGATATCCGAGGCTGTAGGGACCCCAGAAATCGAAGTTGTAGCGGGCCGGATACCAGTAGTGGTTGCCGGTGCCCTCGAAGAACACGCTCACGTCGAAGCCTGCATAGGAGAATCCTGTCGTGAGTCCGTAATGCAGTCTCGGGAGTGAGTTTCCGAGGTAGATGAGGTCACCGTGCTCTTTAAGGGTGTTTTTCCCTATGCTTATGATGCCGTCACCGTCGAGGTCGGCATACTTGAGATCTCCTGCCTTCCATCCTCCGTTGAGATTGGCGTTCATGTAGGACTGGTCCACGCGGCTCGTGTACTCCGCCGCTTCGGCATTGGATGCGAAGAGGCCGTCTACGTGGAAGCCCCATATTTCACCGATTTCCATGCCTGTGTAGTAGTTTGAAAGCAGTTTTTCCTGGTTCTGGAATCTGGTGATGTTGGAGCGGTATTCGCTGAGAGTGGGCCTTACGAAATATTCGAAGTCGCGGCTGCCGAGCTTGAACGAATCCCTCCAGCTAAGCGAGAGCTCGTATCCCTTGGTGCGAAGGTCCGCGGCATTCATCTTGGGCACTGAGGCTCCGTAAACTGCGGGGAGGTCCATGCCGTCGGTAAGCATTCCGTCTGTGTCACGGATGTAGAGCTCTCCCGTGAATTCGAGCTTGTTGCCCAGCATCGCGAGGTCGAGTCCGAGGTTGCTCTGCTTCGAGGTCTCCCAGGTCTTGTCGGATGCGACGGGAGCATCTACGTTGGTGTAGCGTGCCATCACGTTCTCTCCGAAGTTGTACGCGGCGAACGTGTTGAAGTTGATGAGACGTATGAAGGAGTAGTTAGCCACGTTCTGGTTGCCCAGTGTTCCGTATGAAGCGCGGAGCTTGAGGTTGTTCACAATGTGCTTCGCAGGGGCGAAGAAAGGCTCCTCGCTGATTCTCCATCCCAAAGACACGGAGGGGAAGAATCCCCATTTGTGACCGGCGGCGAAGCGGGACGAACCGTCATAGCGTGCCGAGGCTTCGAAGAGGTAGCGTCCGGCATAGTCGTAGTTGAGACGGCCGAAGAATCCGAGCGTCTTCCATGCGGTCTGTCCGCCGTTGGCCTCTGCCGGACGGTTGGAGGTGGAGATGAGGTCGAGGTCTGAAAGCTCCGTGGTAATCAGGTCGTATCCCTTGGCCCATACGTCCTTGTAGTGGTAGGAATCATAGTTGTAACCTGCCATCGCCGTAAAGTGGTGGGCCGTTCCGAAGGTGTTGTCGTAGGTTCCGTAGACATTCCAGGTCTGACGGACGTTTTCGGAAATCTTTTCGGTCATGTAGTTGTCGAAAGCTCCGCCGTTGTTGTAGATGACCACTTCACCGGGGAACTGGGAATACTCGATGAGGTTCCTGCGGTGGGTGTTGTGGTTGTTGTAGGTGCGGTAGCTGTAGTTGGCTTTCAGCGTGAAGTTCTTGAACGGAGTCACCGTCAGCTCGGTAGTGTTGGCGAGGTCGGTCCTCTTCTGTACGTTGAGATTCTTGCTAGCATAGGCCCAGTGGCGTCCGTTGGCCACGCGGTATCCCAATGCGTCCACGAAATAGAGCCAGGTGCCGTCGGGGTTCTGCAGCGGGAAGCACGCAGGTGCATGACGGTCTCCGTATGCGAAAGAGTCCTGAATGTCCGACAGACCGGGATAGTCATAGGTCGAGACATAGAAATTGGTGTTGTTGCTTATGCGCGCATACTTGTTTATGCGGGCGTCTATCTTGGCCCTGAGATTGTATTTGTCGAATACGTCGGGACGGGCCTTCACCATACCTTCCTGCCTGTCATACTGGCCGGAAAGGTAGTACTTCACGGCATTGTTGCCGCCGCTCACGCTGATGCTGTGGTTCGTGGTGGGATGAACGTCGTTGTACATCTCGTGCCACCAGTCCGTGTTCGCGTAGTACTTGTACTTGCCGTCCTTTATCACCACCCAGGGGCGCTCGGGGTTCTCGGTCTTGTCGTTGACGCGGGCGAGCAGTTCGCGCATGTCTTCGGCGGTGTAGTTCACGTAGTTGGAACCCTTGCTTTCGTACCAGAACTTGTTGATGGTGTAGACGGACCAGTAACCGGTGGTCTCCCAGTCCGTGGAGGTGGTGGGCATTTCAAGTCCCCAGCGGCCGTTGTAGCGCACCGTGGCCTTGTTCTTGTCGACGTTGCCGTCCTTGGTGGTCACGAGAATGACGCCATAGGCCGCCCTGGCTCCGTAGACGGCTGCCGAAGAGGCATCCTTGATGACGGAGATGGAAGACACGTCCTGAGGGTTGATGCGGTCTATGTCGCCCTCGATGCCGTCGATGAGCACCAGGGGAGAACCTCCGTTGATGGAGGTGTATCCGCGGATGTTCAGCGATCCTGTGCTGCCGGGATTGCCGCTCGAAGTGGAGACGTTGAGTCCGGGCACGGAACCCTGGAGCATGGTGGTGAGGTTGTGGGAGCTGCGGTTTTCGAGAGACTTGCTCTCCACGGCCGTGATGGCTCCGGTGAGATTCACCTTTTTCTGCACGCCGTAACCGACGACGACAGTCTCTTCGAGTGTCATGCTGTCTTCTTCGAGGACAACGTTCACGGTCTCCTGGCCGGAGGGCACCGCGACGCCCTTGGTCACGTAGCCGAGGCTGGAGAAAGTCAGTGAAACGTCCCTCGAGGGAACGCTAAGCGACCAGGAGCCGTCGTCGGATGTAATCGTGCCCTGGGCTGTGCCGTCGAGAATGACGCCAACCCCGGGAATCGGGAATCCCGATACGTCGACGACCTTTCCGGTCACTTTCCGGTTCTGTGCGATTACCGCTGCACTCGTCAGCAGCAGAAGCACCGAAACGGCCAAAGTTTTGAGAAATTTCATAACGTTTTGTTGGTTAGAAGTTAATAATAAAAATTATTGGTTTTTGTAATCGGATACATTGAAAGCCTTGGGCCTGGACATGGTTTCGGAGAAACTCTTGCCGTTCCTGTCCGTGACCGTGACGACTATGCCGGAATTTGCGGACGAGGCCTTGGCGCTGAAGAAATGTGGCCACTGTGAGGTGAGGAAGTTCGGAGTGGTGCCGGAATCGGCGCTCTTGCACCTCGGAGCGGAAAGTGCCATTACATGCAGGGGGTCGTAGGTGTACAACCGCGTGAGGGGGAGCGTCTTCCCGTCTTCGGTCACTGAAATCTCCCAGTCCTCATCGAAATCCCACACGTTTATGAGTATAGTGTTCTCAGGCATGCCGGAGAATGCGGTTACGTATTTCGTGAAGTCTTTGTGCGAGCCTCCGGCGGCAGGCACGACCACTTTCTTCACTTCATTCATGTCGTAGGCCCTGAACTGATATTCGGCGCCGTGTCCGGCGGCCTGGTAGCGATGCGTGAAGTTCTTTCCCTTGAATTCCCACACTCCGTATCCTCCGGGAGTCCCGTCCTGGGATACGTGGATGCCGCTGGTGAGCTTTCCGCTCCACCACCAGGTGGCGCATACCGCACCTTCATTGTGTTCGGAGAATCTGTCGGAATGCTTGCGGTTGAAAAGGTTGTGGGTGTGTCCGCTCAGGAAGTGCACGTTGTGCGTGGACACGGCGGAAATGAAGTCGGCCATATTGGCTTCTCCGGCGGAATTGGCCCCGTTCATGTAGTTGTTGTTGAACGTGGTCGCCCCGTTCGGGCGCGACACGGGGGCATGGCTGCTGATGAAGACCGGCGTGCCGGGATCCACATAGGACAAATCTTTCTTGAGCCAGGCCATTTGTTCGGCAGTGTAGTCGAGCACGTATTTGTCCCTGTTGTCGGAACCGGTGCCCACCTCGTTGTAGTCTATGTTGTCGAGGACTACGAAATGCGCGCTGCCTATATTGAAAGAATAATAGGTAGGCGCGATGTCCCTTGTGTAGCGGAACGACTTGTTGTAGTCGCCCACGGAATTCATGTCATTGTCATGGTTGCCCATGGTGTGGAAGAACTGCACGCCGCTGAAATTCTCATTGGCCGTATGCAGGTATTCGGGGAAGGTGTAGCTGTTGCTGTACCAATAAAGGTCCCATGTCATGTCTCCGAGGGTGAGGCAGTATTTCTTGCCGGGAGTCGCGGCCATTTCCTTGTTCAAGGATGCCGAGAAGGTGCGGAACTGGCCTATGTCGTCGTTGCGGTTCGCAAGGTGCATGTCGCCGAGGACGAAAAGCGTGAAATCGTCCGCCGGGGATTTTTTCAGTTCGAAGTCCTTGCGCTCGGCCACCGCGGCGCTCTGCGTGAGGGTCGCATGGAACTGCGGCAGCACGCCCTGGGAGGGCACTTCGTAGCCGCTCGGGATTATCACGAATACGTACTGCCACTTTTTCAGGGACTTCAGCTGGTATATGCCGTTCGCGTCCGTGGTGGCGAATTCGTCGCCGTCTGACACCAGCACGCCCGCCACACCGCTGCCTTCGCAGGTGACTATGCCGTATATGTTGGTGCCGGGGTCGGGCTCTATCACGAGGGCCTTCAGGATGGAAAGCTCCGTCGTGCCCACATAATGGTTGGTTTCCCCGCGGCGTATGTAAAACCTGTAATTGCCGCTCGCGACGCCTTCGGCGAGCCGGAAAGTCAGGTGGTCGCCGTCTTTTAACGATATGATGGGGCAGTTGTAGTCTTGATTGGCCGACGACCTGAGCACCACGGCATCTTCGGAGCTTATGTTTGTGATGCCGGAAAGCCCGATGGTGATGTCCGAGCCTTCCTCGACCTCCGTGAGCGAGGGCAGCTGGACATAGGTAGTAACGATTTTACTCTCGGAGTCCGGCTTGCTGCCGTTGCTGTCGCACGATACGAGCAGGCAAAGCGCCAATACTGACAAAAGAGCAATCTGCGGCAATCTGCGGCAATCTGCGGTGAATAGTCTGTTCATTTGGTCAAATGATAGCATTATTAATTAATCGCCAAAGTTACTAAAAACTTTGAAAATGACATTATTTTATCTCAAAATTGTGAAGCGGGAAAAAGATGCGATTTTTGCGGCTGCGATTGTGAAAAATAGATAAAAAATGATTAAATTCGCAGGTTAAAAACTAATATATACACGATATGATTTTGTACTATTTCCTATCAGCCTTAGCCGGTGCAGCCATCGCTTTGGCCATTCATATAGTGCTCCTTCGGACTTCAGCCAAAAACCGCGCGGCCTCTATTATAGAGAAAGCGGAGATAGAGGGGGAGAGTATTAAGCAGCAGAAAATATTGCAGGCGAAAGAAAAGTTCCTCCAGCTCAAAAGCGAGCATGACCAGAAAGTGAGCCAGCGCAACAACGAGCTCCGCGAGCGGGAGAACAATATCAAGTCACGGGAAGGACAGCTCAACCAGCAGGCTTCCGAACTGAACAAGCGCCAGCACGACCTCGACTCCCAGCGCGGACAGGTGAATGCGCAGAAAGCTGTGCTCGAATCCAGGATGGAAGAATGCGAGCAACTTCGTTCGCAGGCCAACCGCCAGCTTGAGACGATAGCCGGCATGAGCGCCCAGGAGGCCAAGAACATGCTGGTAGAAAACATGAAGGCGGAAGCGCGCACCGAGGCCCAGGCCTACATCAACGACGTGATGGATGAAGCGCGGCTCAACGCCGCCAAGGAAGCCAAGCGCATAGTGATAAACACCATACAGCGCACGGCCACGGAAACGGCCATCGAGAATGCCGTGACCACCTTCCCCATAGACAATGACGAGGTGAAAGGCCGCATCATCGGTCGCGAGGGGCGCAACATCAGGGCCCTCGAGGCCGCCACGGGAGTGGAAATCGTGGTGGATGACACCCCCGATGCGATACTTATCAGCGCTTTCGACCCCGTGCGCCGCGAGGTGGCCCGCTTGTCCCTGCACCAGCTCGTGATAGACGGCCGCATACATCCGGCCCGCATCGAGGAGGTAGTGACCAAGGTCAGCAAACAGCTCGAGGAAGAAATACTCGAGACGGGAAAGCGGACCTGCATAGATCTCGGAATACACGGCATGAACATAGAGCTTGTGCGCCTTATCGGACGCATGAAGTACCGCAGCTCCTACGGGCAGAACCTCTTGCAGCATTCGCGTGAAGTCGCGAACATCTGCGCCGTGATGGCATCCGAACTCGGCCTCAATCCCAAGATAGCCAAGCGTGCCGGACTCCTGCACGACATAGGAAAGGTATCCGAAGACGAGCCTGAACTGCCTCACGCAATCCTGGGAGCCAAACTTGCCGAACAGTACAAGGAGCGCCCTGAAATCTGCAACTGCATAGGGGCACACCATGAGGAAATGGAGATGAGCACCATATATGCGCCTCTCGTGCTCGTGGGCGATGCCATTTCCGGCGCCCGTCCCGGTGCCCGCCGCGAGGTCATCGAATCTTACATAAAGAGACTCAAGGGCATGGAAGACCTTGCGGCGTCCTATCGCGGGGTGACCAAGTCCTATGCTATCCAGGCCGGACGCGAGCTTCGTGTCATAGTAGGCGCGGAGGAAGTTTCCGACGACCAGGCGGCGCGCCTGTCTACGGACATAGCCCAGCGCATCCAGGACGAGATGACATATCCCGGTCAGGTGAAGATTACGGTCATCCGTGAAACCCGCAGCGTTGCAATCGCCAAATAGGGGACTCAGCGTATGCTGATGAGCAGTCCCTCATCGGCAGTGGTCAGGACTTTTTTCATGAACGGGAGGTCGAGCGCTATGCAGCCTCCCGTCCATTTTTTGTTTCCCTTGCAGTGTACGAATATGGCGGAGCCGAGCGGCCAAATCCCGGCCGCGTTGTAGTCCGTTTCGATGCCGTAGGAGTATTCCGGAGACAGCTCCCACATCCGTTCTCCGGAGAGTTCTTCAGGGCCTCCATTGCTGGGGTCTGTCTGAATTATGCGGTTGTAGTGCGGTCCCTTGGCATCGCAGGCCACAGTCCCAGGGACTATTCGCAGGTAGGGGAGCAGGCTTCCCGGGTCGGGGAGTATTCCGAATGCCCTCAGCGGGCGCAAATCGCCGCAAGGCGTCTTGAGGTCGCCTTCACGCTGCTTGCCGGTCCCGTGTTTTCCTATGAAGGCGGAGCCGGCGGCCCTCAGCCTCCAGCCTGCCGCTCCCTTGACGTAGTAATGCGCGAGGGCTTCGGAGCCTTCTGCCGTCTCCACGAGAAGCAGTTGCCTTACCGTGCCGTCATGGCGGAGCCTGCCGAGCACTTCATGCCGTACATTATTTTCCATGCTGCCAATCCTTTCCGGCAAGTTACGAATTTATTTTGAAAGATACTCACCAGGCTCCGTCGAATTCGAGCTCGAGTTCGGAAATGAGTTCTTCGATTTCGCTGCAGCTTTCAATCCAGTTCTTTATATCCTTTGACATAGTGCAAATGTTTTAACTGCTGCAAAGATATGGCCGTATTTTGACAAGTCTTGACAATAATTCGGCAATTTGCACGCCCCGCCAAAAGATTATGTCAGGATTTGTTATCTTTGCATCCGCGTTCCTTGCAAAAGGTCGGAACCTTGCGGGGCGCCCGCATGAAAAAAAGAATTATGGGAAATCATGAAGGAAGAAGCAAAGGCCGGAGGATGAACGGGTGGCTCGCGATAAGCCCGCTGTTCGTTTTTCTGGCGGTATATCTGCTCTCGTCCCTGCTCGCCGGAGATTTCTACAAGGTGCCGGTGACGGCTGCCTTTCTGGTGGCCTCGGCATACGCCCTGACAATCACGCCGGCGAAGCCGGAAATTTCCGGAGGATGGCGCTCCCGCTTCGACATGGACGGACGCATCTCCGTCTTTTCTTCCGGAGTGGGGGAGAGCAATGTGCTGATGATACTGATTTTCGTGCTGGCGGGCGCTTTCGCATCCACGGCGAAGGATATAGGCTCCATAGAGGCTACGGTCAATTTTACTCTGAACATACTTCCCGCCAGATTCGTCTATGCGGGACTTTTCCTCGCCTCTTGCTTCATATCCATGGCGATAGGCACGAGCGTAGGCACGATAGTGGCCCTTGTGCCCGTGGCCTCGGGACTTGCCGCCCAGACCGGGGCTTCGGTCGCTTTCCTTACCGCGATAGTCGTCGGGGGAGCTTTTTTCGGCGACAACCTTTCTTTCATTTCCGACACGACAGTTGCGGCCACACGCAGCCAGGGTGTCGCAATGCGCGAAAAATTCCGCTCCAACATACGCATTGCCGCACCGGCCGCCCTCATCGTGCTGATTGTTTATGTGCTCATGGGCAGGGAAGTGTCCGTCGCCCATGAAATCCTTCCCGTGGACTGGGTGAAGATTCTGCCTTACCTGCTCGTCATCGGCCTGGCGCTCGCCGGGATGAATGTGATAGCGGTGCTCGGCTTCGGATTGGTGGTAAACGGCATCATAGGCATGGCCTCCGGTTCCTTGGGCTGGACGGACTGGATGGTGTCCGCCGGCTCCGGCATATCCGGGATGGGGGAGCTGATAATAGTCACGCTGCTCGCCGGTGGGATGCTGGCCCTCATAAGGTACAACGGGGGCATGGATTTCATCATTTCCGGACTCACCAAGCATATAAACGGACCGATTGGAGCTTCATTCAGCATAGCCGCGCTCGTGGGACTGGTGAATTTCTGTACGGCGAACAACACTATAGCCATCATTACAGCGGGACCTCTCGCAAAGGATATAACCGGACGTTTCGGGCTTAATCCGAGCCGGACTGCGAGCATCCTGGATACTTTCTCCTGCCTCGTGCAAGGCATCATCCCCTACGGGGCGCAGATGCTCATGGCCTCCGGACTTGCCGGGGTCTCAGCTCCCGCCGTCATGCGGTATCTGTACTATCCCTTAGCGCTCGGAATCTTCGCCACCCTTGCCATACTCATGCAGAAAAAGGCCCCCGGCAGCGCTTCGTAAGGGGGTGTCAGAACCTTCCACTGCCCTTTTGCACGGCAAGCAGGCCGAGGGCCGTGGCGCCTCCTGCCAGGGGGAGGAATATGAAGGGGCTGCAGTCTTTGAAGAATCCGCTGAGCCTTGCGAACACGTTTACATCCGCTCCGCAGGCGAAGTTCTCCGACGGGAAAAGGATTACGAGTGCTGCAAGGCAGGCTCCGAGCAGAAGTCCGGCCGCGAGCGTGACTGCGAGGGCCAGGCGGCTTAGCCTGCGCTGACGGTCCACTTCGGCCTTGATGCCCTCGGCGGCATGCATCTTATTACGGACTTCGAGGATGAAGGTCGGATTGTCTGCCGGGCGGGGCTTGTGGAGGCGGAGAAATTCATCGACTTGGTTCATTGCAGCAGGGATTTAAGATGGTTTCGGGCATTGAAAAGGTGGTATTTGACCGTGCCTGACGGGATTTGGAGTATACTGGCGATTTCCTTGACGCTCCGTTCCTCGAAGTAATGCAGCACCGTGACGGCCTTTTCCTTCTCGCTCAGGCTGTCCAAGGCATGGTACAGGCGCTGGTAGCGGAAGCGGTCGTCGCTTTCGTCCGGCGAGGGCAGGTTGAGCACCTGTGGGGCATCGGCGGGGACAGTCTCCGCCGTCTTTCTCCGGAGCCGGTCTGCGTAGCAGTTGTAGGCGATACGGAACAGCCATGTGCTGAATTTGCTCAGGCCGAGAAAGGAACCGGAGGCCACGTATGCCCGCACTAAGGCATCCTGGGCGATGTCGTCAGCCTCCATGGCATTGCCGGAGCACAGCGCCAGCAGGAATCTCCGCAAAGACTCCTGCTCAGCCCTGACGAGTTCCGTGAAACGCTCCGGACTCATGACTATTTTTGACTCAGTTCTTTTTCTTCGGCTTCGATTTCTCTGGAAAGCATTTTCCGTCCGGCGAAGAAGACAATGAAAAGGGCCACTCCTATGGCCGTGAGGATGGCTCCTGCCACAACGAGGAGGGGCAGGGGGGACTTGTTAAGGTCCCAGCTGTAGTTGTTGCACGCAAGCATGCCTCCCGTCATGGCCGCGATTCCCAGCAGGGATGTCACGCAGGCCGCGGAAAGACGCCCGAGCAGACGCTCTTTCACACCTTTGGCGCTTTTTGTGTCCCTGAAGAAAGAGGGGTCTATGGGCACTCCCATCTCCAGCGCCTTGAGCATTACTTCCGTCTTGCGGTTCGTTTCGTTCTGGGATGTGCGCATCGAGAGCCATACGATACTTATAGGCAGGATGACGCAGACAGAAATCGGAATCAAAATATCGTCCATGATTATACCTGTTTATGTTTAACTGTTTTTTCCGCTTCGGAGCGGTTCCATCTGTTAGACGGAATGTCGGGGCAAAAGGTTGGAAAAATTTTGAACCTACCGCTCAGCCGCGCCTTGAAAGAAATACGTATGCGAGCAGTATTATGTTCATCATCAGGGAGTAGAGAATGGCCGGAATGGCCATGTCCGCATCGGCGAAAATGAACGGGCTGGTGGCTATGGCAATGGCCTGGGCGGCATTCTGCATGCCAACTTCTATTACTATGGTGCGGCGCTGCGCCGTGCTGCTGCCGGAAAGTCGCGCAAGCAGGGACGCGCAGCCTGCGGCAACGAGGATGAGTGCCGTGACTGCCGCTCCCAATCTGCCGATGTTGTCTATGATGGCCCTGTGGTGCTGGGCGTAGAAAACGCTTATCAGCAGTAGCAGCAGGGGAAGGGCCAGTGCGGAGAGTATGCGGTCGGCCTTTTTTGCAAACGACGGCAGCGCATGATGCAGGCCTATGCCGGCGGCGACGGGGAGCAGCACCAGCAGAAGATTCTGTTTGATGAGGTTTCCTACCGGCAGGACTATGCCCGCCGATTCGCCGGAAAGCGCTGTGACCAGCCCCATGACCATAGGTATTGTGAAAAGGGTGATGATGCTGGACAGGGCGGTGAGGGTGACGGACAGGGCCACGTCCCCGCCGGCCATCTTTGAAAAGACATTGGACGAACTCCCTCCGGGGCAGCATGCTATGAGCACGAGTCCCGTGGAAAACACCGGGGGCAGGCGGAACAGCCATGAGAGCCCGGCGGCTATGCACGGCAGCAGGACGATTTGCCCGAAAAGGGCGGCCGCGACCGGGCGGGGCTTCTTTATGACCATACGGAAGTCAGCCATTTTCAGTCCGAGTCCCAGGTCGAACATCAGGAGAGTCAGGACGGGAAGTACAATCCAGAGCGTATTCATGAAATCATCCGTTTGAGCTTTGAACCCGGGGGCGAAGATAAATATTTACATGCATTTTTCCTACTTGCTTTCTTGGCGGAAAATGTGTAGTTTTGGTCGGAAATGAACGGAACCGATATGCTTCCCGTGCAGGAAATAGCCGGCGCGGTGAACGATGCTCTCAAACGCCACGGAGTGCTGATTGTGACGGCCCCGCCAGGTGCGGGCAAGTCCACGCTGCTGCCGCTGACCATACTCGAAGGCCTTCCCTCCGGAGGACGCATACTGATGCTGGAGCCTCGAAGGGTGGCGGCCAGGCAGATTGCAGGACGTATGGCCTCGATGCTCGGAGAGCAGGTGGGGGAGACAGTAGGCTATCGCATACGCTTCGAGCGCAGGATTTCCGAGAGGACTCGCATAGAAGTGCTTACGGAAGGGATGCTTACCCGCCGCCTCATAGACGACCCGACCTTAGAGGGTGTATCGGTAGTGATTTTCGACGAATTTCACGAACGGAGCTTGGCTTCGGACGAGGCCGTCGCGATGACAAGGCAGGCACGGGAACTGCTGCGGGACGACCTGCGCATAGTCCTTATGTCGGCGACCATAGACACCAGTGCCTTGTCGGAGGCCCTGTCTGCGCCGGTGATAGAGAGCCGGGGGAGGATGTACCCGGTGGAGCTTGTCCGCTGCGGGCAGGAAGCCCTTCCGGAGAATGCCGCCGAGATGGTGGCCAAGACCGTCAGGGAAGCCCATGCGAGCCGCAGCGGGGACATCCTCGCCTTTCTGCCCGGCGAGGCGGACATACGCCGCTGCGCCGTACTCCTGGGCGATTCTCTCGGAGCCACCCGCATCTGTCCCTTGTACGGTATGCAGCCGGACTCAGAGCAGCAGGCGGCCCTTGCCCCGTGCGCCCCGGGAGAACGGAAAGTGGTGCTGGCCACACCTATAGCGGAAACTTCCCTTACCATAGAGGGCATACGCATCGTGGTGGACAGCGGACTCTGCAGGAAGTCTACTGTCGATGCCCGCAGCGGACTCAGCCGCCTCGAGACAGTGAGAATCAGCGCCGACATGGCGGCGCAAAGGGCGGGACGTGCGGGACGGGTCGCCCCGGGCGTATGCTATAGACTATGGAATGCCGGAACGGAGGCCCGGATGCCGGCCGTGCGGACCCCGGAAATCTTGGAGGCCGACCTAAGCTCCCTGGCTCTCGATGTGGCGGCTTGGGGAGAGCGCGATGTGTCGGCCCTCCCATGGCTGACTCCTCCGCCATCCTTTCCGCTTCGGACGGCAGCGCAGCTGCTTGTTTCGCTCGGAGCCCTGGCACCGGACGGCTCCATCACCCCTCACGGGAGGACCATGGCCAAATGGCCGTGTCATCCGCGTATCGCCCAGATGCTGCTGCAGGGCCCCACGCCGAAGTTGAAGGCGCTTGCGGCCGATATCGCGGCAATCGTGGAGGAGAAGGACGTATTGTCCGAGACCGACGGGGCCGGATTGGATGTCCGCATAAATGCGCTGAGGATGGCAAGGGCGAGCGGGCATGTCGGCAAGTGGGCTCGGGTGGAACGCTCATCCTGGCAGTATCGTAAGATGGTCGCAGTCTCGGAGGACAATGCTTCCGTCGACCCGTATGAGGTAGGGGGACTGCTGGCCTCGGCATATCCTGAACGCATAGGACGGAGCCTTGGCGATGCCTCCGGGCGTTATCAGCTCTCGGGAGGCGGGTCTGCGGCTCTGGGCGGGAACGATCCTCTCTGCGCGGCGCAGTGGATTGTGGCGGCATCCCTTAATGCGAGGGTCGGGGCCGCCGGCAGAATATTTCTGGCCTGCCCTGTAGCTGAAGAAGACTTGCTGGCATTAGCGAGCGAAAGGGATGTCCTGTACTGGGATGGCAAGGCAGGTGCGCTCGTCGCCCGGAAAGAGAGCCGCATCGGTGTTCATCTGCTTGCGGAAAAGGCACTGTCCGATGTGCCGAGGGAAGAGCTTTTGCGCGTCATCTGCCAGGCGGCGGTAAAGGAGGGGCTTTCGATGTTCGACTTTTCGGAGGACGTGCGTGGCCTCCAGAGGCGCATAGCCGCAGCATCCGCGTGGCATCCGGAGTGGAATATTCCCGATGTGGGCACGGATGCCCTATTGGCCTCTGCCGACAGCTGGCTGCCGGCGTTCATAGGCGATGCCAAAACGAGTGCGCAGTTGAAGAAGATAGACATGAAGGCGGTGATATGGAGCCTGCTTCCCTACGAAATGCAGCAAATGGTGGAAAGGGCGGCCCCCTCGCATATAGAGGTTCCGACGGGCAGCAGGATAGCCTTGGACTACAGGCTCGGTGCCGATGCGCCCGTGCTCCGGGTGCGTCTTCAGGAGTGCTTCGGCATGCTGGATACGCCGCGGGTGGACGGCGGACGGCTCGCCGTCCTGATGGAGCTCCTTTCGCCGGGCTACAAACCCGTTCAACTCACCTCGGACCTCCGGAGTTTCTGGGAGAATGCTTATTTTGAAGTGAGGAAAGAATTGCGCCGGCGTTATCCGAAACACGCATGGCCGGACCGTCCCATGGAGGCGGAACCTGTGCGTGGAGCGAAACGAAGGTCTTTGCCGGAAAATGCTTAAATTTGCATATCGCCATGAAAAAAATCTGTATCATCCAGACGGGCATGTCTTCTTCTGCGGAACTGACGGCCCTCTGTGCCGAGATAATGCCGGAAGTGGGCGTAAGCCAGATTATTGATGACAGCATCCTGAAAGAGATTCTTGCTGCCGGCAGGATTTCTCCGGGCCTTGGCAGGCGCATGTATTCATAGTGTCAGCAGGCCCAGGCCTCCGGAGC